>NZ_PYUK01000004.1:0-403188 GCF_003097365.1 Pseudomonas sp. B1(2018)
ATACAAAAAAGGCCACTCTTTCGAGTAGCCTTTTTTGATGTTTGGTTGCGGGAGCCGGATTTGAACCGACGACCTTCGGGTTATGAGCCCGACGAGCTACCAGACTGCTCCATCCCGCGTCTGTGTGGCGGCATTCTATAGAGAATCGTCAGGGTGTCAACCGTTAATCCCGAACCAGGTCAAATAAACGTTAAAGCGCGGCAAACGGTCGCAGCCTTCGCCTAAGTTTCGGAATCAGAACGATTTCTGCTGACTGCTCGGGCCAGCAGGGATGGCGAGTTTCGCTGCCGGCGTTACAAAACAGGCACGCACAAAAAAGGCCACTCTTTCGAGTAGCCTTTTTTGATGTTTGGTTGCGGGAGCCGGATTTGAACCGACGACCTTCGGGTTATGAGCCCGACGAGCTACCAGACTGCTCCATCCCGCGTCTGTGTGTCGGCATTCTATAGAGATACGCTGGGGTGTCAACCTGCAATTCAGATAAAACCTGTTCATCTTCAATCGGTTAGCTTGCCGATGAGTGGGTTGGTCAGCCTGTGAGGCAGGCGGGGCAAGGCCTGCGGCTCTATCGGGAATGTTTTTCTGATTGAAAAAATAAATTTACCAACGACATTTCCCACGCCTCGAAAAGAACATTCAGACTACTGGTGCTATATACAGGTGTCGGTGAGATACTGGATGTCCGTCACACCAATACGCCTTTTCCTTGCCATGAACTCTGCTTTGCCATGACTCAGCGAAAGATCATCCACGTCGACTGTGACTGTTTCTACGCCGCCATTGAGATGCGTGATGACCCGCGTCTGGCCGGCAAGCCATTGGCGGTGGGCGGGTCGGCGGACCGGCGCGGGGTGATCGCCACCTGCAATTATGAGGCGCGGGCGTACGGGGTGCGTTCGGCGATGTCTTCAGGGCATGCCTTGAAGCTGTGCCCGGACCTGACCATCGTCAAGCCACGCATGGATGCCTATCGAGAAGCGTCCAGGGAAATCCACACGATCTTTCGCGATTACACCGAGATCATCGAACCGCTCTCGCTCGATGAGGCCTACCTCGATGTGTCGGACAGCGCGCATTTCGCTGGCAGTGCAACGCGAATTGCCCAGGACATCCGGCGCCGGGTCTCCAATCAGTTGCACATCACCGTGTCGGCGGGCGTGGCGCCGAACAAGTTTCTGGCCAAGATCGCCAGTGACTGGAAAAAGCCCAACGGACTGTTCGTCATCACGCCGGATCAGGTCGAGGACTTTGTCAGTGGCTTGCCGGTGAGCAAGCTGCACGGGGTCGGCAAAGTCACTGCCGACAAGCTTGGCAAGCTGGGTATCACGGATTGCCTGCAATTGCGCGAATGGGACAAGTTGGCGCTGGTGCGTGAGTTCGGCAGCTTTGGCGAGCGACTCTGGAGCCTGGCCCGTGGGATTGATGAGCGTGTGGTGCACAATGACAGTCGTCGTCAGTCAATCAGTGTCGAAAATACCTACGACGTTGACCTGCCGGACCTGAAGAGTTGTCTGGATAAGTTGCCCGAGCTGCTGGAGACCCTGGCCGGTCGCATGGCGCGAATCGACAGCAGTTATCGTCCGGGCAAGCCATTCGTCAAAGTGAAATTTCACGACTTCACGCAGACGACATTGGAGCAGGCCGGGGCAGGGCGGGATCTGGGAAGTTATCAGTTGATGCTGACCCAGGCCTTCAATCGTGGCGGTAAACCGGTGCGGTTGTTGGGCGTGGGCGTGCGGCTGGAGGACTTGCGGGGCGGGTTCGAGCAGATGGAGTTGTTTGAGCGGTAGGCCTGAAACATAAAAGATCGCAGCCTGCGGCAGCTCCTACAGAAGAATGCGATCTGTTGTAGGAGCTGCCGCAGGCTGCGATCTTTTGGTTAGTTCAGCCCCGGATTCGCCACCAGTCGCTCGCCGTTGCGGGCCAGCGACTTCAGGAACTCGGTCTGCAATTCCGGATCGTTGCGCGTCAGCTCGATCAGGCTCTGTTCCAGCTCACTGGCTTCTTCTTCAAGACCCAGCTCCGACAGGCGTTTGACCCGGTGGACCCACTGGCTGACTTCGTCGCCTTCGAGATCGTCATAAATCAGCCCGTGGGCCTCATAGAGCTTGCTGCGCAAGGTGCTGCTGACGGCCAGGGTGGCATCGGTGTGCACGTTGTCCTGGGCAGCCTCAACACGAATCAGCAAGCGGCTCAGATGATTGATGTCATGTTCAGCGAACGGGTTATCCAACAGATTCAGGCGCAACACGCCGTTTTTGTCGGTGGTCAGTTCGAAGATTTCCTTGCCGGCCTTGACCTCGACCGGGCGCTCGCTCCAGGGCAGGCTTGAGTACTCCGTGCGTTTGTCGCGCTGGACTTCATCAATACCGGCCAGGTTCTGCTGCGCTCGGCCATGGGACTGCACGTTCATGAACGGGTTGAGCCCGGCGAAACCGTAGCTCAGCCAGTCTTTGGTCACGCTGTCCGGCAGATTGCCGAGGGCGAACACATTGACCACGTTGGCACCGACACCCGCCACCACGGCCACCGCGCCCAGCGGGATTTCATAGATCTCCCGCCAGGGTTGGTACGGCGTATAGCGGTCATAGTGACGCGTGACTTCGTACTCGGTGACTTCGAAAGTCTTCTGCTCGTGGATTTTCACCCGCCGTTGCGGCAGCTCAAGCACCTTGGGCTCACCGACATCGATCTGCAGGCTGTGATCGAGCAATTTGCGCTCGACCCGTTCCTCGTGCTCGCTGCGTTGTGACATGTGGTTGGCACAGCCGCTGACCAGCAGGGTGCCGCACAAGGCGGCACCACCGAGGCCTAAGGTGTTTCGCTTGAACATGACGTCTCTATATCTGCTATCAGCGGCGGATGCGGGCCTGAAGGAAGGACAGCACGTCGGCGACCGGCAGCGCTTGTGCGTCGGCCTCGGTACGGCTCTTGTATTCCAGGTTGCCTTCGGCCAGGCCGCGGTCGCTGACCACGATCCGGTGTGGAATGCCGATCAGTTCCATGTCCGCGAACTTGATGCCCGGGCTGGTTTTCTTGTCACGGTCGTCCAGCAGCACTTCGAAGCCGGCAGCGGTCAGTTCCGCGTACAGCTTGTCGGTGGCTTCGCGAACCTGCTCGGTTTCGTAGCGCAGCGGCACCAGGGCAATCTGGAACGGCGCGAGCGTGTCGCTCCAGATGATCCCGTTTTCGTCGTTGTTCTGCTCGATGGCAGCCGCCACCACGCGGGACACGCCAATGCCGTAGCAGCCCATTTCCAGGGTGACCGGCTTGCCGTTCTCGCCCAGTACTTCGCACTTCATCGCTTTGCTGTACTTGTTGCCCAGCTGGAAGATGTGCCCGACTTCGATGCCGCGCTTGATTTCCAGGGTGCCTTTGCCGTCCGGGCTCGGGTCACCGGCCACGACGTTGCGCAGGTCGGCAACGGTCGGAACAGGCAGGTCGCGCTCCCAGTTCACGCCGAAGTAGTGTTTGTCGTCGATGTTGGCACCGATGCCGAAGTCGCTCATCAGCTCGACCGAGCGGTCGATGATGATCGGCAGCGGCAGGTTCAACGGGCCGAGGGAACCGGCGCCGGCGCCAATGGCTTCGCGCAGTTCGCTTTCCGAGGCCATGACCAGAGGGCTGGCCACGCCTGGTTGGTTGGCGGCCTTGATTTCGTTCAGCTCATGGTCGCCACGGATGATCAGGGCGATCAGCTTGCCTTTCTCTTCAGCGTGCACCACGAGGGTCTTGATGGTTTTCTCGATCGGCAGGTTGAAGCCTTCGACCAGTTGCGCAATGGTCTTGGCGTTCGGGGTGTCGACGAGGCGCAGTTGTTCGGTCGCAGCGGCGCGCGAGGTTTCCCGTGGCACGGCTTCGGCTTTCTCGATGTTCGCGGCGTAGTCGGAGCCGTTGCTGAACACGATGTCGTCTTCACCGGACTCGGCCAGCACGTGGAACTCGTGGGAGCCGGCGCCGCCGATGGAGCCGTTGTCGGCTTCAACAGGGCGGAACTTCAGGCCCAGACGGGTGAACACGTTGCAGTAGGCCTGGTGCATGCGATCGTAGGTGACCTGCAGCGAAGGCTGGTCGGCGTGGAACGAGTAGGCGTCCTTCATGATGAATTCGCGGCCGCGCATCAAGCCGAAGCGTGGGCGGATTTCGTCACGGAATTTGGTCTGGATCTGGTACAGGTTGATCGGCAGCTGCTTGTAGCTGCTCAACTCGTTGCGCATCAGATCGGTGATGACTTCTTCGTGGGTCGGGCCGGCGCAGAAGTCGCGGCCGTGGCGATCCTTGAAGCGCAGCAATTCAGGGCCGTACTCTTCCCAGCGCCCGGATTCCTGCCACAGCTCGGCCGGTTGCGTGCTCGGCATCAACACTTCGAGAGAGCCGGCGGCGTTCATTTCTTCACGAACGACGGCTTCGACCTTGCGCATTACCCGCAAGCCCATCGGCAGCCAGGTGTACAGGCCCGAGGCAAGCTTGCGGATCATGCCGGCGCGCAGCATCAGCTGGTGGCTGATCACGACCGCGTCGGAAGGCGTTTCTTTTTGTGTGGCGAGCAAAAATTGACTGGTGCGCATGGTTGGCCGTTATCGATTGCTGATGACGAGAAATGACGGAGCATTGTACGGGCGAGATCCGCTGGCGTACAGGCGTGCGGTCGGTGGTGTGGCAGGAGGGCGCGATTCACTCGGCCCTCCGCGATTATTCCTGCGTAAAAAACCTACGATTCTTCGGCAATCGGGGTCTGCAGCGGTTCCGGGGTGGGTGTCGGACCTGCGCGGCGGTTCTCCTGGAACCAGTGCAGGGCGATCAGCAGCAGGGTCGGGACGCCCAGCAGGGCGGTAATCAGGAAGAAATCGTGATAACCGAACTTCTCCACCATGACCCCTGAGTAGCCGCCGATCAGGCGCGGCAGCAACAGCATGATCGAGCTGAGCAGGGCGTACTGGGTGGCGGAGAACTTGAGGTTGGTCAGGCTCGACAGGTAGGCCACGAAGGCCGAGGTGGCCAGGCCTGAACTGAAGTTGTCCAGGGATATGGTCAGTACCAGCATGTTCAGGTTGGGACCCATGTCGGCGAGCATCAGGAACAGGATGTTGGTCGCCGCGGATGCGAGGCCGCCGATGAACAGGATCGGCAGGATGCCGAAACGCACGATCAGCAAGCCGCCCATGCCGGCGCCGACCAGGGTCATGATCAGGCCGAAGATCTTGCTCACGCTGGCGATCTGGTCCTTGGTGAAGCCCTGGTCGATATAGAACACGTTGGCCATCACCCCCATGACCGTATCGGACATCCGATAGGTGGCGATCAGGCCGAGCAACAGCAGCGCTTGCCAGCGGTATCGCAGGATGAAGTCGTTGACCGGCGTCAGCACCGGTGCCAGGCCACGACGGCCCATGGCCGAGAGGCACAGGGCGGTGAGCGTGATGTAGAGGATGGCCCGCAGGAATGCGCGGTCTTCAAGCAGCAGGTCGAGCAGGCTCACGCCTTCGAACAGTACGCTGGTGAAGTCGGTGTTGTAGAGCTGGGTGAACATGGCGGGCACGGACACCAGCAAAATGATCAGCACGAACACCGAGGCCAGCTGATGCATGAAGCTGTAGCGCCCGGCCTGCAGTTGCGTGCGCAACGGCACGGGTGGTTCGCGCATGAACAGGGATGTCAGCAGTGCCGGGACCATCAGCGCGCCGAACAGGATGTAAGTGCCGGCCCAGGCCGAATGCTTGTAGTTGAAGCCGGTGGAGCCAAAGCCTTCGGCGAAGTACAGCGCGCCTGCGGTCGCCAGCAGCGCAGCGACCCGGTAACCGGACATGTAGCTGGCGGCCAGGGCGGCCTGGCGATTGTCTTCGGCGATTTCCAGGCGATAGGCGTCTACTGCAATGTCTTGCGTCGCTGATGCGAAAGCGACGACCACGGCAATGGCGATCAGCCAGGACAGATGCTTTTGCGGGTCACAGAAACCCATCCCGATCAGGCCCAGGATGACCAGTGCCTGGGACAATACGAGCCAGGATCGTCGTCGGCCGAGTTTGCCGAGCAATGGCAGTCGCCATTGGTCGAGCAAGGGCGACCAGACCCATTTGAAGGCATAGGCCAGGCCGATCAGGCTTGCATAACCAATGGTTTCACGCGCCACGCCGGCTTCACGGAGCCAGACCGAAAGTGTCGAAAACACCAGCATGTAGGGCAGGCCGGCGGCGAAGCCAAGCAGCAACAGCACGAGTGTCGAGGGGCTGGCATAAGCGGCGAGCGCGGCGCGCCAGGTTTTACGGGGCATGGGCTGGAGTCTGCCTCAAGAAATACGGAAACAAAGCGCGCACTCTAACCGCTGTGCTCTACCGGACGCCAGCCATGGCGCTGAATATCAACACGATTATTCAGGACACTGATGCCCTCCATGCGTAATCGTGCGCGCTGCTCATCGCCCGAAGGGCTGCCGACCGGCAGGCTGATACGCCCGTTTGCGCCCAGAACGCGGTGCCAGGGCAGTTTGCTGTCGCTCGGCAATTGGCTGAGCGTGCGGCCTACCCAGCGAGCGGCGCGACCCAACCCTGCAAGCTCGGCCAACTGGCCGTAGCTGACGACTTTGCCCTCGGGAACTTGCGCCAGAGTCAGGTACAGCGCCGTGCGTCGGATTTGCGCTGCGCTCTCGGGTTCATCGGTTGGATCGGTCACGTCCGTCAGTCCTGAAGAAGTCTGCTTTACCGTCTGTAGAGTAATTCCTGCACGGGCGCTTGAGAAATGAACTCAATAGAAATAGTCGGGTCAGTCCTTGTCAGGGCCTTATTCCTACGGATAATGCCGATTTTTTCGCAATCCCGAGCGCCTGTATTTTGCTTATGTTGTCCAGATCCCTGCTATGTCTCGCCGTCCTTGGCGCCTCCACTCCCTTGCTAGCCGATACCGTGTGGTTGAAGAACGGTGACAAGCTCAGTGGCAAGATCACGCTGTTCGATGGCGGCAAGCTGCTGATCCAGACCGAGTATGCCGGTGCGGTGACGATCGACTGGAAGCAGGTCAAGACCCTGGACAGCGATCAGGAGTTGCTGGTCAAGCAGGATGCCTACACGGGCGAGAAAGCCAAGTCGCTGAAAGCGGCGGACGCCGGCAAGGTCACGCTGGCCAATGGCGAGGCGCCGAAGACGGTCGAACTGGCAAGCATTCAGCAGATTCTCAAGCCAAAACCGGTGGTCGAGGATCTGGTGTGGAAAGGCAATGTCGATGTCGCGCTGGATTATCAGCGGGCGGAAAACGACACCGATGACTACGACATCGATTTCAAGACCACTGCGCGCCACGGTCGCTGGCGGCATACCGCTGAAGGCGAATACAACCGCGAGTTCCAGGACGACGTGGTGACCACGGACAACTGGCGGGCCGAGTATTCCATCGACCGGTTCCTGACCGAGCAATGGTTCTGGCAGGGGCGCCTGGTGTACAAGCGCGACAAGGTCGAAGACCTTTCCCGTCAACGCACCGTTGGTACGGGCCCTGGCTATCAGTTCTGGGATAACGAACTCGGGGCGTTCTCCCTGGGCTCGCTGGTCAACCGCACGGACTATGAGTTCGCCGATGGCAGCAAGGAAAATTTCTACGCCCTGGCCATGACGTGGGACTACAACCGCTACCTGATCGGCAAACGTGTGGAGTTCTTCACCAATGGTGAGGTCGGCAAGCCGTTGTCGGGTGTGGCTGACTACGCACTCGATGCCGAGATGGGGTTGCGCTACAAGGTGACTGACTGGGCTTCGCTGAACCTGAAGGCGGAGCGGGACATCATCAGCGGCACCGACGATGCGGATCTGGACAAGACACGCTACACCGCAGGGTTTGGCGTGACCTGGTAAGACGCTAAAAGATCGCAGCCTGTAGGAGCTGCCGCAGGCTGCGATCTTTTTTACCTGTGAAAAACACACAGGCACAAAAAAGCCCCGCTGTTGAGGGCGGGGCTTTTTACTAAAGCAAGTACAAGTTAGATAACTTGAACTTCTTCAGCTTGCATGCCTTTCTGACCGCGGGTAGCGATGAAAGAAACCTGTTGGCCTTCTTTCAGGCTTTTGAAGCCGTCGGACTGGATAGCTTTGAAGTGAACGAACAGGTCGTCACCGGATTGTGGGGTGATGAAGCCGAAGCCTTTTTCATCGTTGAACCACTTAACGGTACCGGTTTGGCGATTAGACATGGTGTAACTCCTTGAACAAAGATAACTGCGACTCAGGAAGAACCCTGGCCGAGACTGAGTGCAAAGAGCAGGAAAAATTCTTGTAGATGGTTGGATCGAAATTCAACATATCGTGTAGAGATTCTCAGTGACACAAGCAGCACAGTGGCGCCACCTTAACCCTTTTTCCGAGACGTGCCAATGCTTCTTGCGAAGGTTTCTCTGTTTTAAGGATCGGCGGTGTGACGGTTCGTCGCCAACGCGCGTAATTCCTGCCTGTTCAGCGAGAATTGCACCCCGGACTTTGAACCCGGCGGCGCGCCCGGTAAGATGCCGGACAGAATTTTTCGACCTCGCAATTCAGGACACCCGCCATGAGCATCAAATCGGACAAGTGGATTCGCCGCATGGCGCAGGAACACGGCATGATCGAGCCTTTCGTCGAGCGCCAGATGCGCGGCAGCGACGATAGCCGTGTGATCTCCTACGGCGTGTCGAGCTACGGCTACGACGTGCGTTGCACTAATCATTTCAAGGTGTTCACCAACATCAATTCGGCCATCGTCGACCCGAAAAACTTCGATGCCGGCAGCTTCGTCGATATCCACAGCGACGTGTGCATCATTCCGCCGAACTCCTTCGCCCTGGCCAGCACCGTCGAATATTTCCGCATTCCGCGCAATGTATTGACCATTTGCCTGGGTAAAAGCACCTACGCGCGCTGCGGCATCATCGTCAACGTCACGCCGCTCGAGCCTGAGTGGGAAGGTCACGTGACCCTGGAGTTCTCCAACACCACCAATCTGCCGGCGAAAATCTACGCCAACGAAGGCGTGGCACAGATGCTGTTCCTCGAGTCGGACGAAGAGTGTGAAGTGTCCTACAAGGACCGTGGCGGCAAGTATCAGGGCCAGCGTGGCGTGACCCTGCCGCGTACCTGAGTCAACCGTCCGACAAATGTCGGGAATTCCTGGGCGGGCGTACACTCTATGGAGTGTACTGTTCCGATCCGCGCAAGGCGGGTCGGGCCATCGCCCAGGAGCGCCGAATGAAGATCGATCCGCGAATCAGTGCCGAGCTGGCAAGGCTTGAACCCAATCAGGTTGGCGTTCTGGCCTGGTCGTTATTGGCACATCCGCCCGTCAGCATGGCAGGGGGCATCCCCGGCCAGCCTGATCCTGATACCCCGAATGAACAGCCCAACGAGCCAGGAGAGCCTACCCTGCCGGATGAGCCACCGCCTGCGCCTGTTGCCTGATTTTCGATGTCCGCCATTTATGGTCGGTGAACGGGGGGGTGTCTTCAGCAAGCAGGCCTGCGTCTGTTGTTGCCGTTCACGAACCTGGCGTCTGAGTCAGCCTGAACATATTCGGAAGTAACTGTGTCTGTCGTCGAAACCAATCGACGGGTATGGCCGTGGTTCTATCTGTGAGCCGCGTGCCCTGTGGCCGTTGGCAATGGGGGGCGCCAGTCAGTTAACGACGAATATGAAAAGGAACATTCAGATGAGTGCAAATCGATCGGGACATATGAGTGCCGAGGTCATCACGACAGACGGCTCCATGCAGTTTCGCGTAACGGATGGACTCGATTTTTACCAGCAGTCAAACATTCATTGCATTGAGGCGGATAACGGTCAGGGGACAGCGTTTTTAGTGTACTTGCCGATAGGCATCCAGAGTGGCAGCTTCAGCTTGGAGCTCAGCGGGACAACTCCCAAGGTCATCCATGTGACCGGTAACTCGGAGGCTGAGCTTTATCCAGGAACGCTCGAGTTGACGGTGGGAGGTGACGCGGAGTTTGCCGGACGCTTCAGCGGGACGGACGCTAATGGTCTGCAAGTGAGTAATGGCAGTTTCAGGTTGGAAAACCAAGCGGGGGCATAACGGTTGATGGATGTTGGAAGCCGGGCAAGCCGGCTTCCACTCTTGCTGCCGGTGGTTATTTCAGGTTGCCACTGAGGAACTGCTTCAACCGCTCGCTTTTCGGGTTACCCAGCACGTCTTCCGGCGCGCCTTCTTCCTCCACCAGGCCCTGGTGCAGAAACAGCACCTGGCTCGACACTTTGCGGGCAAAGCTCATTTCGTGGGTCACCATGATCATGGTCCGGCCCTCTTCGGCAAGGCCCTGGATCACCTTGAGCACTTCGCCCACCAGTTCCGGGTCCAGCGCCGAGGTCGGTTCGTCGAACAGCATGACTTCCGGTTCCATGGCCAGTGCGCGTGCAATCGCCACCCGTTGTTGCTGGCCGCCGGACAGGAACGCCGGGTATTGGTCCGCCACACGGGAGGCCAGCCCTACCTTGTCGAGATAGCGCCGGGCGCGGTCCTCGGCTTCTTTCCTGTCGCAGCCCAGCACCCGGCGCGGCGCCATGGTGATGTTTTCCAGCACCGTCATGTGGCTCCACAGGTTGAAGTGCTGGAACACCATGGCCAGGCGTGTGCGAATCCGCTGCAGTTCCGCGGCATCGGCCACGTGCATGCCGTGGCGATCCTTGATCATGCGGATGTTCTGCCCGTCGAGGCTCATGGCGCCGTCGTTGGGTTGTTCCAGGAAATTGATGCAACGCAGAAAGGTACTTTTACCCGAGCCGCTGGCGCCGATCAGGCTGATGACGTCGCCGGTCTTGGCCTTGAGCGAAACACCTTTGAGGACTTCATGGTCGCCATAGCTTTTATGCAGGCCTTCGATGGTCAATTTGTACATGGGGCGTGCATCCTCAAGGCGAAAGTAGATAGCCGCTGCGATAGGCTTCGGTGCCCGCGACGTGGGCGATCACCATGCCGGCAGTGGCCATGCGACGCAGCGAGCGGGCGTACATCAGCCCGGCGGCGCAGCAGTGGACGGGAGTGACGCGATCGTTGATCGGATCAATGACCTCGGCGATCAGTTGCCCGGCTTCCAGGTATTGCCCCGGCAGCGCGGTGAACACCAGCAGCCCGCCGGCAGGCGTGGCCACTGGCTCTACACCGGCCAGCGGTGTCGCCGGATAGGGCAGGTCGGGCAGGGGCGCAGGTTCACCGGCGATTGCGCCGAAATGGATCAGGTAGTCGATCAGCGCCTGGCAGTCGAGGCTGGCCAGCGGGTGGTTGACATCGCCCTGACCGCGCAATTCGACGGTCACCGAAAAACTGCCCGGTGGAATGTCGAAGTGTTCGCCGAAGCGCTCTTTCAACTGCCACCACAGCAGGGTGAAGCATTCATCGAACGACTGACCGCCAGAGTCCGTCGCCAGCAGGCTGGCTTCGGCGCCGATGTAACGGGCCAGCGGCTCGACCTGCGGCCAGGCATCCGGGGTGGTGTACAGATGCGCGACCGCTTCGAAGTCGCAATGCAGGTCGAGCACCATGTCGGCGTCACAGGCCAGTCGTTGGAGGGTCAGGCGCTGGGATTGCAGTTGGGTGTCGGCAGTCTGCCGGGCCAGCGCTTCGCGCAGGCTGCTGCGGATCAGTTGCTGGTTGCGCTGCGGATCGTCACCGAGCTTGCCCTCGATCGCATTGCCGACTTCTTCACTGAGGTCGAGGAACCAGCGGTTGAAGTTCTGGCCGCTTTCCAGCTCGTAGCGGCCCAGCGGCACATCCATCAGCACCTGTTCCAGGCCCACCGGGTTGGCGATGGGCACGAGCACGATTTCGCTGCGCAGGCGACCGGCGGCTTCCAGCTCTGCCAGGCGTTGCTTGAGGTGCCAGGCCACCAGCATGCCGGGCATTTCGTCCGCGTGCAGGGAGGCCTGGATGTAGATCTTGCCGTTGGCCGGTTGTGGGCCGAAGTGAAAACTGTGGATCTGTCGTGCGGTCCCCGGCAGCGGGGCCAGCAGGTCATGTTTCTGGTGGCGCATCTGTTGTTCCTGAAGCAGGTTGAGACCTAGTGGGTCGGCCCGAGGAAGGCCAGCCATCGGCGTTCGGCAAGGCGGAACAGGCCGACCAGCGCAAAAGTGACGGTCAGGTAGATCAGCGCGGCGATGCCGAACGACTGGAAGGTCAGGAAGGTTGCCGAGTTGGCGTCCCGTGCGACTTTCAGGATGTCCGGGATGGTCGCGGTGAAGGCCACGGTGGTCGAGTGCAGCATCAGAATCACTTCGTTGCTGTAGTACGGCAACGAGCGACGCAGGGCCGACGGCATGATCACGTAGGCATACAGCTTCCAGCCTGTCAGGCCGTAAGCCTTGGCCGCTTCCACTTCACCATGGGCCATGCTGCGGATTGCCCCGGCGAAAATCTCCGTGGTGTAGGCGCAGGTGTTCAGGGCGAAGGCCAGGATCGTGCAGTTCATCGCATCGCGAAAGAATGCGTCCAGTACTGGCTGGGCCCGAATGGCGGCCAGGCTGTAGATCCCGGTGTAACAGATCAGCAACTGGATATAGAGCGGCGTGCCACGGAACAGGTAGGTATAGAACTGCACCGGCCAACGGATGTAGAAGTGCGGCGATACACGGGCGATGGACAGCGGGATCGACACGAGAAAACCGAAGAAGATCGACGCGCTGAGCAGCCACATGGTCATGGCCAGGCCGGTGATGTTGTTGCCGTCGCTATAGAGGAAGGGTTTCCAGTATTCCTGCAGAAGTTCGATCATCGTACGGCCTCCCGGGTACCGGCGGAGTAACGACGCTCAAGCCAGCGCAGAATGAAGTTGGACGCGCTGGTGATCACCAGGTAGATCAATGCGGCAAGCACCAGGAAGTAAAACAGCTGATAGGTACTTTTACCGGCGTCCTGGGCTGCCTTGACCAGGTCGGCGAGGCCGATGATCGACACCAGGGCGGTGGCCTTGAGCATCACCATCCAGTTGTTGCCGATCCCCGGCAGGGCATAACGCATCATCTGCGGGAACACCACGATCCAGAAACGCTGGCCGCGCTTGAGGCCATAAGCTGTGGCCGCTTCGACCTGACCCCGTGGGACGGCGAGGATCGCGCCACGGAAGGTTTCGGTGAAATACGCACCGTAGATGAAGCCCAGGGTGATGACCCCGGCACTGAACGGGTTGATCTCGATGTATTCCCATTCCATGTAATCGGTAAAGGAGGTCAGCCAGGTTTGCAGGCTGTAGAAGATCAACAGCATCAGGACCAGGTCCGGAACGCCGCGAATGAGGGTGGTGTAGAGTTGGGCAGGCACGCGCATCAGTTTGACTTTTGACAGCTTGGCACTGGCGCCGAGCAGCCCGAGCAACACGGCCACCAACAGCGACAACGCCGACAACTTGATCGTCATCCAGGTGCCTTGCATCAGCAGCGGACCGAAGCCCTTGAGGCTGAAGGCAGAGAGCCCCAGATTTTCTAATAGGTTTTCGAACATAAATCAGCAACCTGATCGGATGAAAAAAGCGCCCATCGCGAGATGGGCGCCGGGCATTATTTGCCGCTGTACAGATTCAGATCGCCAAAGTGTTTCTTCTGAATGGTGGCGTAGGTGCCATCATCGTGTAACGCTTTGATACCTTTATCCAAAAGTGCTTTCAGCTCGGTGTTACCTTTCTTAATGCCGATGGCTGTCTTGGCTGGCAGCAAAGCGTTGTCGACCGGCTTGCTGACATCGTAGTCGGCGCCCTGTGGCGACTTCAGGAAGCCCAGTTCGGCTTGCAGCATGTCCTGAATCCCTGCATCGAGACGACCGGAAGTCAAGTCGGCGTAGACCTGGTCCTGGTTGGCGTAGGCCTGGGTTTTCACGCCGGCCTTGTCCAGCACGGCTTTGGCATAGGCTTCCTGAATGGTGCCTTGTTCGTAGCCGACGGTCTTGCCCTTGAGCGAGGCGACGTCTTCAGTCACACCCGAACCTTTCTTGGACACGTAGGCGGTTGGGCCGGAGAACAGTTCGCTGGAGAAGTCGATGACTTTTTCACGGGCTTCGGTAACGGTCATCGACGAGATCACGCCGTCGAATTTGTTGGCTTTGAGGCCAGGGATCATGCCATCGAAGTCACTTTCGACCCACTTGCACTTGACCTTCAGTTCGGCACAGATCGCGTTCCCCAGATCGATGTCGAAGCCTACCAGGCTGCCATCGGCCGCTTTCGACTCGAACGGTGCGTAGGAAGGGTCAACGCCGAAACGCAGTTCCTTGTATTCTTTCGCCATGGCGGAGCCAGCAGCCATGCACAATGCCAGTGCAGAAAGGGTCAGCAATGCTTTTTTCATTATTCAATCCCTAAAACCAATATGAGCGCTCGTGGCGCAGAATTATTGTTACTGGAAAGCGTAAGACCTGTTGAAAGTAGCAATTTCCGAACCAGAGTGCCGAACAAGCGTTTTAAAAGGTGTCTGGAAATAGCCGGAGACAGATTTATGCACGAAAACGGGCGCAGGGAAATGGCCGCACCAGTTCGACTCAAAAAGAAAAATATTTGAGGACGGATAGAAGGGTTAGCTGAGCAGATTTTGCAGGGTCGTCAAACTGTCGGCTTCGTCGACCGACTTATCCTTGCGCCAGCGCAACATACGGGGAAAGCGCACGGCAATGCCACTCTTGTGACGACGGGAGAGGGCGATTCCCTCAAAGCCCAATTCAAACACCAGGCTTGGCTGGACGCTGCTCACGGGGCCGAACTTTTCCACGGTGGTCTTGCGCACGATGCTGTCGACCTGGCGGATTTCGTCATCGCTTAGCCCGGAGTAAGCTTTGGCAAACGGCACCAGGGTGCGTTCACTGGCCTCTGGCGGGCCGTCCCAGACGGCGAACGTATAGTCGCTGTAGAGGCTGGCCCGGCGCCCTTGCCCCCGTTGCGCATAGATCAACACGGCGTCAACGCTGAACGGGTCGACTTTCCATTTCCACCACACGCCCATGTCCCTGGTCCGGCCGACGCCGTACAGGGCATCGCGCGCCTTGAGCATCAGGCCTTCGACACCGAGGGCGCGGGATGCCTCGCGCTGGCGGGCGAGATCGAGCCAGGTGTCGCCGGTCAACAATGGCGAGAGACGCAAACGAGGGTTGGCGCAGTCACCGGCCACCCGTTCCAGTTGTGCACGACGCTCGGCCTGACTCCGGTTGCGCCAGTCTTCTCCCTGCCATTCGAGCAAATCGAAGGCAAGCAGCACCACCGGGACTTCATCGAGGATTTTCCGGTCCAGGGTCTTGCGACCGATTCGTTGTTGCAGGAGGGCGAAAGGTTGCACTGCGGGCTCAAAAGCCTTTTCGGTGCCGGTTGGCGCAGATCTCAAGGCGACGATCTCGCCGTCGATCACTGTCCCGTCGGGAAGGCCCAGAATCAAACTGTCCAGTTCAGGGAAGCGTTCGGTGACCAACTCTTCACCCCGCGACCAGATCCACAGTCGCCCGCCGCGCTTGATCACCTGGGCGCGAATGCCATCCCATTTCCATTCCGCCTGCCAGTGCCGTGCCGGACCGAGCTGCACTTCGAATTGTTCCACGGGCGACGACAAGGCATGGGCGAGAAAAAACGGGTAGGGCTGGCCGCCACGCTGGGCATGCTCATCCGGGGATTCGGCGGCGATCAGTTTCAGGTAGCTGGCGGCGCTGGGTCGGTGGGCCTGATCGGTGTAACCCACCAGCCGCTGCGCCACGCGTTTGCTGTCGAGACGGGCCATGGCTGCCAGGGCGCGGGTGACCAGTAATTTGGACACCCCGACGCGAAAGCTGCCGGTGATCAGTTTGATGCAGACCATCAGGCTTTCCCGATCCAGTTGCGCCCACAGCTGCGGTAACTTTTGCGCGAGGGATTGCGGTGTTTCGCCGCGCAGTGGCAACAGCTTGTCCTCCACCCACGTGGCCAGCCCATCGGCTGATCGGTGCGGCGCTTGCGGCAAGATCAGCGAAATGGTTTCCGCGAGGTCACCGACGGCCTGGTAACTCTCTTCGAACAGCCATTGTGGCAAACCGGAAAGCGCCACCGCGAGTTCGCGCAGTACCCGCACAGGTACCAATTGCCGGGGACGTCCTCCCGACAGAAAGTACACCGCCCATGCGGCATCCTCCGGTGCAGCCTCGGCGAAGTAGTTTTGCATCGCCGCCAGTTTCGCATTGTTCGATGTCGAGGCGTCGAGCCTGGCATACAGCTCAGCGAATGCCTTCATGGCAGTACCTCGGCGAGTTCGGCCTCGGCGAGGGCGGGGTCTTCTTCGTCTTCACCATATCGGGTATCGAACGCCATGGCATCAAGCCCCTGCTCGCGCAGATAGCGTACCAGTGCGCCGCTCGATCCATGGGTCACCATGACCCGTTCGGCACCGGTCTGTTCGATGGCCCACAGCAAACCTGGCCAGTCGGCGTGGTCGGACAGGACGAAACCTCGGTCTACACCGAGCCGCCGACGTGTTCCGCGCAAGCGCATCCAGCCACTGGCGAAACCATCGCTGTAATCGACAAAGCGACGCATCCAGCTGCTGTTCGCCGCTGAAAGCGGCACGAGTACCAGCGCCTTGCGCATCATCGGGTCGCTCTTTTTGATGTCGGCGGCATCCATCGTGGGCGGTAAATGAACCCCCGCTTGGCGGTAGATCCGGTTGATGGGTTCCACGGCGCCATGCACGAGAATGGGGCCCAGTCGTGCGTCGATGCCATGGAGAATGCGCTGGGCCTTGCCGAGCGAATGACAGAACAGCACGCTGGTTTTTTCGACAGCCGCGTTGGCTTGCCACCATTGATTGATCTCGGCAAACACTTGTAGCTGGGGTTGCCAGCGGTAAATCGGCAGGCCAAAGGTCGACTCGGTGATGAAGGTGTCGCAGCGTACGGGTTCAAACGCGGCACAAGTGCCGTCGGGCTCGGTCTTGTAGTCCCCGGAAGCCACCCAGACTTCTCCACCGTATTCCAGTCGTACCTGCGCCGAGCCGAGTACGTGGCCGGCGGGATGAAAACTGAGGAACACGCCGTGATGCAGCAGGCGTTCGCCGTAGCGCAGGGTTTGCAGGTTGATGTCCTGGCCCAGTCGAACACGCAAAATGGCGTCGCCCGGCGCTGCCGCCAGGTAGTGCTGATTGCCGGCGTGGGCGTGGTCACCGTGGGCGTGGGTGATCACGGCACGTTCGACCGGTCGCCACGGATCGATATAGAAGTCGCCGGCAGGGCAGTACAAACCTTCGGGACGCGAGATAACAAGGTCCATGGCGTTGCCAGAGTGGAGAGACTTGTTAGGTATGAGGTCGGCGCGGGGCGAGAAGTTCTATCGGGCTTATGGGCGGATGAAATACGAGTGTGGGAGCGGGCTTGCTCCGGGCGGCGTTCCGACGAAAGCGATTGAACATTCAACAATTACTTTGAATGTCAGTCCGCTTTCGTCGGAACGCCGCCCGGAGCAAGCCCGCTCCCACAGGGATCAGCGTTACTTGCCGGGTGTCAGCGTCAGTCGATTCTTGCCATAGGCGTTGTCGAAGTTTTGCGGCTGCATCGGCAGGCTCATGTACTGGCCCTTGAGCCAGGGTTCTATGCTGTTGAGGTAGTTCGCACTGGCCGGGTTGCCGGACTGACCGGTACCGTTCTGCGCCATCAGCGGTTCGGACTGGCCGAAGTCGACGATAAAGCGCATGGCGGGCGCCAAGGTGGTGTTGAAGTCCTGGCCCCAGGCGAATGCGGCGGTGTTGAGTGTGGTGTGATCGCCACCGGCCGGCAGCGGACCGCGTACCGTCTGGCCGCTGTTGTTCCTCCACTCATAGCGGTGCAGTTTGCCCCACTGCCAGGCCTTGTGATCGCCGCCCAACTGACTGTCGCCGGCGCTGATCGCTGCGGCGAGGCTGCGCGCGAGGATGGCCGGTTTGTCTTCTTTCTGCGCGGTGCGCACGTCATCCCAGAGCGGGCTGTCCTCACGCCCGAGCAAGTGATCGGCCTGGGCCGCGTAGGACAACTTGCCATCGGCGACAAAGGCCTTCCACGCCGGGCTGCTATCCGGGCCCAGTTCGTCGAGGAAGATCTGCCGGCTGCTTTCCTGCAGGAACAGTTCGTAGATGGCCGCATCGGTGGAAGTCGGGCTGAGCTTGCCGTCGAACGCCATCAAGCGGCTGTAGGCTTCGTGTGCCTTGGCGCGATCGGCCGCCGGCAAGGCGTCGATGGCTTGTTTGAGTGGCTGGGCCATGCCCGGCGCTTCGAACATTTTCTTCAGCTTGGCCGCGAAGGTCGTGGTCTGGTCGTACTGCATGGCGATCAGGCTACGGCTGTCGTGTTTGCCTGCGCCGGCCAGTTCGGCCAAGCGCTCGCCGCGCTCCGGTGCGGCCCAGGAGTTGGACAGCTGCATGCCGTAGCCATGGGGAATGACCCGCTGGTTGGCGGTGCCGAGCCAGCCTTGGGCCGGGTCCTGGTCGTACGGGTGCAACATAGGGTCGGCATAACCGTCCCAGTCGTAGCGACCTTCCCAGCCCGGCGAGGGCAGCAGGCCTTCGCCTTCGCGGCGGTTCGGGTAGCGGCCGGTGACCTGCCAGCCGATGTGGCTGGCGTCGGCAAACACCAGGTTCAGTGCGATGGCGCGGATTTCGCGACTGGCATCCGAAGCTCTCTCGGCGCTCTGGGCGCGGGACAGGTCGAAGAACGCGTCCAGGGACTTGTCGTCGGTGAAGTTCGGCATCTGCAAGGCCAGGCCGAAACCATTGGCCAGCGTGGTGCCCTGGGCGCTGTTGAGCAGCGGGCCATGGCGGGTTTCGTACACCGCCTCGCGAATCGGCCGCTGGCCTTTGACGAAATAGGTTTCGTTGCGCACGATCGCCGGCTGCCACTTCCCGGCGTTTTCGTAGGTAAGCCCGTTGCCCTGGCGCTTGATCTTCTCAAGGAACAGGTCCTGGTTGTCGCCCATCACGGACGCCATGCTCCACGCCACTTTACCGTTGAAACCACCGAGCACCATCGGCAGGCCCGCGATGGTCACGCCGGACGCCTGATACTTCGGTGCGCGAATCTGCACGTAACTGAACAATGAAGGCACGCCCAGCGGGCCATGACTGTCACTGGCCAACAGGCTCTTGCCGCTGCGGCTGCGTTGCGCGGCAATGGCCCAGTTGTTCGACGAGGTAGCGCCCAGCAGGTTGAGATCCGACAGTTGTCCCGTGGCTTTGCTGAGTTCGGCCAGGCCCGGTACTTGCCCGTTGAGCTTGAGGCCCTGGAGTTTTTCGCTCTCGGCGACCGGCAGTTTTTCGTCGGGGGCGGACGGCGTCAGCCACGCCAGTTTGTCGGTGGTGACGGTCTGGGCCAGTACCAGCGAGGAAATTTCTTCCGGCAGGTTGGTCGACTGGCTGAAGTTCAGCAGGCAGAAAATCAGCGCCGAATCTTCCGGCTGCCAGTATTCAGGCTGGTAGCCGGTGGCCGCGAGGTCCGCCGGCAGTTTGTCGCGGTAGCGGAACAGGTAGGCGTTCACGCCCCGCGCATAGACTTCGAAGAAACGCTTGAGGCGCGGCGAAGAGGCCTTGTACAACTCGCCGGCACTTTTCTTCAGGTTGACCGCCCGCATGTAACGGTCGGCATCCAGCAGGTCCGCACCGTGCATCTCGGCCAATCGGCCCTGGGCCAGCAGGCGCAGGGTGACCATCTGCGTGATGCGGTCGCTGGCATGCACGTAACCGAGGGTGAACAGCGCGTCGTGGAAGCTGTTGCTTTCAATCAGCGGCATGCCCATGGCATTGCGGCGCACCGAAACGTTCTGCGCCAGGCCCTTGAGCGGTTGCACGCCGGAGGTCGGCGGAAGGGTGTCCTGGGCATTGAAGTTCTGACAACCGGTCAGGCTCAAGACGCCCGCCACTGCTGCGGCAACGCCGAACCGGGGTAGAAAATGAGTAAGGGCTGGCGAGGCCATGGCAAAGCTCCTGCGGGGGTAGAGGCGGTGGGGCGCAATAAAGGCGCTACGTTAGTGAGCAGGCGATGGCCGCGCAAGCGGGGCAAGAGGTTATTTCAGGATTTGTCAAAGATCGGCGTATCTCCGTAGGAGCTGCCGAAGGCTGCGATCTTTTGATTCTCAACAGTGGCTTGTCAGCCGTAACCCGTGATGTTGAAGTGCGACACAATCAACAATCCTGGAGAAAAGTCGGCATGGAGCTCAAGGCAAACGCGGCACTGATCATCATCGATCAGCAAAAAGGCATCCTCCACCCCAGGCTTGGCCGCAGGAATAATCCTCAGGCCGAAGAGCGCATGCTGGAATTGCTCGCTCATTGGCGGCGCACCGCTCGGCCGGTGATCCATGTGCAGCACCTGTCCCGCTCGCTGGACTCTGTGTTCTGGCCGCAGCAGTCGGGGGTGGAGTTTCAGGAGCGCTTTGCGCCAATGGCCGGTGAGCGCTTGATCCAGAAGCAGGTGCCGGATGCGTTTTGTTCGACGGGGCTGGAGACGCAGTTGCGTGAGGCGGGGATCGGGCAGTTGATCATCGTGGGCGTCGCGACCCACAACTCGGTGGAGTCCACGGCGCGCACCGCGGGCAACCTGGGGTTTGATGCCTGGGTGGCCGAGGATGCGTGCTTTACCTTCGACAAGGCTGACTTTTTCGGCCATGCCCATAGCGCCGAAGAGGTGCATGCGATGTCGCTGGGGAATCTGCATGGCGAGTATGCGACGGTGGTCAGCAGTGCGCAGATCCTGTCGGCCGACTAAGTATCTGTCCAATCACTGTGGGAGCTGCATTCACAGGACCGTTGTCTGGCGCAGATCGAATGTAGGAGCAGCCTGCTCGCGATGGCGATTCAATTGGCGAAATCGATATCCGCCCGAAGCATCAAGCGCCGTGGCACTTCTTGAATTTCTTGCCGTTGCCGCATGGGCACGGATCGTTGCGGCCGACGTCTTTCAGGGCATTGCGCACCGGTTCCTGGTGAGCGTGGCCGCAGTTCGGACCGTGGACATGGCCGTGGTCGTGATCATGGTGGTGATGGTCATGATCGTGATCGTGGTTGCAGTCAGGGCCGTGGACATGGGGTTGCTGGGTCATCGGTGTTGCTCCGGAATTAAATCGGCGGCGATTATCACGCCATTGCGTGCCAGGTGCACGTAGTGGGCGATGAATATACCGGTTTCCAGTTCACCTTCCAGACGATAGGGAATGGGTTGGTCGGATTTTTTCAGCAGTTTGGCCAGGTCCCGGACCTTGGACCACAGGTTGGTGCGGATCGGCACCTTGAAGTAGGCACTGTGCCTGGGGCTGATGGTGAACCAGTGTTCGTACTCCCCGTCGGCCAGCAGTATGTCACCCAGGTGAACGCGATACTCCAGGCTGCGCACCGTCAGGTCGCTGTCGTTGGGGTTGTCGATGCGAAAATGCAGGAGGAATTTCTGCTCCAGCAGTTTGGCGCTGACCACCTCGACCTTCACCAGATGGACCTCGGGGTCCGGCAAGTCGTCGTCGAACCACGACGCACAGCCGCCGAGTCCCAGTGTCAGGAACACGGTGAGCAGACAGCGTGTGCAGCGGCGGATGATCATCGTGGTGGTTCTCCCTTGAGTCCCAGTCTAGACCCAAAGGATCGCAGCCTTCGACAGCTCCTGCGTGATGGACCGTCACTCCATGGACTGGCTGCTGAAGTATCCCGCACAACATTTCTTGAACTTCTGTCCACTGGCGCACGGGCAGGGGTCATTGCGCCCGAGTTTGAGTTGCACGGTCGGGTCGATGAAATACCAGCGCCCCGTGTTCTGTACGAACGATGAGCACTCTCGATGACTGTGCTCGCCACTGCTGTCGTGCCACCGCGCGGTGAAGGTCACGAAAGCGTGTTCAGGCTGGCCACCCAGCACTTCGGAGCTTTCCACCTCAAGGCCCAGCCAGGTACTTTGCGCACTCCAGTCGCTGATCGATTGACGGTCCAGGCCGGCCTGTTGGGCGGGCAGGGTGGTGGCCACCAGATAGTCGACCAACCCCAGCACGTAGGCGCTGTAGCGCGAGCGCATCAAGGCTTCGGCGCATGGCGCCGGGTGTCCGGCATGGTAGTGACCGCAGCAGGCGTCAAGCAGGGTGCCGCTGCCGCAAGGGCAAATGGATGTACTCATCGCTACCACCAGTATTTCCCAAAGTTTTCCGGATTGGCCCAGAAACGCGAATTGAGCCAGTCGGGGACTTGTTTGTATTCAAGCAGATCGTAGGTAAACAGGGTCAAGACCTGTTCGTCCCGTTGAAAGCGTTCGCTGGCTTGCAGGGCCAGGGAGAAGAAGTCGGTTTCCTGCCAGCCACAGGCCGGCAGATCCGCCAGCACGGCGATGCGGCTGGCGTTGAGGTTGCGGATGCCGCCCAACAGGTTCAGGCCATCACGTTTGGGCAAATGCTCCAGGCAATCAACCACCAGGGCCAGGTCGAACCGGCGGGCCGCCAACTCGTCGGGCAATGGGCCTGGGGCCGCGAAAGCAACGCAACTGTCCGGGTGTGCGAGTTTGAATGCTTCCAGTGCCGGGAACTCGCTGGCGCCGATCAACAACAGGCGCGCGGGGGCATATCGGTCAAGTAACGCGGCCAGTGCCTGCTGCGGTGTGCGTGAAGAAATACCTGCAATCATCGAAGATCCTCAATCAGATCTGCCAAGACTAGCCTGCCCGGACGTTCGGGCCTAGAGCGGCTTGGCGACAAATGCGCCAAGCTGCCGTTAATGCCTGAATAAAGAGCATGGCCTATTGCTGGCGGAGATTAATACTCGGGTCTTTACTACCTGAATCGGTTCTAAGCCGATCCTTCAGGAGAAAACTAGATGAGCATAGTTCGGACAGCATTACCCTTGGTTCTGCTAACCAGTGTGTTGACTGGTTGCGCAGGTTTGCAGAAAACCGACTGGCCGACCTGTGCGGCGGTTGGTGGTGTCGTGGGTGCGGGCCTCGGTGCGACCGAAAGCTCGGCATGGGCAGGGTATGGTGCTCTGCTCGTTGGCGGTACGGCAGCGGCTTATTGCTGGGTGCACGGTGATGGCGACGAAGACGGCGATGGTGTGCCGGATAGTCGCGACAAGTGCCCGGGCACGCCTAAAGGCGTTCATGTCGATGCCAACGGTTGCCCACCACCAGCGCCTGTGGTCGAAGAGGCGGTTGTGGTCAAGGAAGAAACCATCGTCATCCGCGATGTTCACTTCCAGTTTGATAAAGCCACGCTTACCTCGTCCGATAAACAGGTCCTCGACAAGATTGCCACTCGCCTGAAAGCCGAAGCCCCGACTGCTCAACTGACCGTAACCGGTCATACCGACAGCGTGGGCAGCGACGCCTACAACCAGAAACTGTCGGATAAACGCGCCCACTCGGTGGTTGAATACCTCATCGAGCAAGGCGTACCTCGCAGCAACTTCGTGTCGGTGGTCGGTGCCGGTGAAAGCCAGCCGGTTGCGGACAACAAAACCGCTGACGGTCGTGCACAGAACCGTCGTACGGAAATCAAAATCCAGCGTTGACTCCCCCTCGCATCCGCGCCTTGTGCAGTCGCGGATGCGGGTCTTTACTCCTGTGTAACCGGTATGGGCCGGTGACACAGGAGCTTTCAATATGATCGTTCTCACAAGGACCGTCTTGCCGGTTCTGCTACTTGGCAGCCTCTTGACCGGCTGCGCGACCCACAGCGATGGCACTGCCCCCCTCAATCAACGTACCTGGCCAATCTGCAGCCTCATCGGCGGCCTGGTCGGCGGTGGCCTGGGCGCAATCGAGAGTGGCGCCTGGGCCGCGGGTGGTGCGGCGCTGGGTATCTTGTCCGGCGGCTTGATCTGCTATGCCCAGGATGGCGACGAAGATGGCGACGGCGTTTTCGACCGGCGTGACCGTTGCGCTGATACTCCCGCCAATACCCTGGTCGACCATCGCGGTTGCCCGGTGCCGCTGTACCCGGACCGCGTCCAGACCGAGCCTGCGCAAACCCAAGTCATTACGCTGAACGATGTGATGTTTGTCTTCAATCAATCCGACTTGACCCCAACGGCCAAGAGTGAACTGGATGCGATGATGAGCCAGTTCGAGGATGCCGATGTGGTCAGCATCAAGGTGGTCGGCCATACCGACAGCGTGGGGTCGGATGCCTATAACCAGGCCTTGTCGGAGCGACGCGCCAGCAGCGTGGCGGAATACCTGATCAGCCAGGGTGTGGCGCCGAACAAAGTCACCAGCGAAGGCAAGGGCGAAAGTCAGCCGATTGCCGACAATGATACGGACGAAGGTCGTGCGAAAAACCGTCGCGTAGAGCTGCATATAAACCGCTGAGCCAAGAGATAGAGCCGTCGAGCGACAGTTGTGAGCGCTGCGACGGCCGTTCGGCGGCCTTCATGAAGATTTTTCCATTGCCCTCTGGCTTATCCCGCGCGGAAGCCGTTACTGTGCGCCCAAACAATAATTCTCATCGGGGGAGCATATGAAGGTCTTATGGGGGCTGGGGCGGTTATTGACCCTGCTGTTCTGGTTGGTGGTGCTGGTCAACCAGCTCACGCCATTTGTCTTTCCGCTGCACCCGTTGGTCAATCTGGCCGGCGGCCTGTTGGGGTTCATCCATCTTCTGGAAGCACTGTTGTGCTATCGCAGCCTGCGAGGTCGCGCCCATCCCTGGCTTGACCGCCTGAGGATCGTCATTTTCGGTGTATTCCACCTGCAAACCATTCCAGCCCCCAGCGCTTCGAAGGCTTCCCATGCGTAAACTCTGTCTGCTCGCCGCACTCATCAGTCCATTGGCCAGCGCACAGGTGGTGAGTGTCGAACCCAACTCGCTGATGCGTTTGCCCAACACCGCCAGCACCCTGCAACTGGAACGTCTGGAAGTGGCTGATTACGGCACCTTGCTGATACCTTCGAACGTCACCGAAGTCACCGTGGGTGAGTTGCATCTGGGGCGTGAAGCGCGCATCGCCATTGTGCCGGGAGAGCAGGCGCTGGCGCTGAAGGTCCGTCGCGCTGATTTGTCCGAAGGCAGCCAGATCACCGCGCGGGGCGCGCCCGGAACCTATCAGAAAGCCGCCCGCTCCGGGCGCAATCTTGATCTGCAGATCAAGACACTGAATGCACCACAATTGTTGGTGGACGCTCGAGGCGGTGCAGGCGCACCGGGATTTGTCGGCCTGGATGGCGCCAACGGTCAGGACCCTGGCTGCACCTGGGGCCAGGCCGGTCGCGGTGCCGATGGCAGTGATGGCAGCAATGGTCAACCAGGCGCGCCGGGTGCGTTGGTCAGGCTGTCGGTGCCGCACGACTTTCCGGCAGACCGGATCAAGGTGCAGGTGGCTGGCGGTGCCGGTGGCCTGGCCGGCCCGGGCGGCAAGCCGGGGGCGGGCGGCAAGGCCAAGGGCTGCCTCGTCTACAAGGCCGATGGTGGCAAGAGCGGCAAACCTGGCGCCGACGGCCAGCCGGGGCCAGAAGGTGCGGCTGGTTCGGTGACTGTGCAGCGGTTGTAAAGGTGACCAAGAACTACTGTGGCGAGGGAGCTTGCTCCCGCTCGGCTGCGAAGCAGTCGTAAAAAAGGTTGCAGAGTATATTCTGCTAAAACGCGGCCACCTGTTTCAGGGTCGCTTCGCGACCCAGCGGGAGCAAGCTCCCTCGCCACAACAGCAACTCCGGCCACAGGTACTTCAAAACATCGGCCGAGCCGCCGCAATCGCCACCACAGCCAACCCCACCAACAGATTGATCCCCACCAACCGGCGAATCCGCCCCAGCACACCGGCACCCGCCGGCCAATCCTGTTCGGCCACGGCGGTGCGCAACTCCGGCAGCATCAGCGCCTGAATGCGGATAAACAGCGCGGTCATCACCACATACAGCCCCATCATCACTTGCACATAGCGCGGTGCGGCTTCAAAGCCGTTGAAGTGCATATGCAGCATGCCCACGCCGCTCACCGGCAACAGCACCACCGCCACCCAGACCCAGCGGAAAAAACCTTGAAACACTTCTACCCACAACTTCAGCCGGGCAGGGCCTTCAAGTGCCGTGATCGCGGCGGGGCGCAGGACCATCCAGGCGAAAAACATGCCGCCGACCCAGACCAGGGCCGCCAGGACATGCAGGCTATATATGAGGCTAAAAGGTGTCATTCGGATACTCCGTTCTGCGCAGGATTCATTAGCGGGGTATGATAGCCGTCGATCCGAACCACTGAAAATTTATCCAGCGTTTTTTGCGCCCGACAATCCATGATCAGCACCGAACTCAAAACCACGATCCAGGGCGCCTACTCGCGTTTTCTCGAAGCCAAGAGCCTCAAGCCGCGCTACGGCCAACGCCTGATGATCGCCGAAATCGCCAAGGTCCTGGGTGACATCGACACCGACGACGAAGGCCGGCGCAGTGGCGACCCCGCGATTGTCGCAGTGGAAGCCGGTACCGGTACCGGCAAGACCGTGGCCTACAGCCTGGCGGCGATCCCCACGGCCAAGGCCGCCGGCAAGCGCCTGGTGATCGCCACGGCCACCGTGGCCCTGCAGGAGCAGATCGTCTACAAGGATTTGCCCGACCTGATGCGCAACAGCGGGCTGAACTTCAGCTTCGCCCTGGCCAAGGGGCGCGGGCGCTACATGTGCCTCTCCAAACTCGACATGTTGCTCCAGGAGGGCCACGCGCAGACGGCCACTGCGCAGCTGTTCGAAGAAGAAGGTTTCAAGATCGAGGTCGACGAGGCCAGCCAGAAGCTGTTCACCAGCATGATCGAGAAGCTCGCCGGCAATAAGTGGGACGGCGACCGCGACAGTTGGTCCACTGCCCTGGAAGACGCCGACTGGGCGCGCCTGACCACCGATCACAGCCAGTGCACCAACCGTCATTGCCCGAACTTCGGCCAGTGCGCTTTCTACAAGGCCCGCGAAGGCATGGGCAAGGTCGACGTGATCGTCACCAACCACGACATGGTCCTGGCTGACCTGGCCCTGGGCGGCGGCGCCGTACTGCCGGACCCGCGCGACACCATCTACGTGTTCGACGAAGGCCATCACCTGCCGGACAAGGCCATCGGCCACTTCGCCCATTACACGCGCCTGCGCTCCACTGCCGACTGGCTGGAAACCACCGCCAAGAACCTCACCAAATTGCTGGCCCAGCACCCGTTGCCGGGCGACCTGGGCAAGTTGATCGAGCAGGTGCCGGAGCTGGCGCGGGAGATCAAGACCCAGCAGCAGTTCATGTTCACCGCGTGCGAACAGATCGCCGATTTCAAACCCGGCGAAGACGTCGAAGGCCGCGAGCGCCCGCGTCACCGATTCGTCGGCGGGGTGATTCCCGAGCACATGCGTGAAATGGGCATCGAACTGAAGAAAGGCTTCGCACGGCTGACCGACTTGTTCACCCGCCTGACCGACCTGCTCAAGGAAGGCATGGACGGCGAGGTCAACATTGGCATCGCCAGCAACCAGGCTGAAGAGTGGTACCCGCTGTTCGGCAGCCTGCTGTCGCGCTCTTCCGGCAACTGGGAGCTGTGGACCGCCTTCACCGTCGAAGACCCCGAAGACAACCCGCCCATGGCTCGCTGGCTGACCCTGGCCGAAAGCGGTTCGCTGTTCGATATCGAGGTCAACGCCAGTCCCATCCTCGCGGCGGAAATGCTCCGGCGCAACCTGTGGAACGTGGCGTATGGCTGCCTGGTGACGTCGGCGACCTTGACCGCCCTCGGTACCTTCGACCGCTTCCGCATGCGCGCCGGGCTGCCGAAAAAAGCCGTGACGGCGGTGGTGCCAAGCCCCTTCCATCATGCCGACGCCGGTGTGCTGCGGGTGCCGAACCTGAACGCCGATCCCCGTGATGCAGCGGCACATACCGCCGCGATCATTCGTGATCTGCCGGAACTGGTCGAGGGCTCTCGGGGCACGCTGGTACTGTTTTCCTCGCGCAAACAGATGCAGGACGTGTTCGATGGCCTGGACCGCGACTGGCGCAAGCAAGTGTTCATTCAGGGCAACCTGTCGAAGCAGGAAACCCTGAACAAGCACAAGGCGCGAGTCGATGGCGGGGATTCCAGCGTGCTGTTCGGCCTGGCGAGCTTCGCCGAAGGGGTCGACTTGCCCGGTGCCTATTGCGAGCACGTGGTCATTGCCAAGATTCCATTCTCGGTACCCGATGATCCCGTCGAAGCGGCGCTGTCGGAATGGATCGAAGCCCGGGGCGGTAACCCATTCATGGAAATCTCCGTACCGGACGCCTCGCTGAAACTGGTCCAGGCCTGCGGTCGCTTGCTGCGCACCGAAGAAGACCGCGGCACCATCACCTTGCTCGACCGGCGCCTGGTGACCCAGCGCTATGGCAAAGCCATCCTCAACGCGTTGCCGCCGTTCCGTCGAGAAATTTCCTGAAGCACCGGTGGGCAGTTTTGCCCACCGCGTTGTCTATCTCTCTGCCACCGCTTTTTCACTGGCCCATTGAAGGTCGTTAGGGAGAATTTCGTTCTCATGATTTGCCGTTCGTTGCCTGCCGTATTTGCCCTGTTGTTCGCAACACCGCTGTTGGCTGCACCTGCCAGCCAGCAGACGCTGTTCAACTTTGTACGCCCCGCCGACGTGGTCCAGGTGGCGACACAGGACGCCAGCCTGCCGCAATCCAACGCCGAGCAAACCCCCGAAGGCGAAGTGCTGCGCCGGGTGACCTTCAACCCGGTCGCCCGGCCGACGTTGCGCCTGGCCCCGCAAACCGGTGCCTGGGACTGGTCGCAGTCGGGCGTCATGAGCCTGCGGATCCAGAGCGCGATGAACTGGGCGTTGACCCTGTACGTGACCATTCAGAGCAACGACGGCAAGACCCTGGTCAGCCGCGTCGATCTGCCGGCCGGACCGGCGCAAACCCTGTTGGTGCCGCTGCAAGCGACATCGTCGCTGAGCCAGGGCATGAAGGCCGGCCCGCCGATGCCGATGACCGTTGAGGGCCAGCGTGTATTGCTGGCCAGCAGCGCCGGTGAGCTGGATCGCAGCCAGGTGGTGTCCGTGACATTGTCGATGGACCAGCCCAAAGCCGCGCAAAGCATCCTGCTGGAGCGCTTTGGTGTGCAGGACAGTGAGTCGGTCAGCCAGGCCGTGTATGGCGGGTTGGTGGATGCGTACGGCCAGTCGACCCGGGCCAGATGGCCGGAAAAAGTCAGCAGCGACGAGCAACTGAAAAGCGCCGCCGCCAAGGAACAGCAACAACTGAAAACCTGGCTGGCTGAGCGCGAGAAGTCTTCCCTGGACAAGTTCGGTGGATTGACCAATGGCCCGTCATTCAAGGCCAGCGGCTTTTTCCGCACCGAAAAGCGCAACGGTCGATGGTATCTGGTGACGCCTGAAGGCCACCCGTTCTATTCCCTCGGGGTCAATACCGTGGCCCCGGATGTCAACCAGACCTATGTGGCCGGTCGCGAGTGGATGTTCGAGTCCCTTCCCAAGGCTGACGAGGCGTTGGCCAGCCACTACGGCGAAGGCAACAACCGTGGCGGCAATGGTGCCGATCAAGGGCGGGGCTACAATGCCGGGCGCTGGTACGACTTCTACGGTGCCAACCTGCAACGTCTGTATGGCGATCCTTGCGCGTTGGGCAGCGAAACCAAAGCAGGCGTGGCCGCAGCGGCCAAGGCGGATGCGGTTGAAGCGACAGCGACCAAGGCGGCCGAGCAACCTGTCGCTCCTGCAACCGCCGAGTCCGGCGTCGCCGAAGCCGCCAAGACTGAAGCGACGCTGGCAATAGCGGCACAGCCAACATCGGTCGAACCGTGCAAAGCGTTGTTCGACGAGCAGCGCTGGGCCAGTCGCACCCTTGATCGCCTGCAGGCCTGGGGCTTCAACACCATCGGCAACTGGAGCGCCCCGGTACTGGGCAATGCCGATCGCGTGCCATACACCCTGCCGCTGTCGATCGTCGGCGACTATGCCAGCATCAGCACCGGTACCGACTGGTGGGGCGGCATGCCCGATCCGTTCGACCCGCGTTTTGCCATGGCCACCGAGCGAGCAGTGGCGATTGCCGCCCGCGACCATCGTGACGATCCGTGGCTGATCGGTTACTACGCCGACAACGAACTGGCCTGGGCCGGTCCCGGGGATGATCCGAAAGCCCGTTATGCCCTGGCCTACGGCACCTTGAAAATGACTACCGATGTGCCGGCCAAGCGTGCATTTCTCAAGCAACTGCGTGACAAGTACCGCAATCAGGCGGGTCTGTCGAAAGCCTGGGGCATTGATCTGCCCGCCTGGGAATTGATGGAGGATCCGGGATTCGTGCCACCGCTGCCGAGCGCCGAGCACCCGGAAATCGAAGCCGACTTCAAATACTTCCAGAAGGTCTTTGCCGACACTTACTTCAAGACCATTTCCGACTCTCTGAAGTGGCACGCGCCAAACCAGTTGCTGCTCGGCGGCCGTTTCGCCATCAGCACGCCGGAAGCCGTGGAGTCCTGCGCCCAGTATTGCGACGTGCTGAGCTTCAACATGTACACCCTGCAACCCCAGGATGGTTACGACTTCGCCAAGTTGCGCAGTCTCGACAAACCGGTGCTGATCACCGAGTTCAATGTCGGTTCGGCTGATCGTGGGCCGTTCTGGGGCGGCGTCACGCCGTTGGCGAAAGAGGAGGACCGTGGTACGGCGTATGCCAACTTCCTCAAGCAGGCAATGAGCGAGCCGTCGATTGTCGGCGTGCATTGGTTCCAGTACCTCGATCAACCGGTCACCGGGCGCTTGCTTGATGGTGAAAACGGTCACTTCGGGTTGGTGGGGATCACGGATCTGCCGTTCCAGGGCTTTGTCGACAGCGTGCGCAAGAGCAACCTGGCGACGGTCGAACAATTGGGCAAAGAGGCCGGGAAGGCGGCTGACGCCGACAAAGCCAGCCACGACGCCGAGGGCGGTCGCAAGGCCGAGGCCGGCAAGGGGCCGGGGAAGGGCGCTGAACATGCAGGTGGGCATTCGGGGAAGGGCCATTAATCTCTGACACCTGAAAAAGATCGCAGCCTTCGGCAGCTCCTACAGGGGGTATGCCTTGCCACTGTAGGAGCTGCCGAAGGCTGCGATCTTTTGATCTTGAATGGACCGCCCAGCCCATCCCTGTTCCCAAAACCCTCAAGGGCTGGAACAATGCCCGCCACTTTGTCGAGCGTTAATCCGGGGAGTTGCGGGTGCAGATTCAGGGTCATTACGAGCTTAAGTTCGAAGCGGTGCGAGAGGCTTTCGCGGCGCTGTTCGACGATCCCCAGGAGCGTGGCGCAGCATTGTGCATTCGGATTGGTGGCGAAACCGTCCTTGATCTGTGGGCCGGCACCGCCGACAAGGACGGGGCCGAGGCCTGGCACAGTGATACCATCGCCAACCTGTTCTCTTGCACCAAGACCTTTACCGCCGTCGCCGCGCTGCAACTGGTGGCCGAAGGCAAGCTGCAACTGGATGCGCCGGTGGCGCGCTACTGGCCCGAGTTTGCCGCTGCCGGCAAAGCGTCCGTCACCTTGCGTCAACTGCTCTGCCATCAAGCCGGCCTTCCGGCATTGCGCGAGCTTCTGGCCCCCGAAGCCCTCTACGACTGGCAAGCCATGGTCGACGCCCTGGCTGCCGAAACGCCGTGGTGGACGCCGGGCGAAGGCCATGGGTATGCGGCGATCACTTATGGCTGGCTGGTCGGCGAATTGCTGCGTCGTGCCGACGGTCGTGGGCCGGGGGAATCCATTGTTGCGAGGGTCGCCAAACCGTTGGGCCTGGACTTCCATGTGGGGCTGGCCGACGAAGAGTTCTATCGCGTGGCCCACATTGCGCGGGGCAAGGGCAATGTCGGCGATGCCGCCGCCCAGCGCCTGCTGCAAGTGACCATGCGTGAGCCAACGGCCATGACGACCCGGGCGTTCACCAACCCGCCGTCGATCATGACCAGCACCAACAAACCCGAGTGGCGACGCATGCAGCAGCCAGCCGCCAATGGCCATGGCAATGCCCGTAGCCTGGCCGGTTTCTACGCCGGCCTGCTCGACGGCAGTCTGCTGGAAAGCGAAATGCTCGATGAGTTGACTCGTGAGCACAGCCTCGGCGAGGACAAGACTTTACTGACCCGGACCCGTTTCGGCCTGGGGTGCATGCTCGATCAACCGGACGTTGCCAATGCCACCTTCGGCCTTGGCCCGCGGGCGTTTGGTCATCCGGGTGCCGGCGGCTCCATCGGCTTTGCCGACCCGGAGCACGATGTAGCCTTCGGGTTTGTGACAAATACCCTGGGGCCCTACGTCTTGATGGACCCGCGCGCGCAAAAGCTGGTGCGGGTTCTGGCCACTTGTCTGTAAAAGCGGCTATCGGTCTCCAGGGCTGGAACCCGATAGCCTTTTCAGTTTCAAAGCGTCAGTTTGTGCGGGCCGTCGTGGCCTGATTTTTTGACTTCATTTTTGTGGATATCCAATGTCATCCAATAAAACCCTCGCTTTGGCCCTGTGTTTCGCCATTACCGGTTGCGCACAGACTCCACAGAAAGACGCGACGGCACCTGTCGCCAAGACTGAAAGCGCCAGCCACTGGTACTGGCCGTTCGGTTCCGACGACAGCGCCGGCAAGCCCGTGGCCAAGCAGGAGGTGAAACCTGAGGTCAAACCCGTGGCGGTGGCCAAGGCCAAGGCCGAAACCGATAGCGGCAGCAAGTGGTGGTGGCCGTTCGGCGGCAATGAGCAGAGTGCCGCCAAGGCCGTGCCGATGCCCGACCCGAAAGTCACCCAGGCCTGGCTTGACGACTACGAACCGCGTCTGCGCGAGGCGGTCAAGGACAGCAACCTGCAACTCGAGCGCCGCGAAAACGTGCTGGTAGTAACTGCACCGGTCGAAGGCTCGTTCAACCCTGATCGTCCGGCCATGCTGCTGCCGGTCACGCTCGGTCCGTTTACCCGCGTTGCCAAGATCCTTGAAGCCGATCCAAAGACCGCTGTCTTGATCCTCGGCCACAGCGATACGTCCGGCGCGGCGCCTGCCAACGTCAAACTGAGCCAGGAACGTGCCCAGTCCGTTGCGGCGATTTTCCGTCTCAGTGGCTTGCAGCGTGATCGCCTGATGTTGCGTGGCCTGGGTGGTGATGCGCCGCGTGCCGCCAACGACAGTGCGCAAGGCCGTGCGTTGAACCGCCGTGTGGAACTGCTGGTGACCCCGCAGAACACCATGGTCGCGCTGTTGAGCAAGTACAACATGCCGGCCCCGGCCCCTGTGAACATGGTTGCAGCCGCTGACGTCAAGCCGGTCGCCAAGCCTGTGACACCGGCCCCGGCGACTAAAAAGGCTGCTGTTCCAGCGACGAAAAAAGCCCCGGCGAAAAAAACGGCGGCCAAGAAAGCACCTGCAAAAACCGCAACGCCGGCGAAGAAAACCACCCCAGCCAAAGCCTCCACGGCTGACAAGAAAGTCGCCGCCACTGATACTGCAAAGCAGTGATCCGTTAACCAAAAGGAATGCGCCATGACCCAGGGCCTGGCTGATATGCGTCGTGACTACACCCGTGACGGACTGACCGAGGCGCAAGCCCCGGCCGAGCCATTTGCGTTGTTCCGCCAGTGGTTCGCCGACGCGGTGAAAACCGAGCAGGCGCCGGTGGAAGCCAACGCCATGACCCTGGCCACCGTCGACCAGGACGGTCGACCGCACTGTCGCATTCTGTTGCTCAAGGGCCTGGACGAGCAGGGGTTCACCTTTTTCACCAACTACGAAAGCGCCAAAGGCCAGCATCTTGCCGCGAACCCGTTCGCGGCCATGACGTTTTTCTGGCCGGCGCTGGAGCGCCAGGTGCGCATCGAAGGGCGGGTGGTGAAAGTGACGCCCGAGGAGTCCGACGCCTATTATCAGGTCCGTCCACTGGGCAGTCGCCTGGGGGCCTGGGCATCGCCGCAAAGCCGCGTGATCGCCGATCGTGGCGAGCTCGAAGCGCTGCTCAAGGACACCGAGCAACGTTTCAGCGACACCCAGCCGCATTGCCCGGAACACTGGGGCGGTTATCGCCTGTTGCCGGAGCGCATCGAGTTCTGGCAGGGCCGTCCGAGTCGCCTGCACGATCGCCTCAATTACCGCCAGCAGGGCGCCGACTGGATTCTTGAACGTCTGGCACCCTGAACAGTCTACCGATCGGGATAGCCTGCCGCAGCGGCCTCCAGCCACTTCGGCAGGTCTCGACGCTTGATCTTCTGCGCCTGGGCACTCGCCAACTGTTCGAGCATGAAGGCTTTTTTCTGCTCATCATTGCCAGCCAGCGCTAGCGCCAGATCGCGGTCCATCCAGCGTTTGATCCGTACATACAGCCACCAGTGGAAGTACAAACCGGCAACCGTCGTGACGACGATGATAAAGTAGTCCATTGAAATCCTTGGCCTGTGGGCGGTTTTCCGAATTTGCCGCTACTGTGTGAGTTCGTGGAGGCGCCTTAACGGAGCCTGAATCAAAACAATTTTACCCGGGCGGTGCCGTGACAGGCGTCAAGCTGCGGAGTTTAATGAACATCTGTTTCTTTGGAGTTGATGCTATGCGTAAGTCTGTTCTGCTGGTTGCTTCCTTTTCCACGATGGCGATGTTGCTCACTGGTTGCCAATCGAGCTTGACCGGTGACTCCTACTCCCGTGACGAGGCGCGTCGCGTGCAGACCGTTCGCATGGGCACTATCGAAGCATTGCGTCCGGTGAAAATCGAAGGCACCAAAACCCCGATCGGCGGCGCTGCAGGCGCAGTGGTTGGCGGCGTTGGCGGCAGCGCCATCGGTGGCGGCAAAGGCAGTATCGTTGCTGCGGTCATCGGCGCAGTCGCCGGCGGCCTGATCGGTTCGGCCGCAGAAGAGGGCATGACCCGCACCCAGGGCGTGGAAATCACCGTGCGCGAGGACGATGGCAGCATGCGCGCCTACGTTCAGGAAGTTCAGCCGAACGAAGTGTTCCGTGTTGGCGAACGTGTGCGCATCGCCAGTGTGAATGGCACCAGCCGCGTTTCGCACTAAGCGCAAACACCGGATAAACAAAAAACCCGATCAGGCGACTGATCGGGTTTTTTGTTTTTCAGCTGATGTGAGTCTTGATTGGCGTCAGGCGATATCGCGGATTATCAGGAGGCCAGGCCGGAGCTCTTGCGACTCGCCATCGCGGTTACCGCATAACCGATCAGCGCGGCGAGAATCGAACCGGTCAGGATTCCCATGCGGTCCATCCCGGCGAAATCACTCACGCCCGGCTCGAAGGCCAGTGAACCGACGAACAGACTCATGGTGAAACCAATGCCGCAGAGAATCGCCACGCCCAGTATCTGGCCCCAATTGGCGCCTTGGGGCAGGGCGGCGATACCGGTTTTCACTGCCAGCCAGGTCAGGCCGAAGACACCGACAGTCTTGCCCAGCAGCAGCCCGATGGCGATGCCCATGGGAACGTGATGAGTGAAGCTTTCGACGGTGACGCCGCTCAGGGACAGGCCGGCGTTGGCGAAGGCGAACAGTGGCAGGATGCCGTAGGCGACCCACGGGTGCAGGGCGTGTTCCAGGGTCAGCAGTGGCGAAGGTTCGGCATTTTTTGTGCGCAGCGGAATGCAGAAGGCCAGGGTTACGCCGGCCAGTGTGGCGTGGACACCGCTCTTGAGTACGCAGACCCAGAGGATCAGGCCAATGATCATGTACGGCCCGAGCTTGACTACGCCAAGCCGGTTCATCCCGATCAGCGCCGCAATACAGGCGGCGGCCAGCGCCAGGGACAGGGTCGACAGGGCACCGGAATAGAAGATCGCAATGATGATGATCGCGCCGAGGTCGTCGATGATCGCCAGGGTCATCAGGAACAGTTTCAGCGAAACCGGAACTCGTTTGCCAAGCAACGCCAGCACGCCAAGGGCGAAGGCAATGTCGGTCGCGGTCGGGATTGCCCAGCCGTTGAGGGCCGGTGGCGTGTCGCGGTTGAGGTACCAGTAGATCAGCGCCGGCACCACCATGCCACCAATGGCCGCCGCGCCGGGCAGGACGATTTGCGACGGTTTGGACAACTGGCCGTCGAGGACTTCGCGCTTCACTTCCAGGCCGATCAGCAGGAAGAACAGCGCCATCAGGCCATCGTTGATCCATAGCAGCAACGGCTTGGCGATTTTCAGTGCGCCGATCTGGGCCACCACAGGAGTGTCCAGCAGGCCGTTGTACAGCCACGACAGCGGTGAGTTGTTGATGATCAGAGCCAGAACGGCAGCGGCGATCAGTAACAGACCGCTGGCAGCTTCCAACTGAAAGAAACGCGTGAAAGTGCTACGCAGAGGCAAGGTCGCTCTCCATCTGTGAATTCAAAAGGTGTTACACCCTAACAAGTACCGTTAGTTGTTAAAACAAAAGTTATATTCTTTTTTGTTATATACCGTTACAGAGTGATCCGTCGCCAGCGAGCTGAGCCTAGCAGTTGTCGGACGTATTGGATCTCAGCTGTACCTGTGCCGGATGCAGGATTTTTCCTAAGCTGGTTGGAAGGGCCTTGTACCAAGGCCAACTCCTGCCCGATTCAACGAGAAAACCATCATGAGCGACAACCGACAGTGGTCCCGCGAGGCGATCCGGATCATCGAAGCCGATTTCCAGCGCAGCGCCGACACCCACTTGATCCCCTTGCCGCTCCCGGGCTTTCCGGGCATCGAGTTGTATTTCAAGGATGAGTCCAGCCACCCCACGGGCAGCCTCAAGCACCGCCTGGCCCGTTCGCTGTTCCTGTATGCGCTGTGTAACGGCTGGCTCAAACCCGGTGCGCCGGTCATTGAAGCTTCCAGCGGTTCCACGGCGATCTCCGAGGCGTACTTTGCGCGCATGCTGGGCTTGCCGTTCATTGCGGTGATGCCGGCAACGACCTCAAAGGAAAAGATCGCGCAGATCGCCTTCTACGGTGGCCAAAGTCATCTGGTCGACGACCCGACCCAGATCTACGCCGAGTCCGAGCGCCTGGCTCGTGAGCACGACGGACACTTCATCGATCAGTTCACCTACGCCGAGCGCGCCACCGACTGGCGAGCGAACAACAACATTGCCGAGTCGATTTTTCAGCAGATGCGATTCGAGCAGCATCCCGAGCCGAGCTGGCTGATTTCCAGCCCCGGTACCGGCGGCACCACAGCCACACTGGGCCGCTACGTGCGTTATCGCCAGCATTGCACCCGCGTGCTGTGTGCCGATGCCGAGCGCTCGGTGTTCTTCGATTACTACCAGACCGGCGATGCCAGCCTGCGACTTGACCACGGTTCGCGCATCGAGGGCATCGGCCGGCCGCGTGTGGAAGCGTCGTTTCTACCCAAGGTGATCGACGCCATGGTCAAGGTGCCGGATGCCCTGTCACTGGCGGCCATGCACTACCTGGCGGAGCGCCTGGGACGCCATGTGGGCGGGTCGAGCGGGACCAACCTGATCGGCGCCTTGATGGCCGCTCAGCACATGAAAGCGGCAGGGGAGATGGGGTCGATGGTGGCGATTCTGTGTGACAGCGGCGAACGCTACGCCACGACCTATTACGATCCGCAGTGGCTCAAGGCCCAGGGCTATGAGTTGAGTGGTTTGATGGCTTCGGTCGCGGCGACGGTAGAGCGGGGTGAGCCGCTGCCCGCGAGCGTGCTGCGCGCCAATATCTGACACAAATGAAAAGATCGCAGCCTTCGGCAGCTCCTACAAAGGATGGTGTAAATCCTGTAGGAGCTGACGAAGGCTGCGATCTTTTGCTTTAAACCTTAAACCTTAAACCTTAAACCTTAAACCTTAAGCCTCAAGGCCAAGGATATCCCGAGCCACAGCCTCGGCGATCCGAATCCCGTCCACACCCGCCGACAGAATCCCGCCCGCATAACCGGCACCTTCACCGGCCGGGAACAAGCCTTTCACGTTCAGGCTCTGCATCGACTCGTTGCGGGTAATACGCAGCGGCGAGGAGGTGCGGGTCTCGATGCCGGTCAGCACCGCGTCGTGCAGCGAGTAACCACGAATCTGCTTCTCGAACGCCGGCAAGGCTTCGCGAATCGCTTCGATGGCGAACGCCGGCAATGCCAGGGCCAGATCACCCAGGGCAACGCCCGGCTTGTAGGACGGCTCGACGCTGCCCAGTTCGGTGGACGGTTTGCCCGCGATGAAGTCGCCGACCAGTTGCGCCGGGGCTTCGTAGTTGCTGCCGCCCAGCACAAAGGCGTGGGACTCCAGGCGTTCCTGCAGTTCGATACCGGCCAGCGGGCCGCCCGGATAATCGACTTCCGGGGTGATGCCGACAACGATCCCGGAGTTGGCATTGCGCTCGTTACGCGAGTACTGGCTCATGCCATTGGTGACCACACGGTTCGGCTCGGACGTCGCCGCCACCACGGTGCCGCCCGGGCACATGCAGAAGCTGTAGACCGAACGGCCGTTCTTGGCGTGGTGCACCAGTTTGTAGTCGGCGGCGCCGAGTTTCGGGTGCCCGGCGTACTTGCCCAGCCGCGCGCGGTCAATCAGCGACTGCGGGTGCTCGATGCGGAAACCCACCGAGAAAGGCTTGGCCTCCATGTACACGCCACGGCCGTGGAGCATGCGGAAGGTGTCGCGTGCACTGTGGCCGAGGGCCAGGATCACATGCTTCGAATGGATCTGTTCGCCGCCATTGAGCTCGACGCCGACCAGTTGGCCGTCGTCGATCAGCACATCGGTGACACGCTGCTGGAAGCGTACTTCGCCACCCAGAGCGCGAATCTGCTCACGCATGTTTTCCACGACGCCGGTCAGGCGGAACGTACCGATGTGTGGTTTGCTGACGTAGAGGATTTCTTCCGGTGCGCCGGCCTTGACGAACTCGTGCAGGACCTTGCGACCGAGGAACTTCGGATCCTTGATCTGGCTGTACAGCTTGCCGTCGGAGAATGTCCCCGCGCCGCCTTCGCCGAATTGCACGTTGGATTCCGGGTTGAGCACGCTTTTGCGCCACAGGCCCCAGGTGTCCTTGGTGCGCTGGCGGACTTCGGTGCCGCGTTCGAGGATGATCGGCTTGAAGCCCATTTGCGCCAGCAGCAGCCCGGCGAAAATCCCGCACGGACCGAAGCCGACGACGATCGGACGTGCGCTCAGGTCGGCCGGTGCCTGGCCAACCATTTTATAGCTGACGTCCGGCGCCACGTTGACGTTACGGTCATCGGCGAACCTGTGCAGCACCGCCGCCTCGTCGCGAACTTCAAGGTCGATGGTGTAGATGAAGCACAGCTCGGAGGACTTTTTGCGCGCATCGTAGCTGCGCTTGAACAAGGTGAAGTCGAGCAGGTCATCGCTGGCGAGCCCCAGGCGCTGCACGATGGCGGGGCGCAGGTCTTCATCGGGATGGTCGATCGGCAACTTGAGTTCGGTGATTCGTAACATGGCGGGATCCGGTTCGCGGGGCGCACAACTGCGCCAGGGCGTTTGAAACCCGCGATTATAAGCCTCAAAGGCGCAGGCCCGTGAGGCTTAAACGATCAGTCGTCGCGCGATCCGCCGAAATACCCGCAGCCGCGCTGTACCTGGCCGTCGATGCGCAGCTCGGCGCTCATGTGCTGGATGCTGCCGGTGCTGCTGTCGACGCAGCGTTGCGGTGCAACCCACAGTTCAATGTGCTGGTTGTTGGCTTCGGTGCTGAGGTTGAAACGGCCATCGCCCAGTTGCTCTTCGACGTAAGGCACGGCCAATGGCGGCTGGCCGGCCCGGTCGAGGACCATGCCTTTGCCGCTGACTTTCACGCTCCACTCCGGGGTGTGCCCGGCGGCACGCAGGATCAGCAGCTTGAAATTCGGATCCTCACACGCGTTGCTCGAGCGCTCGACGCGGTACAACTGCTCCAGATCGAGCTGGCCGTCACCACCGCTGCCGGCCACAACCCGCCCGCGCACGTCGGCAAACAGCTTGCCTTGCTTGTCCGCCAGGCTGGCGGCCTGCTGCAGGACGCTGGTACCGCCGGTGTCGTTGACCACGTAGCGCGCAGACTGGTTGCACGGCTGGAACAGCAGTTTGCCGTCCGCCGCGGTCAACTGGCCTTGCATGCGTGTCTGGCCGACATGGGAGGCGTTCTGCCGCTCACCCTCGAACAACTGGCAAGCGGCGAACAGCGGAAGCAGGGCAACGAGGACTAGGGAACGGGCAACACGCATCTTGGGGTCTCCTGGCAAGTGCCGCCACGTTACTCAGGCTGACCGTTCATCACAAGGCTGGAATGGATCTCTGGAAAAGTAGAGGGCGATTTGCGGCAACATCCTGTGAATTATTCCGATGCCGAGTATCAGGATGCCAAAGGTAAGCTGCCGTTTTTTTGCTGGGGGCAGATATGAAGCAGGCAATGGGCTGGAAGATCGGGGTGTTTCTGTTGGTGATGACGGGGGCCACGGGCAGTCACGCTGCCGAGATCAATTTGTCTTCGGCAACCGACTTCACCCGGATGGAGTTGCTGTTGAAGGACAGCGACAGGCTTCAATCGGGATATGAAATGAATGTCACGCTCAGTCCTGAAGCAGCTGAGCGTATGACGCGCATTACCCATGAATCTATAGGCCAGAAATTGACGCTGTCGATCAATGGCTGGAAAATTTCTACGGCGACAGTGCAATCGGCCTTGGGCGCGCAGTTCCTGGTGTTCATCCCGAAAACCGTCGCCAAAGACCTATTGCCCACGTTGATCGATTGAGCAGGAACCGGCTCAGCCGACGTGAAAAGTCTGTCCTGTCTGCAGGCCTTCTACGCTTTTGGCGTAGGCCAAGGCCACATCTACTGCTGGCACGGGCTTGAAGCCACGGAAGTACGGCGCGTACTTGCCCATGGCTTCGACCAGGACGTTGGGGCTGATCGAGTTCACCCGCAGGCCGCGCGGCAGTTCGATGGCGGCGGCGCGAACGAAGCTGTCCAGTGCACCGTTGACCAGCGCCGCCGAGGCGCCACTGCGAATCGGGTCGTGGCTGAGTACGCCGGTAGTGAAGGTGAACGACGCGCCGTCATTGGCGAAGTCGCGGCCAATCAACAGCAAATTGACCTGACCCATGAGCTTGTCTTTCAGGCCCAGGGCAAAGCTTGCTTCGGTCATCTCGCTCAGCGGTGCGAAGGTCACGTTGCCAGCGGCACACACCAGGGCATCGAATTTACCGGTCTGCTCGAACAGTTTGCGAATCGAGGCGCTGTCGCTGATGTCCACCTGAAAGTCGCCGCTGTTGCGGCCAATCCGGATGATTTCGTGGCGTTGCGACAGTTCCTTGTCGACTGCCGAACCGATGGTGCCGTTTGCGCCGATCAAAAGAATTTTCATGGGGGTTGATCCTCGTATGGGTTGAACGAGGTATCAGTGTAGGGTGGTTTTTTTTCTAGATAAGCGCGCTAATAGGCAACCTTTGGTTTTCAAATGGAAACAATCCATGAGCGAGATGGATGACCTGGCCGCGTTCGCCGTATTGATCGAAGCGGGAAGTTTCACCCTGGCGGCGCAGCAGCTCGGTTGCAGCAAAGGCCAGCTGTCCAAGCGCATCAGCCAGCTGGAAGCACAGTTTTCCGTGGTGCTGTTGCAACGTACCACTCGCCGCTTGAGCCTGACCGCCGCTGGCGCTGCGTTGTTACCCCAGGCCCAGGCGCTGGTGGTGCAAGTCGAGCGAGCGCGCCAGGCCCTGGCGCGACTGAAGGACGATATGGCCGGGCCGGTGCGGATGACGGTGCCGGTGTCGCTCGGGGAAACCTTCTTCGACGGGCTGTTGCTGGAGTTCTCGACCCAGTATCCCCAGGTGCAGATCGAGCTGGAGCTCAACAACAACTACCGCGACCTGTCCCGCGACGGCTTCGACCTGGCGATTCGCTCTGAGGTGGCCCTTGACCAGAGACTGGTGGCGCGCCCGTTGCTGGCGTGGCAAGAGTTGACCTGTGCCAGCCCGGCCTATCTGGAACAATACGGTGAACCACACACACCCCAGGCGCTGGCCGAGCATCGCTGCCTGCTCAACAGCCATTACAGCGGCCGCGAAGAATGGCTGTATCACCAGCAGCATGAGTTGTTGCGGGTTCGGGTGTCGGGGCCGTTCGCCAGCAACCATTACAACCTGTTGAAGAAAGCCGCGCTGGTCGGCGCCGGTATTGCACGCCTGCCGTCCTACTGCTTGCCAACGGAGCTGGCGGACGGGCGTTTGCGATGGCTGCTGCGCGATTATCAGACCCGCAGCATGCCGATGTACCTGGTGCATCCGTATCAGGGCGGATTGCCCAAGCGTACGCAGGTGCTGGCGGATTACTTGATCGGGTGGTTCAAGCGCAGCGGGGAAGCGCTGGATCGACTTTGAACCCACACACGGACCCTTGTAGGAGCTGCCGCAGGCTGCGATCTTTTGATCTTAAAAGATCAAAGTCAAAAGATCGCAGCCTGCGGCAGCTCCTACAAGGATCGTATTCGCAGGCATAAAAAAACGGCCCGCAAAGGCCGTTTTTTTGTTTTACCGCAAAGGCTCAGCCACCGAGGTACGCTTCGCGCACTTTCGGGTCGGTCAGCAGCGCTTCACCAGTGCCTTGCATCACTACCCGGCCGTTCTCCAGAACGTAGGCGCGGTCAGCGATTTTCAGTGCCTGGTTGGCGTTTTGCTCGACCAGGAACACCGTCACACCGTCCTTGCGCAGCTGTTCGATGATGTCGAAGATCTGCTGGATGATGATCGGTGCCAGACCCAGCGACGGCTCGTCGAGCAGCAACAGCTTGGGCTTGCTCATCAGTGCACGGCCGATGGCGAGCATTTGCTGTTCGCCGCCGGACATGGTGCCGCCACGCTGGTTGAAGCGCTCTTTCAGGCGTGGGAAAAGTCCGAGGACCTTGTCCATCTGTTCCTGATAGTCGCCCTTGGCGGTGAAGAAACCGCCCATCGACAGGTTTTCTTCCACGGTCAGCCGGGAAAACACCCGACGACCTTCCGGCACCACGGCGATGCTCTTGCGCATGATCTGCGACGAGTCCTGGCCGACCAGTTCCTCACCCATGTAGCGGATGCTGCCGCTGTGGGCGCGCGGCGAACCGCAAAGCGTCATCAGCAGTGTGGACTTGCCGGCACCATTGGCGCCGATCAGGGTCACGATCTCACCCTGGCGGACTTCGACGTTGACGCTGTGCAGGGCCTGGATCTTGCCGTAGAAGGTGGAAACGTTTTCGAACTGCAGCATTTACGCTTCCCCCAGGTAGGCTTTGATCACTTCAGGATTGTCGCGGATCTGTTCCGGCGTGCCGTTGGCCAGGGGCGTACCCTGGTTGATCACGACGATGTGGTCGGAAATGCTCATGACCAGTTTCATGTCGTGTTCGATCAGCAGGACGGTCACGTTGTGCTCTTCACGCAGCACGCTGATCAGCGCCTTGAGGTCTTCGGTTTCCTTCGGGTTCAGGCCGGCGGCCGGTTCGTCGAGCATGAGGATCCGTGGGCGGGTCATCATGCAACGGGCGATTTCCAGGCGACGTTGCTGACCGTAGGCCAGGGTGCCGGCCGGACGGTTGGCGAACTCACGCAGATTGACCTTGTCCAGCCAGTATTCGGCGTATTCCATGGCCTCGCGCTCGCTCTTGCGGAACGATGGGGTCTTGAACAGGCCGGACAGGAAGTTGGTGTTCAGGTGACGGTGCTGGGCGATCAAGAGGTTCTCGACCGCGGTCATGTCCTTGAACAACCGTACGTTCTGGAAGGTGCGCACCACGCCTTTGAGGGCGATCTTGTGACCCGGCAGGCCTTCGATCGGCTCGCCGTCCAGCAGGATGCTGCCGCCGCTCGGCTTGTAGAAGCCGGTCAGGCAGTTGAACACGGTGGTCTTGCCAGCGCCGTTAGGGCCGATCAGTGCCACCACTTGTTTCTCTTTCACGCTCAAGGCCACGCCATTGACCGCCAGCAAGCCGCCGAAGCGCATGCTCAGGTTTTCTACTTTCAGGATCTCGCGGCTCATTTGCGCAGCTCCATGTGAGGACGTTGCATGGGCAGCAGACCCTGAGGGCGCCAGATCATCATCAGTACCATCAAGGCACCGAACATCAACATGCGGTACTCACTGAACTCACGCATCATTTCCGGCAGCAGGATCATCACCACGGCAGCGAGGATCACGCCCAGTTGCGAGCCCATGCCACCGAGCACCACGATGGCGAGGATGATCGCCGACTCGATGAAGGTGAAGGACTCCGGCGTCACCAGGCCCTGGCGAGCGGCGAAGAAACTGCCGGCGAAACCGGCGAAGCTCGCACCCAGGGTGAAGGCCGACAACTTGATGATGGTCGGGTTCAGGCCCAGCGCACGGCAGGCGATCTCGTCTTCACGCAACGCTTCCCAGGCACGGCCCAACGGCATGCGCAGCAAACGGTTGATGACGAACAGTGCAGCCAGTGCCAGGAACAGCGCAACGAGGTAAAGGAAAATCACCTTGTTGATCGAGTTGTATTCCAGACCGAAGTACTCATGGAAGGTTTGCAGGCCTTCCGCGGCCTTGCGTTCAAAGGTCAGGCCGAAGAACGTCGGTTTCTCGATGTTGCTGATGCCATTCGGACCGCCAGTGAGACCGGTCAGGTTGCGCAGGAACAGACGAATGATTTCACCGAAGCCCAGGGTCACGATCGCCAGGTAGTCACCGCGCAAGCGCAGTACCGGGAAACCGAGCAGGAAGCCGAAGGTGGCCGCCATCAGGCCGGCAATCGGCAGGCAGATCCAGAAGCTCAGGCCGTAGTAGTGCGACAGCAGCGCGTAGCTGTAGGCGCCGACGGCATAGAAACCGACGTAACCGAGGTCGAGCAGGCCCGCCAGGCCTACCACGATGTTCAGGCCGAGGCCGAGCATCACGTAGATCAACACCAGCGTGGCGATATCCACCGCACCGCGGGAGCCGAAGAACGGCCAGACCAGGGCACCGGCGATCAGCGCGATGATGATCCAGCGTTGCGTGGTCGGCAGGGTCAGGAAGTTGCTGGCCTTGGCCGGAATCAGCGGCATGCTTGGCGACGAACGCCAGGCCGAGCTGATCTGCTGGTCGAACAGCACACGCAGGAACATCAGCACCGAACACACCGCGATGGTGATCAGGGTGGCGTCACTGGTGCCATGAACTTCGAGGTTGATGCCGACGATGGTCAGCTTCAGACCGAGTACCGGGTAGGCCACGGCCCACACCAGCAAGGCGCTGAACAGCGCCTGTTTAAGATTCCTAGTCATACCTTCTCAACCTCCGGACGGCCCAGCAGGCCGGTTGGCCGGAACAACAGCACCAGAACCAGCAGGCCGAACGCCACGACGTCCTTGTACTGGTCGCCGAAGATATCGGCACCAAAGGCTTCCGCCACACCCAAGACGAGCCCGCCGAGCATGGCGCCCGGAATGCTGCCGATACCGCCCAGTACCGCTGCGGTGAAGGCCTTGAGGCCGACGAGGAAACCGGCGTTCGGGTTGATCACGCCGTATTGCATGCTCAGCAGCACGGCGGCGATGGCCGCCAGCGCGGCACCGATGACGAAGGTCAGGGCGATGATGTTGTTGGTGTTGATACCCAGCAGGTTGGCCATCTTGATGTCTTCGGCGCAGGCGCGGCAGGCGCGGCCCAGACGAGAGCGGGAGATGAACAGCGTCAGGCCGAGCATGGCGACCAGGGTCACCACGAACACCACGATTTGCATGTAGGAAATCAGCACTTCATGTGCGCCACCTGGCCCAAAGGCAATATTGCCCGGAATCAGGTTGGGGATGGATTTGTCCTTGGAGTCTTGCGCCAGCAGAACGGTGTTCTGCAGGAAGATCGACATGCCGATGGCGGAGATCAGCGGGATCAGACGGTTGCTGCCGCGCAGGGGGCGGTAGGCGATCCGTTCGATGCTGTAGCCATAGGCACTGGTGACAACGATGGTTGCAAGGAAAGCGGCGGTCATCAACAGCGGAACGCTGTCGAGTCCCAGCATGGCCAGCCCGGCGATGGCGATGAACGCCACGTAGGAGCCGATCATGTACACCTCGCCGTGGGCGAAGTTGATCATTCCAATGATGCCGTAGACCATCGTATAGCCGATGGCGATCAGGGCATACGTGCTGCCAATGGTCATGCCATTAACCAGCTGTTGGAAAAAGTGATAGATGTCAGGCATTACAGCGCTCCTAAAAACCTGATACGCATTTCACTGGTGGAGTCATTTTCCCGCCCGAGCCCCGTGGATCTGCATCCACTTCGAATTCGGGGTTTGCCAGCGAACCGCTGATGACGGTTTTGAGATTTTCAGGTGGGGAGACTGGCGGATCACGCCAGCGCGGCCCAAGTACGTTCGTAAAACAAAGCCCACGGCACGCCGTGGGCTTTATTGGCAGTCAGTCAGGCAACGCCTTACTGAGGCTTGGCTTCAGTTTTTGGTTTGCCGAAGTGCCACTCGTAAACCACGAATTTGAAGTCTTTCAGGTCGCCTTTCTCGTCGAAGCTCAGGTCGCCGGTCGGGGTCTTGAAGGTGCCTTTGTGGATGGCTTCAGCCACTTTGGCGGAGTCTTCGGACTTGGCAGCCTTGATGCCTTCGGCGATCACTTCCACAGCCGAGTAGGCCGGGAACACGAACGGACCGCTCGGGTCTTCTTTCTTGGCCTTGAACGCGTCAGCCAGGGCAATGTTGGCCGGATCCTGGTCGAAGGATTTCGGCAGGGTTACCAGCAGGCCTTCGGAAGCGTCCTTGGCGATCTGCGAAATGGAGTCGTTACCCACGCCTTCCGGACCCATGAACCTGGCTTTCAGGCCTTTTTCCTGGGATTGACGCAGGATCAGACCCAGCTCTGGGTGGTAGCCGCCGTAGTAGACGAAGTCGACGTTGGCTTGCTTGAGCTTGGAGATCATCGAGGAGAAGTCTTTGTCGCCGGCGTTGACGCCTTCGAACACGGCGACTTTTACGCCTTTGCCTTCCAGCGTTTTCTTCACGGCGGTGGCGATGCCTTCACCGTACTGCTGTTTGTCGTGCAGGACAGCAACGATCTTCGGTTTTACGAAGTCGGCGATGTAGTTACCGGCGGCAGGGCCCTGGGCGCTGTCCAGACCGATGGTGCGGAACACCATTTTGTAACCACGATTGGTGATGTCCGGGCTGGTGGCAGCCGGGGTGATCATGATCACGCCTTCGTCTTCGTAGATGTCCGAAGCCGGTTGAGTGGAGCTGGAGCACAGGTGGCCAACCACGAACTTGACGCCGTCGTTGACGACTTTGTTCGCGACCGCTACCGCTTGTTTTGGATCACAGGCGTCATCGTATTCAACGGCTTCGAGTTTCTTGCCGTCTACGCCGCCTTTGGCGTTGATCTGTTCAATGGCCATTTTGGCGCCGCTGAACTGCATGTCGCCGTATTGGGCTACAGGACCGGTTTTAGGGCCGGCGATGCCGATCTTGATGGTGTCAGCTGCGAACGAATGGCTGGCAACCCCGGCCAGAACCATAGCGGCAAACAGTTTGGAAATCTGCTTAGTAGCCTTAGTCATAGTGCTCCACTCTTACTGTTGTAGTTTTTATAGTCCTGGCGCCGAAAGCAGCAGAACCGGGTCAGATATCTACGACATTCCCCGGAAAAGCCCCTCGGCAACTGTACCGGTACAGTGTAGAGCGCCGATTGTCAGCCTGGGAAGGCAGCGCCGAGGGGCAAAACCTGCAAGTGTCGCTTTATTGAAAGAAAAAGACAGAATTGCGGCGGGGCGTTGAGGGGCTTATAGCCGTATTCAGTGCATTCCCTGGCTTTCCTGCGCTTTTCATTTCGGTCACTCAATTGCAACCGGGTTTTTCTGCCAGTCCACCGACGTTATCATCTGCGTCGATTTCTTTTCCGGACAGTCCCATGAATCAAGAACCTAGCACCCTCTATGCCAAGCTGCTTGGTGAAACCGCATCTATTACCTGGAAAGAGTTGGAGCCATTCTTTGCCAAGGGTGCCCTATTGTGGGTCGATCCTGGCCTGGATCTGATCGCCGCCGCCGAGGCCGTGGCCCAGGATGAAGGGGAGAAAGTGGCTGCCTGGCTGGCTGCCGACAAGCTCGCCAAGCTGTCTGAAACGCGGGCGCTGGATCTTTTTGAACGTGATCCGCAGTTGTGGGCGGTGGTTGTTTCGCCGTGGATTCTGATCCAGGAAAGGGCGCAGGTTTGAAAGGTTGCACCGGCTTGGTGCGCGCCTTTCCCGCAAGAAAGTGTGTAGCCGAGTAGCGTGATGGCATGTTGCCGTAGAGAAAGGCCACAGCCTCACGGTGACGTAAACGTAACGGGAACAGTTGAGAGGGCAGCTGAACGGCTGCTCAATTGTTTCTGGATGTTGATTTGCGGTGAATTCAAGGCCGCCATCGCGAGCAAGCCCGCTCCCACATTTAACCGTGTTCTTCCAGAAGGAATGCAGTCGAATGTGGGAGCGGGCTTGCTCGCGAATGGGGGCGACGCTTAGTAAGCGGTCTTGCCCGTATGGTTATTCAGCGAAATAACCTTGGTCTTGCCAATGCGGTGACGATAGATCTCGCGCAGGTACTTGATCGCTTTCTTCACGCAATCGCGCGACAGGCGGATGTCGTTGATCGAGACGAATTTGTCCTTGTCGTTGATCAGCTCGCGATATTTCTTCTCGTACATCGGCTTGATCGCGTACCAGTTGGTATCGAGGATCTTCGCCGGGTTCTCGAATTCATTGAGCAAGTCGTCGATACGGCCTTCGTCGAATTCTTCCTGGACGATGAAGTCCAGGATCGAGTTGTCCAGGGTTTCGTCGAAACGGTAGGCAGGCTTCGCAAAGCAGCGTTTGATAAAGGCTACGATCAGCGTCAGGAAATCGTCCGACAGGCACGGGCTCTTGGCGATCAGGGTGGTCAGGGACAGGTTGGCCGAGGCACCGATCACCAGCGCGTAGCGCTTGAGCGTGGTGTTGGGGAACAGGCTGTTGAGGTGGGTCTTCAACCGGTTCAGGTCCATGTAGGACAGCTTGTAGTCCTTCGGCAAGGAAACAATCGACACCACCGACGAGCAATTCTTGAAGAAGTGCAGGTCGTGCAGGGCCGCCGCGTCGTAACCCGAGTTCTTGTACTGCTCCAGCGACGCGCGATAACGCTTGGACTCGATCGGCAACAGGCTGATGCCTTCGATGGCCTGGGTGACCTTGTTGAAGTGCGGCAGGTCGATCGAACGGAAAAACAGGTCGTCGATGTTCAGGCGCGCCGGCTCTTTCTCGAACACCTTGAACTTGTCGCTGCTTGGCGGCGGGGTTTCCGGCACCACGGACTCGGCATAGGCAATCGCCACCGGGCCGGCCAGGCTCATGAACAGGTCGTTGGCGTCCAGGCGAATGGTTTCGCCGATGTCGATGCCGGCCCGACGGAAATAGTTCTGGTCGTAGTCGGTGGTAACTGCCTGAGCCGTCAGAATGTTGAATATCTGCTGCGAGATGTACTGGTTGGCGTGCTTTTCCATGGCATTGACATCAATGTTCTGGATATTGCCGTCATCGTTCTCTTCGGCGTAACGCATGATGTCGTTGGAAATCAGCATCATCGCGTTCCATGGGCGGATGCGGCCCATGACGCTGGCTTCGCTGCTGTCTTCGTTGGCGAAGTTGTAGGAGAAGTCCCACTCTTCCGACAGGTATTTGCACAGCAGGCGGCCGGCGTTGATGTGCAGGGCCTCGGACATTTCACTGCGGTGATCGGAAATGTTCGGCAGTACACAGATGCCGCTGGTAAAGATCGGTTCGAAGACGAAGGAGTGGCCGCTCTTGCTGTCGTGCTCGTCCATCGGTTTGGTGTCGAACGTCTTGTTCATGTACGAGTGCTGCTGGGCCAGGCCGAACTCCGAGGCCATGCCCGAACCGGTACCGCCGCCGGCACTGAAGATCGAGAAATACAGGCGCGACTGGTTGGCCTTGATGCCGCAGCTGTCGATCAGGTACGAGTGAATCATTTTCCAGTCTGGGCTGGAGAAACGCTGGGTGTCCTTGTTCAGGATGATCTTGGCCAGGTACTGGCCGAGGATCGGCGCGTTACCGGCGCCACCGGCGTGGACTTCCGACAGGTCCATGATTTTCATTTTGCTGTAGTCGCGCAGGAAGCCGCTTTTCTCGCCCTTGCGTGAGAAACGGATGCGTCCGGCGATGTCCTTGTCCAGGTCGCCGAGCATCACCAGCGGCTCGACCAGAAACACCGGTTTGGTGTTCTTGTTCTGGCCCAGGCGCAGGTTGTTGCGGATCCACTGGGCCGGGCTGTAGCCCTTTTCGGCAAAACGCTTGTCCGGTGACAGGCGATCTTCGTTGTTGAATTCGTTGAGGTAGAACTTGCGGGCGTTGTACACCAGCTCTGCCACGTCCAGCGCAATGTTCGAGCCGCAGCGGCCCAGGCCGATCAGGCACACCGAGGGGAATTCCTGGTCGCTGTGTTGTTCGCTGTCGCCTTCCGGATGCGGTGGTCGCGGGAACACCATGTCGCGCAGGCCGTCGAGGTTATCGAGGATACGGTCGGTGTTGGTTTCGGTGAAGTAGAGGTATTGCTGGGTCGCCAACGGGCGGGATTGAATCAATGGCTTCGGTGATGACGGGCTGTTGGCCGCGGGGCTCAACGTCAGATCGGTTACCGCAGTGGCCGGGTTGTTTTTAGAAGTCATTGTTCGCCATCTACCTGGGCTGATTGGTTGGCCGACTCTCTGTCGTCGACCCGTCACGGAGTGGAATCGCGTCTTTTTTCAGCGCGCACCTGGACCATGCCTTGGTCTTTGGCCTGAGCATTGCTCGGGGGGAATCCTTTCCCAAGTCATGATGAATCGGCCAGTATTTGGCGATCTTTAATCAAAAGGAGGCTAAATGATGTCAACACTACCTTCGCTGGGGTTTGCCGGGATCGGCCTGATGGGGTTGCCGATGTGCCGGCGACTGCTGGCCGCGGGGTATCCGCTGGCGGTATGGAATCGCAATCCGGACAAGTGCAAACCTCTGGTCGAGGCTGGCGCACGCCAGGTCGCCAGCCCGGCCGAACTGTGCCAGCACGCTGACGTGGTGATGTTGTGCCTGGCGGATACGGCGGTCGTGCGCGAGGTAGTGTTTGGTCCGGCGGGCATTGTCGAGGGGGCAAGAAAAGGCCAGCTGCTGGTGGACTTTTCCAGCCTGGAGCCTAACGCCACGCGGGAGATGGCCGCAGACCTCGCCGGCAGAACCGGCATGGGCTGGCTCGACACGCCGGTGTCCGGTGGCGTGGTCGGTGCAGAAGCGGGAAGCCTGGCAATCATGGTCGGCGGTGGCGCACAGGATCTGGAACGGGTCCGGCCTGTCCTGTTGAGCCTGGGGCAACGTGTGACACACATGGGCGGTGTCGGGGCGGGGCAGGTGACCAAGGCGTGCAATCAGATGATCGTTGCCTGCAATGCATTGGTGATCGCCGAAGTGGTCGCGCTGGCGGAGCGTTCCGGGGTTGATGCAAGCCTGATCGCCGAAGCGCTGGCCGGCGGCTTTGCCGATTCCAGGCCCTTGCAGTTCCTGGCCCCGCAGATGGCTGAAAACCGTTTCGAACCGGTCAAGTGGCACGTGCGCACCTTGCTCAAGGATCTGGATGCCGCGGTGAAGTTTTCCCGTGAGCAGGGCTCGTCGACACCGATCACCGGTCTGGCCGCGCAAATGATGCGCCTGCACGGGAGCCAGGGTTTCCTTGAAAAGGACCCGTCTACATTAGTGCAGATGTACCGTGAGCCAGACTCAACGCCGTGACGGTGTAGGTGTGCTTGCGCTGGTTGATTTCGTTCAGCACCGGGAGTAACTCGGTCAGTGGCACTGGCCGACTGAGCAAATAGCCCTGAACGAAGTCACAGCCATGCTCTTCCAGGAACTGGTATTGCTCGAAGGTCTCGACCCCTTCGGTGACCACTTGCAGTTGCAGGGTATGGGCCATGACGATAATGGCCTGGACAATTTCCATGTCCTGGGTTGCCTTGGGAATGTCCTGAATGAACGAGCGATCGATTTTCAGCGTGTTGAGCGGCAAGCGCTTTAGGTAGGCCAGGGAGGAATAGCCGGTGCCGAAATCATCGATCGACAGCGATACGCCGAGGGCGCGTATCTGCCGCAGCAACACCAGTGTGTTGGCGATATTGCCCATCAAGGCGTTTTCGGTGACTTCCAGTTCCAGCCGATGGGGCTCGACACCGGCGGCCCGTAATGCGTACTCGATCTCATCGGCCAGTTCTTCGCGCGCCAGGTTCAGGGGCGAACAGTTCACGGCGATCTTGAGGTCTTCACAGCCTTGGCGCGACAGCTCGCCCAGATCTTCGCAGGCCTTGCGCAGCACCCAGTTGTCCAGTTCGGCGATCAGGCCATTGGCCTCGGCGATGGCGATAAAGCGATCCGGCGCGAGGAATCCGTGGACCGGGTGTTGCCAGCGGATCAAGGCTTCGAGCTTGCTGACCTGACCCGTCTTGAGGTCATAGATCGGCTGGTAATAGAGCATCAGGCCGGTGTCTTCACGCAGTGCGTGGCGCAACTCTTCTTCCAGTTGCAGCTCGAGGGTGGCGCGGGTTTTCAGGTTGGCACTGAAAAAATTCAACCCGTTGCGGCCGCTGCCCTTGGACTGATACAGCGCGAGGTCGGCGTTCTTCAACAGTTCCTCACACGTCTTGCCGTCTTCCGGAAACAGGCTGATACCGATGCTGGTGGTCATCACCATGCGCCGGCCAGCCAGTTCGATGGGCTCCTTCATTTTCAGCATGATGCGTTGGGCCAACTGTCGCGCTTCGTCACGATCATGCAGGTCGATGAGCAGGCAGAACTCGTCGCCACCGAAGCGTGCGACCACATCCTCGTGACTGCGAACCGAGCTCTTGATGTGCGCGGCAAGCACCTTGAGCAGTTCGTCTCCGGCATCGTGGCCAAGGCTGTCGTTGATCCGCTTGAAATGGTCGATGTCCAGGAACAGGACTGCCAGCATCCCGCCTTCGTTGGTTTTCTCGATGAGTTTTTCGGCGAAGATCTGGTTGAACCCGCGACGGTTGATCAGGTTGGTCAGCGCGTCGTAGTGCGCCACCTGCTGCAGCGACATGCGCGCCTGGTCCAGTTGGCTGAGCAGGGAGTTGACCCGCTGCAGGTCGTGGTCCTTGTGTTGCAGTTTCTTGTCCGCCAGTGCCGCGCTGATGCTGCTCCCGATGATCAGCAGGGTCATGACCGTCACGGTCAACGCCAGTTGCATATGGCTGTGTTCGCCGGTTTGCACTGGCAGGCTGTCGTTGGGCAACACCAGATTCAAGGCGGCCATGGCGGTGAGGTGCATGCTGAGGATGCCTGCCCCGAGCAGCAGGCTGGCGCAGTATTTGAAAAGCTGATGCAGCATGCCGGCGCCGTTGCGCAGATACCAGGCCAGCAACAGGGCTGCCAGCGCGGCACCGATCGCGATCGCGATGGAAAGGGCAAACAGGCCCGGATGGTAATAGACCGAAGCGCTGGAGTGCATCGCCGTCATGCCCACGTAATGCATGGTCGCGATACCCAGGCCGATCCCGATCGAAGCCTTGAGGCACTGTCGAAAGCTCAGATCGGGAAGGCTGAGGGTATGCATGGCCAGCCACGCAGCGAGCAGCGCGATGGTTAGCGAGAACACCGTGACGGGCAGTTGGTAGTGAAGGTCGACAGGCGCCTGGAATGCCAGCATCCCGACGAAGTGCATGGCCCAGATACCGCCCGCCAGGCAGCCGCTACCCACCCAGCGCCAGCGCGTTTGGGACGCGGTTTTTTCCGCGTGGGCCACCCGTTCGGCCATGTCCAGTGTCGCGAAACAGCCGACACAGGCGACCAGATAAGCCAGCAGCACCAGAAAAGGGTCATGTGTGCAATTGAGTATGACCTGCCCACTCTCTGGTAGCTCGGTAATGAAATGCAGACCAAGCCACTCCATAGCATGCCCCATCGTTATCCCTCGGGCCGGTGCAAGAGCGCCAGCGAATGTCATGGAGTATAGAGGGCATGGATGGAGCGCAAGCGGTAGTGGCACATTGGTGCCAAATATTTTGACATTAATCTAATAGCGATTGGTGCTATTACTTAGGCGATTTGCTTCTGAGGCGTCTCGAACAGCGGTTGCAGGGCCGGCAAGCCGAAGGCGGCACGGGCTGCGTCGCAATCGGGATTGGCCTGGCCATCAACCCATGAAGCATCGAACTCCCGGCAGGTGCTGGAGCGCTTTTCGTAAATCGAGCACTGCACCGTACTGCCCACCTCTCCAACCAGGCTGGTGCAGCGCACGGGTTTGCAGCCAGTGCCGATCATCGCGACCCGGCTGGGGCTGATCTGCTCGACAAGCTCATCGGGTACCGTCCCCCCGGACGAGGCGCACTCACCCCAGAAAAATGACACGCGAAAATGAGAACAGCAGGCACCGCAATTCAGACACGGACTGGCTTCGGACATGGGCGATTATCGTAAGGAGGAGTGGAGACACAGGGGGGAATCAAGGCCGCTATTCTAGGCTTCGGCAACAGCTTGGGAAGGGGGGGCGAGAGGTATTTTTCATCGGCCGGACGAGCTGCGAAATACCCGGCCTGCGAAAGCTCCCACAGGTTGTGCACCATGGGCAGGTATCAGCCTGGCGAATAATGAAAGACAGGTGTGGCCGGCCTGTCTAGATTGCAAAGTCCGGGGGCAGTGACGCCCCAAAAACAATAAAAGAGACGGACCCATGCAGAACTCGACCCAAGCGGCCAATGCCTGGCGCATCCTGTTCCTGTTGTTCCTGGCCAACCTGTTCAATTTTTTCGACCGCACCATCCCGGCCATCATCATCGAGCCCATTCGCATGGAGTGGCACCTCAGTGATTTCCAGTTGGGGATCATCGGTACGGCATTCACCATCGTCTACGCCATTGCCGGCTTGCCGCTGGGGCGCATGGCCGATACCGGCTCGCGCAGCAAGCTGATGGGCTGGGGACTCGCGGTGTGGAGCGGGTTGACGGCCGTCAACGGCATGGTGGGCAGTTTCTGGAGCTTCCTGATCGTGCGCATGGGCGTCGGCATCGGCGAGGCCAGTTACGCGCCAGCCGCCAACTCGCTGATCGGCGACTTGTTTCCGGCGCACCGCCGGGCACGGGCCATGGGCATCTTCATGCTGGGGCTGCCGTTGGGGCTGTTGCTGGCGTTCTTCACCATCGGTGCGATGGTCAAGGCCTTCGATAGCTGGCGCGCGCCGTTCTTTATCGCGGCGGTGCCCGGGTTGATCCTGGCGATCTTCATGTTTTTCATCAGGGAACCGAAACGCGGCGCCGCCGAGAGCGTTCAGGTGTCGCAGGCAAAGATCGATCGACCGATCCGTCGGGTACTGGCCGTACCAACCTTCCTGTGGCTGGTGATGGCGGGCCTCTGTTTCAACTTCGCCACCTATGCCTGCAATTCGTTTCTGGTGCCGATGCTGCAACGCTACTTCCTCATGCCGTTGCAGGAAGCCGCAGTGGCGACCGGAGTTATTGTCGGTGTGACCGGTTTGGTCGGCCTGACCCTCGGCGGCTGGGTCGCCGACAAGATTCACCAGCGGGTCGCCAACGGGCGGCTATTGTTTGCCGCCTTCAGCCTGGTGATCTCGACGGTCTGCACCGCGTGGGCGCTGCATGCCGGGCGAATCGAGATCGGTGTGTTCGTCGCCGTATTCAGTGTCGGCTGGCTGTTCGCCTACAACTTCTATACCTGCGTTTACACGGCGATTCAGGACGTGGTCGAGCCGCGCTTGCGGGCGACGGCCATGGCGCTGTTCTTCGCCGGGTTGTACCTGTTGGGCGGTGGCCTGGGGCCGGTGGTGGTCGGGGCCTTGTCCGATCACTTCGCCCACACGGCGATGCTCGCCGCCGGCGCCGAGCAGATGACCGAAGCGTTCAAGGCGGTTGGCCTGCATGACGCGATGTACCTGATTCCGGTGGCGCTGTTGCTTACCGTGGTGTTTCTGTTCCTGGCTTCGCAGTGTTTTGTGCGCGATGCCAAGCGGATGAAGGAAGGGTTGGTGGCGGTGGGTGAGCCTGGAGGTTCTGTGGTGACTGCTTAAGATCAAAAGATCGCAGCCTTCGGCAGCTCCTACAGAGGATTAGCGTAGGAGCTGCCGAAGGCTGCGATCTCTTGATTTTGATCCAAAAAAGAAGGCCCGCATCACTGCGGGCCTTCTTTTTATAGCGGTGGAGGAGGGTTGTTAACCCGCCACCAACACCCGAATCGCTTCCAGTCGCAGCGCAGCCTTGTCGAGCATGGCCAGGCCTTGCTCGCGTTGTTTGCGCAGAGCCACCAGTTCGCTGTCGCGCACGGTCGGGTTGACCGCTTGCAAAGCGGTCAGGCGCGCCAGTTCTTCGTCGGTATCGGCGGCCAGGCGACGTTGCGCCTCGGCGACACGTTCAGTGTGGCGCGGCAGGATCTTCGCTTCACCGGCGTTGATCCGTGGCGTCAACTGGTCGCGCTGGGCCTGGATGAACTTGTTGGCGCTGGCACGTGGCACGCTTTCGAGCTGGTCGTTCAGGGTTTCGAACGACACGCGGGCGGACAGGTCGTTGCCGTTGGTATCGAGCAGGCAGCGCAGGGCAGCCGGCGGCAGGTAGCGGCCCAGTTGCAGCGAGCGCGGGGCAACCACTTCGCTGACGTACAGCAGTTCCAGCAACACGGTGCCCGGCTTCAGCGCCTTGTTCTTGATCAGCGCCACGGCGGTGTTGCCCATGGAACCGGACAGCACCAGATCCATGCCGCCCTGCACCATCGGGTGCTCCCAGGTAATGAATTGCATGTCTTCGCGAGACAGCGCCTGGTTGCGGTCGTAAGTAATGGTCACGCCTTCGTCGTCACCCAGCGGGAAGCTGGCGTCGAGCATTTTTTCGCTCGGCTTGAGGATCAGGGCGTTTTCCGAATGGTCTTCGCTGTCGATGCCGAAGGCGTCAAACAGGGTTTCCATGTAGATCGGCAGCGCGAACTGGTCGTCCTGCTCAAGGATATCTTCCACCAGTGCATCGCCTTCGCCCGCACCACCGGAGTTCAGCTCCAGCAAACGGTCACGGCCGGTGTGCAGCTCGGCTTCCAGGCGCTCACGCTCGGTGCGGGCTTCGTCGATCAGCGCTTGCCACTCGCCATCGTCGGCTTCTTCGAGCAGCGGCAGCAGGCGCGGGCCGAACTGGTGCTGCAAGGCGTTGCCGGTCGGGCAGGTGTTGAGGAATGCGTTCAGCGCTTCGTGGTACCACTGGAACAGGCGCTCTTGCGGGCTGGTTTCCAGGTACGGCACGTGCAGTTCGATGATGTGCTTCTGGCCGATCCGGTCCAGTCGACCGATACGTTGTTCCAGCAGGTCCGGGTGGGACGGCAGGTCGAACAGCACCAGGTGATGGGAGAACTGGAAGTTGCGGCCTTCACTGCCGATTTCCGAGCAGATCAGCACTTGCGCGCCAAACTCTTCGTCGGCGAAGTAGGCGGCGGCGCGGTCACGCTCGAGGATGTTCATGCCTTCATGGAACACCGTGGCCGGGATGCCGGAACGCACGCGCAGGGCGTCTTCCAGGTCCATGGCGGTTTCGGCGTGGGCGCAGATCACCAGCACTTTGGTGCGCTTGAGCATCTTCAACTGATCGATCAGCCACTCGACCCGCGGATCGAATTTCCACCAGCGCACTTCTTCGCTGGCGTCCGGCTGGGCCTGGAAGCTGACTTCCGGGTACAGCTCGGCGTGATCGCCCAGCGGCAGTTCGAGGTATTCGTCCGGGCACGGCAGCGGGTACGGGTGCAACTTGCGTTCCGGGAAGCCTTGCACGGCGGCGCGGGTGTTGCGGAACAGCACGCGGCCGGTGCCGTGACGGTCGAGCAATTCGCGCACCAGGCGCGCGCTGGCTTCGGTGTCGCCATCGTTGACGGCGGCCAACAGGGCTTCGCCTTCGTTGCCGAGGAAACCGTGGATGGTCTTGTGGGCTTGCGGCGACAGGCGTCCCTGATCCAGCAACTCCTGAACGGCTTCGGCTACCGGGCGATAGTTTTCGCTCTCGGCGCGGAAGGCTTGCAAGTCATGGAAACGGTTCGGGTCGAGCAGGCGCAGACGGGCGAAGTGGCTGTCCTGGCCCAGTTGTTCCGGGGTGGCGGTCAGCAGCAGGACGCCGGGGATGGTTTCGGCGAGTTGTTCGACCAGCGAGTATTCAGGGCTCACCTGGTCTTCGTGCCACACCAGGTGGTGCGCCTCGTCGACCACCATCAAATCCCAGCCCGCCGCGAACAGTGCGTCCTGGGCTTTCTCGTCGTCCACCAGCCACTCAAGCGCTACCAGCGCGAGTTGGGTGTCTTCGAACGGGTTGCTGGCATCGCTTTCGATGAAGCGCTCTTCGTCGAACAGCGCGACCTGCAGGTTGAAGCGGCGACGCATCTCGACCAGCCACTGGTGCTGCAGGTTCTCCGGAACCAGGATCAGCACACGGCTGGCGCGGCCCGAAAGCAACTGGCGATGGATCACCAGGCCGGCTTCGATGGTTTTACCCAGGCCCACTTCGTCGGCCAGCAGAACCCGCGGCGCGATACGGTCGGCGACTTCGCGGGCAATGTGCAACTGGTGCGCGATCGGTTGCGCACGCACGCCGCCCAGGCCCCAGAGAGAGGACTGCAACTGGCGACTGGTGTGTTCCAGGGTGTGATAACGCAGGGAGAACCAGGCCAGCGGGTCGATCTGGCCGGCGAACAGACGGTCGCTGGCCAGGCGGAACTGGATGAAGTTCGACAGTTGGGTTTCCGGCAGGGTGACCACTTCGTTCTGCCCGTTGAGGCCGTGGTAAACCAGCAGGCCATCGATGTCATCGACTTCGCGGACGGTCAGCTTCCAGCCTTCGAAGTGAGTGATGGAGTCACCCGGCGAAAATCGCACGCGGGTCAGAGGCGCATTCCGTAGCGCGTACTGGCGGGTGTCGCCAGTGGCCGGGTAGAGCACGGTCAACAAGCGGCCGTCCTGTGCCAGAACGGTGCCTAAACCCAGCTCGGCTTCGCTGTCACTGATCCAGCGTTGCCCCGGTTGATACTGCTGCGCCATGCTGCCTGACTCCCACCTTGAAAAAGCCGGCTATCTTAACGGAATGAGGGCTTCAGGGCCAAAGGACTCTCAGAAAAACTCACAGTCAAACGTTAGCCCACCTGTGCATGACGCGCCGCTCAGTGCACTAATGAGTGCCAATTGGGTCACAGTTTGCGACCGATGGCTCAAGTCGCCATCCCCGCAGCCGAAACCTTGCTGACAGGAGACTGAAAACCATGCTGCCACCGATGCTCCCCTTGAGTGCCGTGCCGATCACTTCACAGACTGATCCGATCCGCCAGCGCCCGGATATTCCACCGGTGGTGCCGGTGCAGGAAAGCTCCAGTGAAAGCACCATCGACCTGCAAAAGCGCAATCCTGAAGAGGACGGGCTGTTGCTGCGCGAGGAGCAGCGCCGCAGGCAGGAGCAGGAACGGCGTCGCCACGAGGCTGATCATGATCCCGAGGCGCACCTGGCGATTCCCGGGGATGAACTCAATGCCGACAACACAGTGCCGGTGGCGCCGTTGATGGAAGATCAACCGCGGCAGGGGCTGTGGGTCGACATCGAGATTTGAGCACACGGCTGGTCAGCGCGGTCGTCAGGCCGCATTATTGGCGCAGGGTTGCCGAACGCCACGGCGGCTGAAACTCATTTCAAGCGATGCACTGACTGCCATGAGCCAAGACGACAAATTGATTGACCTCAACGCGGAACGCGCCAAGCGTGTTCATGACCTCAATGACAAACGGCTCAATGAAGTTCGCCAGGCGTTCGAACAAGCCATGCCGTTGGGCAAGGTAAAGAAAAAGCCGAAAAACAAACCGAAAAAACGCTGATCCTCCCCCCGCATTCATTGATGCGGGTCAAACTTTCCCCTTCCTCTTGCCCAGTCTCGGGCGACATTGATCCCGGTCAATATTCTCTCCTGCCCGTTTGGTTAACTTGGCTCTATCGCAACAGGGCAAGTGCAGGAGACGCGTCATGTTTTTCGACAACGTGGTGATCGCCGGAGTGCTGACTGTCAGCCTCATGTTTGTGTTTTTTGCAGGGTTCGGACTTTTTATCTGGAAGGATTCGCACAAGCGGAAGTAACCGTAGTTCTTTCCGGATGTAATGAGCACGCAAGGCATTTTGGGCAACTTCGGTTGCCCTTTTTTTTGCCTGTAAAACTCTATCGATACACGCAAACCCTGTGGGAGCGAGCTTGCTCGCGATGAGGCCATAACATTCAGCATCTATATTGACTGCAAGGCCGCTATCGCGAGCAAGCTCGCTCCCACAATGATTTGTGGTGTGGCGACAATTATGGCAATAAAAAAGGCGCGTTCCTTGCGGAACGCGCCTTTTTTGGTTTGGCTGCCTGTCAGCTGCCAAGCGCCTTCGAAGCGAGCCAGAACAACCCGGCCGACAGGGCCACGGTGGCTGGCAGGGTCAATACCCAGGCCATCAGGATGGTTCTGACGGTGCCGCCTTGCAGGCCGCTTTTATTGGCGACCATGGTGCCCGCCACGCCCGAGGACAGCACGTGGGTGGTGGAAACCGGCAGGCTGAAGATGTTCGCCAGGCCGATCAGGCTGGCGGTGGTGATCTGCGCCGACATACCTTGAGAGTACGTCATGCCTTGCTTGCCGATCTTCTCGCCAATGGTCAGTACCACGCGTTTCCAGCCAACCATGGTGCCCAGGCCCAGGGCCAGCGCCACTGCCAGAATCACCCAGAACGGGGCATATTCAGTGGTAGTGGTCAGGTCTTTGCGCAGCTTGTCCAGGTCCGCCTTTTCACGGGCGCCGAGGGTTGGCAATTTGCTGACCTTCTTCGCCGTGTCGTCGAGGCATAGCAGGTAACGACGTACTTCGATGCGGCTTTCCGACGGCAGCGAGTGGTAGTCGGCTACACCCTTGAGGGTACCGAGCAGGGCGGTGATGGTCGGTTCGGTCTGTTGCGGGTTGCAACGGAATTTCTCCGGCAGATCGCCTTCCACGCTCTTGCCCAGGGCCAGGAACTCGCCCAGGGTTTCCGAGTTGCGCTGGTAGAACTGGCTCAGGTGCAGCGTGGCGTCGCGGGTGCGCTCGATCTGATAGGTCGTGCTGTTCAGGTCGAGGACGAACTGCGCCGGCACGATACCGATCAGGACCAGCATGATCAGGCCGATACCTTTCTGGCCATCGTTGGAACCGTGCACGAAACTCACGGCCATGGCCGAGATCACCAGTACCAGGCGATTCCAGAACGGCGGATGCTTCTTGTCGTCGATCTTGCGGCGCTGTTCCGGTGTCTTGTGCATCTTCGACAGTGGACGCCACCATTTAAGGCCGATCAGGATCAACGCGGCGATCAGGAAACCTGCCATTGGCGAGAACACCAGTGACATGGCGATATCGATCGCCTTTTGCCAGTTCACGCCGTCGGCCAACGGAATATCGTTGATCAGGGCATTGGCCAGGCCGACACCGAGGATCGAACCGATCAGCGTGTGGGAACTGGAAGCGGGAATACCGAAGTACCAGGTGCCCAGGTTCCAGGTAATGGCGGCGGCGAGCAACGAGAACACCATGGCCAGTCCGTGACCGGTGTTCACATTGATCAGCAGTTCTACCGGCAGCAGGTGGACGATGGCATACGCCACGCCGACCCCGCCCAGCAGCACGCCGAGGAAGTTGAACACTCCTGAGAAAAACACCGCCAGGTGAGGCGGCATGGCTTTGGTGTAGATAACGGTGGCCACCGCGTTAGCAGTGTCATGAAAGCCGTTGATGAACTCGAAGGCGAGGACAAAGGCCAGGGCGAGCAAGAGGCTCACAAGCACCCAAGCATCCAGTCCGCTGAATAAATCGATCATGAAGGTTTTCTGACCCGGTCATAAGGGGGCGCGATTATGCCAGAAAAGACTGCTAATCAATGCACTAGCTGCTCATCGGTAACATTCTTCAACGAATTTTTTTGCCGCGGCACCCAAAGCCCAAGGGTTTTGCTGTGTTTTTTAACTTGTTGATTTTTCTTGAAAAGATCGCCGCGGCAAGGGATTCGCACCGCTGAAGGATGGGGTCGAATGCCTGTAAGAAATATCTGAGAAATACGTCAGATATCAAAATCTGCCTTCATCCGGGGAGGGCAGTGGCCGCAGCCCGCTCGTAGCGGGCGCGCAAGGCGACCTCTCTACATCCCGCTTTTAACAGGTGCAGAGCCAGATCCTTGTAAGGTTCAGGCCGAAGCAGTCATGGCTCTTCGGCTTTGAGTTCCTTTTCCATCTTTTCAAGTTCTTGCTGGAAAACCTGATCCTGAACGGTGGCGCGTTTACGCCAGGGTTTACGTTCCGGTTCGGGTTGAGCGGCGTAAGTGGTGACTTCTCCGCCGTAAACTTCCTTGTAGCGTTGTTCCTGGCGCTCTAGTTCCGCGCGCAGTTCGTCTTTCGTCACAGTGCTACCTGATTGAGTTGGGATAAATTCTGGTGAAAACGCGCTGCATCAAATCGATTGATCACGTCCGTCGAATGGGCAATGCCCGTCAAGACATCGTTTTGGCGACAACCGGGATCAATACTTCCATGTCACAGGCGGCCACGGCACCAGAGATAAACAGCTGACGTAGCTTCAGTTTCCTGTTTCAGCAAGCGCACTGGCAAGGCAGTGCAATGCAGTTCTGGCGCTTGCAACGGGCAACGGAGATGGAACATCGCATTGCCGGGTAGCAGGTCCGGCAAGTAAAAAAACCGGAGTGCTACTGAATTGTATTATAGCGGCCTATTTGAAGAACACTATCTCCAAAGAGTTAAAAGCCGGTCTTGGGGGCGCAGTTTTGTTGTGCGGAATTTTACGTTCTACTAGAACGTCGACTGATCCTGATTGCTGCGATGCCTTTCTGACGCCATTAAGTCGAACAAGTTACGGTATTTAGAATGCCTCATTAATTCCTGGGTCGATCGGCTGTAAACGAGTTGGTGATCCAGCGAAAAACCGGACATCAGCGGACGGGCTGATTGGCACGGCTGATTGCGATTATCGGTCGAGCGTTCGATAATCGCCCGGAGTTGACGGGCCGGGCTTGAGCGTCAGGCGGTAGCCCTTTGTAATAGTCGCTGATCCGAGTGGGTAAAAGGACCTTGTATGAACGATCAAATGCGCAATTCCTTCGCTTCAGTGGCTCCCCCCATCGTTGCCTCGCCGGCCAAACGGATCCAGGCACTGACCGGCGACCCGGATTTCATGACGTCCCTGGCCCGTGGCCTGGCTGTGGTGCAAGCGTTCCAGGAACGCAAACGGCACCTGACCATCGCCCAGATCAGCCACCGCACGGAAATTCCCCGCGCCGCCGTGCGCCGTTGCCTGCACACCCTGATCAAACTCGGCTACGCCACCACCGACGGCCGCACCTACTCGTTGCTGCCCAAAGTGCTGACCCTCGGCCATGCCTATGTGTCATCAACGCCGCTGGCGGTTTCCGCCCAGCCTTACCTGGACCGCATGAGCGAACAGCTGCACGAGGCCTGCAACATGGCCACGCTGGAAGGTGACGACATTCTGTACATCGCCCGCTCCGCGACCACCCAGCGCCTGATTTCGGTGGACCTGTCGGTGGGTGGGCGCCTGCCGGCCTATTGCACGTCAATGGGGCGGATCCTGCTGGCTGCACTGGATGACACGTCGCTGGGCGAATACCTGGAGCACGCCGAACTGCAGGCCAAGACGAGTCGCACGATTCACACCCCCGAGGCATTGCTCGAATGCCTGCAAGAGGTCCGACAGCAAGGCTGGTGCATTGTCGACCAGGAACTTGAGCAGGGACTGCGCTCAATTGCCGTCCCGGTGTACGACGCCTCCGGCCAGGTGGTCGCGGCCCTCAATGTCAGCACCCACGCCGGGCGAGTCAGTCGTAACGAGCTGGAACAACGCTTCTTGCCTGGCCTGCTGAGTGCCAGCCGCGACCTCAGTAGCCAACTGTTTACCTAAGCTGTTCGATAAACGCACAGAGTTACGTTTGGCGAATTGACGCTGTTTCCTGTGGGTCATTACTGTCGCGTCTGCGTCAGCCCCGGCTGGCCCCTTTCGACTGTGATCCACGGAATAAAAATAATGAACCAGCCCCAGTCTGCTGTAGGAAACTGCCTTGACGTGCAGTCCTTCATCAATGCTCAGCCCATTTCGCGCTACCAGTGGCGGGTAGTCATCCTGTGTTTCCTGATTGTCTTTCTCGACGGCCTCGATACCGCGGCCATGGGATTCATTGCGCCGGCTCTGTCGCAGGATTGGGGAATCGATCGCGCCAGCCTCGGTCCGGTGATGAGCGCGGCTCTGATCGGCATGGTCTTTGGTGCTCTGGGCTCCGGGCCATTGGCTGACCGCTTTGGACGAAAAGTCGTACTGGTCGGGGCGGTGTTGTTGTTCGGTGCCTTCAGCCTGGCTTCGGCCTACAGCACCAACGTCGAGCAATTGCTGGTGTTGCGCTTTTTAACCGGGCTGGGCCTGGGCGCCGGCATGCCGAACGCCACGACCCTGCTGTCGGAGTACACCCCGGAGCGCAAGAAGTCCTTGCTGGTGACCAGCATGTTCTGCGGTTTCAACCTCGGCATGGCCGGCGGCGGCTTTATCTCGGCCAAGCTCATTCCGGCCTTTGGCTGGCACAGCCTGTTGCTGATCGGCGGAGTCCTGCCGCTGATCCTCGCCGTCGTATTACTGTTCTGGCTGCCGGAGTCGGCGCGTTACCTGGTGGTGCGTAACCGCGGTACGGACAAGGTACGCAAGACACTGGCGCCGATTGACCCGACGGTGGTGGCCCAGGCGTCCAGCTTCAGCGTGCCGGAACAGAAGACCGTGAAGGCGCGCAATGTGTTTGCGGTGATCTTTTCCGGCACCTACAGCGTCGGCACCTTGCTGCTGTGGCTGACCTACTTCATGGGCCTGGTGATCGTCTACCTGCTGACCAGCTGGCTGCCGACGCTGATGCGCGACAGTGGCGCGAGCATGGAACAGGCCGCTTTCATCGGCGCGTTGTTCCAGTTCGGTGGCGTGCTGAGTGCGGTGGGCGTGGGCTGGGCGATGGACCGGTTCAATCCGCACAAGGTCATCGGCATTTTCTACCTGCTGGCCGGGGTGTTTGCCTACGCGGTGGGGCAGAGCCTGGGCAACATCACAATACTGGCGACGCTGGTGCTGGTGGCGGGGATGTGTGTCAACGGTGCGCAATCGGCGATGCCGTCACTGGCGGCACGTTTTTACCCGACTCAGGGGCGGGCCACCGGTGTGTCGTGGATGCTCGGGATCGGCCGCTTCGGCGCCATCCTCGGGGCGTGGATGGGCGCGACCCTGCTGGGGCTGGGCTGGAACTTCGAGCAAGTGCTGACGGCACTGGTGATTCCGGCGGCGCTGGCGACCACAGCCGTCGTGATCAAGGGCATGGTCAGTCATGCGGATGCGACCTGATTCGGCGTTGAAATAGGGGTGTAGCCAGAAAAGATCGCAGCCTGCGGCAGCTCCTACAGGGGAATTCATACACCTGTAGGAGCTGCCGCAGGCTGCGATCTTTTGGGGGGCACCGATAAAGATAGTCAGGCAACAATATGTTCGATTATCGAACGGTTAGTCGATTATCGGATTGTTTGACGTTTTACACAGGCTTAACCTTCAGTCATCCCGGCGCTGCGCATCGGCGCCTTCTTCCACTGTCGGTTAACAACAAACGGGAGCCTGCCCCAATGGCTGAAATTCTTTCGCTGCACGACGCGGTGAAGCAATTCGTGAACGACGGCGATACGGTCGCGCTCGAAGGCTTCACCCACCTGATCCCGACGGCCGCGGGTCACGAAATCATTCGCCAGGGCAAGAAAGACCTGACCCTGGTGCGGATGACCCCTGACCTGATCTACGACCAGTTGATTGGTGCCGGTTGTGCCCGCAAGCTGATTTTCTCCTGGGGTGGCAACCCCGGTGTCGGCTCCCTGCATCGCCTGCGTGACGCCGTCGAGAAGCAGTGGCCGCACCCGCTGGAAATCGAAGAACACAGCCATGCCGACCTGGCCAATGCCTACGTCGCCGGCGCTTCCGGCTTGCCATTCGCGGTGCTGCGAGCCTACGCCGGTTCCGACCTGCCGAAGGTCAACCCGCTGATCAAGTCCGTTACCTGCCCGTTCACCGGTGAAGTGCTGGCCGCCGTACCTTCGGTGCGTCCGGACATCACCGTGATCCATGCGCAGAAAGCCGACCGCAAAGGCAACGTGCTGCTCTGGGGCATTCTCGGCGTGCAGAAAGAAGCCGCACTGGCCGCCAAGCGTTGCATCGTCACCGTTGAAGAGATCGTCGACGACCTGAATGCACCGATGAACGCCTGCGTGTTGCCGACCTGGGCCTTGAGCGCGGTTTGCCATGTGCCTGGTGGTGCGCATCCGTCCTACGCCCACGGTTACACCGAACGCGACAACCGCTTCTATCAGGCCTGGGACCCGATTGCCCGCGACCGTGAAACCTTCACCGCGTGGATCAACGAATACATCCACGGCAGCGCTGACTTCAGCGAGTTCCAGGCCAAACTGGCCGCCGCTTCGGAGGCGAAGTAATGACTTACACCACCAATGAAATGATGACCGTCGCCGCCGCTCGCCGCCTGAAGAACGGTTCGGTGTGCTTCGTGGGCATCGGCCTGCCATCGAAAGCGGCCAACCTGGCGCGCCTGACGTCTTCGCCTGATGTGGTATTGATCTACGAATCGGGTCCGATCGGTGCCAAGCCGAGCGTATTGCCGCTGTCGATCGGTGACGGTGAATTGGCGGAAACCGCCGACACCGTGGTCCCGACCGGCGAGATTTTCCGCTACTGGCTGCAGGGCGGGCGCATCGACGTCGGTTTCCTCGGCGCGGCGCAGGTCGATCGCTTCGGCAACATCAACACCACCGTGGTCGGCGATTACCACGCACCGAAAGTGCGTCTGCCGGGTGCCGGTGGCGCGCCGGAGATTGCCGGTTCCGCCAAGAGCGTGTTGATTATCCTCAAGCAGTCGGCGCGCTCCTTTGTCGACAAACTCGACTTCATTACCTCGGTCGGCCACGGCGAGGGCGGTGATTCGCGCAAGCGTCTCGGCCTGCCTGGCGCTGGTCCGGTCGGCATCATTACAGACCTGTGCATCATGGAGCCGGAAGCGGGCACCCATGAGTTCGTGGTCACTGCACTGCACCCGGGCGTGACCCGCGAGCAAGTGGTCGCCGCCACCGGTTGGGCGATTCGCTTTGCCGACAGCGTTGCAACCACCGCCGAGCCGACCGACGTCGAACTGACCGCGCTGCGCGATCTCGAAGCCCGTACTGCAGCGGCCCACGGCCAAGCCCCCGGAGAAGCGTGATGCGTGACGTTTATATCTGCGACGCGATTCGTACCCCCATCGGCCGTTTCGGCGGTGGTCTGTCGACGGTGCGTGCCGACGACCTGGCCGCCGTGCCGATCAAGGCCTTGATGGAGCGCAACCCGTCGGTGGACTGGAGCGCCGTGGACGAGGTGTTCCTCGGCTGCGCCAACCAGGCCGGCGAAGACAACCGCAACGTTGCGCGCATGGCGCTGCTGTTGGCGGGGCTTCCGGAAACCATTCCCGGCGTGACCCTCAACCGCCTTTGCGCTTCGGGCATGGATGCCATCGGCACCGCGTTCCGCGCCATCGCCAGCGGCGAGATGGAGCTGGCGATTGCCGGCGGCGTCGAGTCGATGTCCCGTGCGCCGTTCGTGATGGGCAAGGCCGACGCGGCGTTCTCGCGCAACATGAAACTCGAAGACACCACCATCGGCTGGCGCTTCATCAACCCGTTGATGAAAGCCCAGTACGGCGTGGACGCGATGCCGCAGACCGCTGACAACGTGGCCGACGATTACAAAGTCTCCCGCGAAGATCAGGACGCCTTTGCCCTGCGCAGCCAGCAGCGCACTGCCGTCGCGCAAGCCGCCGGGTTCTTTGCCGAAGAAATCGTCGAAGTGCGGATTGCCCACAAGAAAGGCGAGACCGTGGTCAGCCAGGACGAGCACCCTCGCGCCGACACCACCCTGGAAGCCCTGACAAAACTGAAACCGGTCAACGGCCCGGACAAAACCGTCACCGCCGGCAATGCCTCGGGTGTGAACGACGGTGCCGCCGCGTTGATCCTGGCCTCGGCCGAAGCCGTGAAGAAACACGGTCTGACCGCCCGCGCCAAAGTGCTGGGCATGGCCAGCGCCGGTGTTGCACCGCGGGTGATGGGCATCGGCCCGGTGCCGGCGGTGCGCAAACTGACCGAGCGCCTCGGCGTGGCAGTAAGCGATTTCGACGTGATCGAACTCAACGAAGCCTTCGCCAGCCAGGGCCTGGCGGTGCTGCGTGAACTGGGGATCGCCGACGATGCCGCCCAGGTCAACCCGAACGGTGGCGCGATTGCCCTGGGCCATCCGTTGGGCATGAGCGGTGCGCGTCTGGTGCTGACGGCGTTGCATCAGCTGGAAAAAACCGGTGGCAAGAAAGGTCTGGCGACCATGTGCGTCGGTGTCGGCCAGGGCCTGGCTTTGGCAATCGAACGGGTCTGACACACCCTGTCGGCTAACAAGAACTGAGGAAAGAGTAATGACTGACAAGCCTGGTTACCGTCGCCCGCAGGAGGGTACTCAACCGGAGTACCTGCACCCGACCTATCAATCCACCAACCTGCGCTCGCCGTCCAAGCCGTTGGTGTTTCTGCCCCATTCGTTGTCGGAAATCACCGGGCCAACCGTCGGCGCCGAGCGCGTCAACGAGAAGGACAATGACCTCACCGCTCAGCACGAAGGTCAGCCACAGGGTGAGCGCATCATCATCCACGGCCGCGTGCTGGACGAAAACGGTCTGCCGGTTCCGGGGATTCTGGTGGAGATCTGGCAAGCCAACGCTGCCGGTCGCTATGCCCATGCCCGTGACCTGCACGACGCGCCGCTGGACCCGAACTTCACTGGCACGGGTCGTACGGTGACCGACGCCGATGGCTGGTATCAGTTCCAGACCATCAAGCCCGGTGCGTATCCGTGGGGCAACCACCACAACGCCTGGCGCCCGGCGCACATCCATTTCTCGTTGTTCGGGCCGAGCATCCTGACGCGCCTGGTGACGCAAATGTATTTTCCGGGCGACCCGCTGCTGGCGTATGACCCGATCTACAACTGCGTGCCCGATACCCGCGCCAAAGAGCGCTTGATCGCCTCGTTCGACCTGGAAAAAACCATCCCGTCCTATGCCCTCGGTTATCGCTGGGACATCGTTTTGCGCGGCCGCGACGCCACGCCGATGGAGAAATAAGATGACGCTGACTGCGACCACGTCCCACACCGTCGGGCCGTACTACCACATCGGCCTGACCTGGCTGAACCGCGAAGACCTGACCGTCGAACAAACCCTGGGCGAGCGCGTGGCGATCACCGGGCAAGTACTCGACGGCAATGGCGACATCGTCAACGACGCGATGCTGGAAGTCTGGCAGGCCAATGCCGCGGGCAAGTATGACCATCCGGAGGACGACCAGGAAAAACCCCTGGACCCGAATTTCGAAGGCTTTGGCCGGGTGCCGGTGGATGCCGAAGGGCGTTTTCGTTTCACCACCATCAAGCCGGGAACGGTCGAGGGGCTCAAAGGCACGACTCAGGCACCGCACCTGGTGGTACTGGTGTTTGCCCGTGGTCTGGTGAAGCACCTGCTGACACGGATCTACTTTGATGGAGAGGCGGCCAACGTCAACGATCCGTTGCTGGAGTGCGTGCCGGCCGAGCGTCGCGGTACCTTGCTGGCCAGGAAGGATGCGTCGGGTGTTTATCAGTGGAATGTGATTCTGCAAGGCACTGATGCGGAGACGGTGTTCTTCGATTATTAAGACCCAGATCAAAAGATCGCAGCCCATGCCTTTGTAGGAGCTGCCGTAGGCTGCGATCTTTTGTGTGGAACGGGACTGTTGCAAAGTATGTCTAGACTCTCACTGTCCCCATTGAGTAGAAAACAATGACAACGACCACCGCTACACAACCGCTATACACCGGTGAGGAGCGCAGCAAGCGGATCTTCGCCATTGTCGGTGCCTCGTCCGGTAATCTGGTCGAATGGTTCGACTTTTACGTCTACGCCTTCAGTGCGCTTTATTTCGCGCCGGCCTTTTTCCCCTCCGACAACCCCACGGTGCAGTTGGTCAATACCGCAGGCGTGTTTGCCGCCGGGTTCCTGATGCGACCGATCGGTGGCTGGATTTTCGGTCGGTTGGCAGACAAGCACGGGCGCAAGAATTCGATGTTGATCTCGATTCTGATGATGTGTTTCGGCTCGTTGCTTATCGCTTGCCTGCCGACCTACAGCAGCATCGGGATCTGGGCGCCAGTCCTGTTGCTGTTTGCGCGTTTGCTCCAGGGCCTGTCGGTAGGTGGCGAGTACGGCACCACCGCCACCTACATGAGTGAAGTCGCCCTCAAGGGGCAGCGCGGTTTCTTCGCATCCTTCCAGTACGTAACGCTGATTGGCGGGCAACTGCTGGCGGTATTGGTGGTAGTGATCCTGCAACAGTTCCTCAGTGAAGAGGAGTTGCGTGCCTACGGTTGGCGGATTCCCTTCGTGGTTGGTGCCATGGCGGCGCTGGTTTCGCTGTATCTGCGTCGTTCGCTGAAAGAAACCTCCAGCAAGGAAATGCGCGAAAACAAGGACGCCGGCAGCATCGGCGCGCTGTTTCGTGACCATAAGGCTGCGTTCATCACCGTACTCGGCTACACCGCCGGTGGCTCGCTGATTTTCTACACCTTCACCACGTACATGCAGAAGTACCTGGTGAACACCGCCGGCATGCCGGCCAAGACCGCCAGCTACATCATGACCGGCGCGCTGTTCCTCTACATGTGCATGCAACCGGTTTTCGGCATGCTCGCCGACAAGATCGGGCGGCGTAACTCGATGCTCTGGTTCGGCGCCCTCGGCACGCTGTGCACGGTGCCGATCCTGTTGAGCCTGAAAAGTGTCAGCAGTCCGTTCCTGGCCTTTGTGCTGATTACCCTGGCGCTGGCAATCGTCAGTTTCTACACCTCGATCAGTGGCCTGGTGAAAGCCGAGATGTTTCCGCCGGAGGTGCGTGCATTGGGTGTCGGCCTGGCGTATGCGGTGGCGAATGCGATCTTCGGTGGTTCGGCGGAATATGTGGCCTTGAGCCTCAAGGCCGTGGGCATGGAAAACTCCTTCTACTGGTATGTAACGGTGATGATGGCGATAGCCTTCCTGTTCAGCCTGCGTCTGCCGAAACAGGCGAAGTATCTGCATCACGATCTTTGATCTTCTTGCGCGGGCCGCAAAGGCCCGCGCCTTCAGGAACTGTTTATGAACCAGCGACCGGGCAATCAATTGTTCGATGCCTATTTCACTGCCCGCGATATGCGTGACGTGTTCTGCGATCAGGGCCGGGTCCAGGCCATGCTCGATTTCGAAGCGGCACTGGCCCGGGCCGAAGCGCGGGTCGGGTTGATTCCGACAAGTGCTGTCGCGCCGATTCAAGCGGCTTGCAGCGCCGGGCTCTACGACTTTGCGGCGTTGGGCGAGGCGATTGCCACGGCGGGTAACTCGGCGATTCCGTTGGTCAAGGCGCTGGGCAAGCAGATCGCTGCGCAGAATGCCGAGGCCGAGCGTTACGTGCATTTGGGCGCGACCAGCCAGGATGTGATGGACAGCGGCCTGGTGCTGCAATTGCGTCGTGCGCTGGAGTTGATCGAAAGCGATCTGGCGCAACTTGGGCAAACCCTTGCGACGCAGGCCGAACGATATGTGGCTACGCCATTGGCCGGGCGCACCTGGTTGCAGCATGCGACGCCGGTGACCCTCGGCATGAAAATCGCCGGTTGGCTGGGCGCCGTGACCCGCAGTCGCCAGCGCCTGGCCGAATTGAAACCGCGTCTGCTGGTGCTGCAATTCGGCGGTGCGTCCGGCACCCTCGCGGCACTTGGCGAGCAGGCCATGCCGATTGCCCAGGCGCTGGCCGAAGAGCTGCAACTGACCTTGCCCGAGCAACCGTGGCACACCCAGCGCGATCGTGTGGTGGAGTTCGGCGCGGTGCTCGGGTTGATCGCCGGCAGTCTCGGCAAGCTCGGTCGCGACGTCAGCCTGCTGATGCAAACCGAAGCCGCCGAAGTGTTCGAACCTTCGGCGCCGGGCAAGGGCGGTTCCTCGACCATGCCGCACAAGCGCAATCCGGTGGGCGCGGCGGTGTTGATCGGCGCGGCGACGCGTGTACCCGGTTTGCTCTCGACACTCTTCAGCGCCTTGCCCCAGGAACACGAGCGCAGTCTTGGCCTGTGGCATGCCGAGTGGGAAACCCTGCCGGAGATTTGCTGCCTGGTGTCGGGCAGCCTGCAGCAAGCGTTGCTGATCACCCAGGGGCTGGAAGTGGATGCCGGGCGCATGGCGCACAACCTCGATCTGACCCAGGGCCTGGTGCTCGCCGAAGCGGTGAGTATTGTCCTCGCCCAACGGGTTGGCCGCGATACCGCACACCATCTGCTCGAACGCTGCTGCAAACGCGCGGTGGCCGAACAGCGTCACCTGCGTGCGGTGCTTGGCGATGAACCGCAAGTGACCGCCGAACTGTCGGCGGCTGAACTCGATCATCTGCTGGACCCTGCCCATTACCTCGGCCAGGCCCAAACCTGGGTCGAGCGGGCGGTGGCCGAACATTCTGCATTGACTGCCTGAAGGAGAATTGCTGTGGCTTTTGTACAACTCGCCGAGGGCGAACTGCATTACCAACTGGATGGACCGGTCGATGCGCCGGTGCTGGTGCTGTCCAACTCCTTGGGCACCGACCTGCACATGTGGGACGCGCAAATCCCGGCGTTCTCCGAGCATTTTCGCGTGTTGCGTTTTGACACTCGCGGTCATGGCCAGTCATTGGTGACCCCGGGACCTTACAGCATCGAGCAACTGGGCCGCGACGTGCTCGCCTTGCTGGATGCCTTGCACATCGAGCGCGCGCATTTCTGCGGCTTGTCCATGGGCGGGCTGATTGGCCAGTGGCTGGGGATCAATGCCGGCGAGCGCCTGAACAAGCTGATCGTGTGCAACACCGCGGCGAAAATCGGCGATCCGTCAGTGTGGAACCCGCGTATCGAAATGGTCCTGCGTGATGGTCAGGCGGCCATGGTTGCCTTGCGCGATGCCTCGATTGCCCGCTGGTTCACTCCGGACTTCTCCGCCGCCAACCCGGCGGCGGCCAAGCAGATTACCGACATGCTCGCGGCCACTTCGCCCGAAGGCTATGCGGCCAATTGCGCGGCGGTGCGTGATGCCGATTTCCGCGAGCGGTTGTCCTCGATCAAGGCGCCGTTGCTGGTGATTGCCGGGACCGAAGATGCGGTGACGCCGCCATCCGGTGGGCATTTCATTCAGGAGCATGTGCGCGGGGCCGAGTACGCCGAGTTCTACGCCGCGCATTTGTCCAACGTCCAGGCAGGCGATGCGTTCAGCGAGCGCGTGCTGGCGTTTCTGTCGGCTGATTGAGGGGATTCTCGTGGACGAAAAACAACGTTATGACGAGGGTATGAAGGTCCGTCGCGCGGTCCTTGGAGACGCGCATGTCGACCGCAGCCTGACGACCCTGACCGAGTTCAACTCGGAGTTTCAGGAGATGATTACCCGCCACGCCTGGGGCGACATCTGGACCCGTCCGGGCCTGCCGCGCCATACCCGCAGCCTGATCACCATCGCCATGCTGATCGGCATGAACCGCGAGGGCGAACTCAAACTGCACCTGCGCGCCGCCGCCAACAACGGCGTGAGCCGTGGCGAGATCAAGGAAGTGATCATGCAGAGCGCCATCTACTGCGGCATTCCGGCGGCCAATGCGACCTTCCACCTGGCCGAGTCGGTGTGGGATGAGTTGGGGGTCGAGTCGCGGGAATAGGTCAGGGCTTAAAAAGATCGCAGCCTGCGGCAGCTCCTACAGGAGGGTGTGAACCCCTGTAGGAGCACCGCAGGCTGCGATCTTTTGATTTTACAGCAGGCTGATCGGATAGCTGATGATCAACCGGTTCTCATCGAACTCGTTGTTGCTGTAATCCCGGCGCATGGTCGAGTTGCGCCATTTCAGATTCAGGTCTTTCAGCACGCCGCTCTGCACGGTGTAGCCCAGTTCCGATTCACGTCCCCATTCCTTGCCGTCGGTGATGCTGCCGGTGTGCACATTGTCGCCGCTGATATAGCGGTTCATCAGGGTCAGGCCCGGTACGCCGAGGGCGACGAAGTTGTAGTCGTGGCGCACCTGCCAGGATCTCTCCCGGGCATTATCGTAGCTGGAGTTGTAGCTGTCGTTGGCCAGGGTGCCGCCGCTGGTGCCGTTGACCCGCATCCAGGCGCTGTCGCCGGTGAGTTTCTGCAGGCCGACGTAGAAGGTGTGGCCGCCGTATTTGGCCGAGAACAACCCGTACAGGGTTTTGTTGTCCAGCTCACCGGCCCGGGCGCTGCCGTCATCCTTGCCGTAGAAGAAACCCAGGTTGGCGCCCAGGGTCCAGTCGCCGACGGGCTGGCTGTGGATCAGGTTGACGAACTGTTGGCTGTAGATGTCCTTGAGCTCGGCGTTCCACAGACCAATCTGGGTGCGCTTTTCATTGAACACGTACTCGCCGCCCTCAAAGTTGAAACGATCGGAGGTGAACGCGGCTTTGCCGGTCATCGACATGTCGCTCATGCTGCTGTCGTCGCGCGGGCTGTTGGCGCGGAACTGGCCGCCGTACAACGTTAGTCCGTTGATTTCTTTCGAGGTGATCTGACCGCCACGGAAGGTTTGCGGCAATGAGCGACCGTCGTCCGAACGCAGGATTGGCAGCACCGGCATCCATTCCCCAACCTTGACTTCGGTCTGCGACAGCTTCGCCTTGAGCGCCACGTTGGTGCGGCCGAAGTTGTCTGCAGGGCGGCCGTCATGGTCCAGCGGCAGCAGTTGCGTCCCGCCAGTGCCTTTGCCGCCATCGAGTTTTACCGAGTACAAACCCAGCACATCCATGCCGAACCCGACGGTGCCCTGGGTGAACCCGGACTTGGCGTCGAGGATGAAACTTTGCGTCCACTCCTCAGCCTTGCCCTGGGCCTTGGTCGGGTTGGTGAAGTTGCGATTGATGTAGAAGTTGCGCAGGTTCAGGTTGACCTTGGCGCCCTCCACAAAGCCCGACTCCTCGGCGCTGGCGGGCAGGGCCGCGCAGGCCAGGGCAATGGCGATCAGGCTGGGAACGAAGTACGGCGCGGGAGAAGGCGTCATGGGCTCGGGTCTCACTAATTCTTGGGGATGAAACGGGGTGATGCCGCAACCCGGGGGTTGCAGACGAACAGTCGAAATCATGAAAAGCGAAGCGGATCAGCCGGGGAGGGCAGGGCGCGGGGGCATGGTGTCGAACCTGTTGTTATTGGTTTTGTGGTTCGGATGGTGCGTGGAATGTACTGGATGGTTCAATCGTAAAAAGCGGGTTTTGGGCGATTATCGAACATTAGATTGACTGTGATTATTGTGCTGTTCTTGCGCGCCTCATCGCTGGCAAGCCAGCTCCCACAGTGTCCGTGTCGTATACAAAATTGTGAACCACAGTGACCCTGTGGGAGCGGGCTTGCCCGCGATGGGGCCCGTACGGCCAGTACACCTTTTCCCGCAGCCAACAAAAAGCCCACCAATCGGTGGGCTTAGTGTTCTCACAGCGCTATCAGAAATACTTCATCTTCGGCGCTTCTTCCTTCAACGGCTCGTTCTTCGCCGTCTGTTCGTTCCAGCCACCACCCAGTGCCTTGTACAGGTTGACCTGACTGATCAACTGCGCCAGGCGATCGGTAATCAGATTCTGTTCGGAGTTGAACAGCTGACGCTGGGCATCGAGGAACGTCAGGTTGCTGTCGACACCGATGCGATAACGACGCTCGGCCAGGCGGTAGTAGTCCTGGTTGGCGCTGACCAGATTACGCTGTGCCTGTACCTGGTCGGTGTAGGTCCCGCGTGCGGCCAGGCCGTCGGCGACTTCCTGGAAGGCCGTTTGAATGGACTTCTCGTAGTTCGCCACACCGATGTCTTTCTGGATCTTCGAGTAATCCAGGCTGGCGCTCAGGGCGCCGGCGTTGAAGATCGGCAGGTTGATCTGTGGCTGGAACAACCATGTACCCGAACCGCCCTTGAACAGGCCGGACAGGTCCGGGCTCAGGGTCCCGGCGTTGGCGGTCAGGCTGATGCTCGGGAAGAACGCTGCCCGTGCCGCGCCGATGTTGGCGTTGGCCGCCTTGAGGTTGTGCTCGGCCTGGAGGATATCCGGACGACGTTGCAGCAAGTCCGACGGCAGGCCGGCCGGTACTTCGGCCAACAGATCGTCGTTCAACGGTTTGGCCGCTGGCAGGTTGGCCGGGACGCCGGTACCCAACAGCAGTACCAGGCTGTTTTCATCCTGGGCGACCTGGCGGGTGTAACGGGCCAGTTGCGCACGGGCGTTTTCCACCGAGGTCCGCGACTGCGCCAGGTCCAGGGCCGAGGCGACTCCCACTTCGTTGCTGCGCGCGGTGAGCTTGTAGCTCTCCTCGAACGCGGCGAGGGTGTCCTGGGTAACTTTCAGCAGTTCCTTGTCGGCCTGCCAGGTCAGGTAGGCGTTGGCGACGCTGGCCACCAGGCTGAGCTGCGTGCTGCGCCGGCCTTCTTCGGTAGCGAAGTACTTCTGCAACGCTTCCTCGTTCAGGCTGCGAACCCGACCGAACAGGTCGAGTTCGTAGGCGTTGACGCCAACCGTTGCGGAGTAGGAACTGGTGATGCCGGCTTCGCCGGTCTGCGACGCGTTAGCCGGAAGGCGCTGGCGGCTGCCGGTGCCGTTGGCCGAAACGGCCGGGAACAGGTCGGCGCGGGAGATGCGGTACTGAGCCGCAAAGGCGTCGATGTTCAGGGCCGCGACACGCAGGTCACGGTTGTTTTCCAGGGCGACCTGGATCAGCTGTTGCAGCGCCGGGTCGTGGAAAAACTGCTTCCAGCCCTGCTCGGCTGCCGCTTGCGCCGGTGCCTGGGCCGGCGCATACGCCGGGCCCTGCGGGTATTGCCCCGCCACCGGTGCTTCAGGCTGCTGATAATCTGATATCAGCGAGCAGCCACCGAGCACGAAGGCGGCGACTGCCAGGGAGAGTAGCGACTTGCTCATTAGCCAGCCTCTTTAGGAGTTTCAGTAGCGTCATCCGGGTCGGCAATCTTACGCTGGCCAATGGACGACACGGTGACGAAGAACAGCGGGACCCAGAAGATCGCCAGCACAGTGGCCGTGATCATACCGCCGATCACGCCGGTACCGATTGCATGCTGGCTACCCGAACCTGCGCCCGTGGATATCGCCAGTGGTACCACACCCAGAACGAAGGCGAGGGAGGTCATGATGATCGGTCGCAGACGCATGCGGCAGGCTTCGATTGCCGCGTCGCGCAGGCTACGCCCCTGTTCGTGCAGTTCCTTTGCAAATTCGACAATCAGAATGGCGTTTTTCGCCGCCAGGCCGATAGTCGTCAACAGGCCTACCTGGAAATACACGTCGTTGGACAAACCGCGCAGGCTGGTGGCCATCAGTGCACCGATGATCCCCAGCGGTACCACCAACATCACCGCGATCGGAATCGACCAGCTTTCATACAGCGCCGCCAGGCACAGGAACACCATCAGCAGCGACAGGGCGTACAGCGCCGGCGCTTGCGAGCCGGACAGGCGTTCCTCGTACGACAGGCCGGTCCAGGAAATACCGACACCGGCCGGCAGCTTCTTGGCAATGGCTTCGACTTCGAGCATGGCTTCACCGGTGGAGTAACCCGGTGCCGGGGCGCCGAGGATTTCCATCGCTTCCACGCCGTTGTAACGGGCCAGTTTCGGCGAACCGTAGATCCACTCGCCCTTGGCGAATGCCGAGAACGGCACCATGGTTCCCTGGGCGTTGCGCACGTACCACTTCTGCAAGTCTTCCGGGCCCATTCGAGAGCCTGGCTGGCCTTGCACGTAAACCTTCTTCACCCGACCACGGTCGATGAAGTCGTTGACGTAGCTACTGCCCAGGGCAATCGACAGGGTGTTGTTGATGTCGGCGATGGTAATGCCCAGGGCACTGGCCTTCTCGTCATCGATTTCCAGTTGGTATTGCGGTTCGTCGTTCAGGCCGTTCGGACGCACCTGAGACAGGATCTTGCTTTGTGCGGCCATGCCAAGGAACTGGTTGCGCGCTTCCATCAGTTTTTCGTGGCCGATACCGGCGCGGTCCTGCAGGAACACGTCGAAACCGGTGGCGTTACCCAACTCCAGTACCGCCGGTGGTGCAAAGGCGAACACCATGGCATCGCGGAAGGTGAAGAAGTGCTGCTGGGCACGGGCCGCCACCTTGAACACGTTGTTGTCGGCGTTACGTTCGTCCCACGGACGCAGCATGATGAACGCCATACCCGAACTCTGGCCACGGCCGGCGAAGTTGAAACCGGTCACGGTAAACACCGAGTTCACCGCATCGCCTTCGCCGCCATCCTTGCCCGGGCGCAGCAGGAATTCACGCATTTCATCCACGACCACCTGGGTACGCTGGGCTGTGGAGCCGGCCGGGGTTTGCACCTGGGCGAACAGTACACCCTGGTCTTCTTCCGGCAGGAACGCCGTCGGAATGCGGGTGAACAGCCAGATCATGCCCACCACGATCAGCAGATACGCCAGCAGGTACGGGATCTTGCGCTGCAGGATATTGCCCACACCGCGTTCGTAGCCGCGAACGCCGCGGTCGAAATTGCGGTTGAACCAGCCAAAGAAACCACGCTTGGGTACGCCGTGCTCGCCTTTCGGAATCGGCTTGAGCATGGTGGCGCAGAGCGCCGGGGTGAAGATCAACGCAACCAGTACCGACAGGGCCATGGCCGAGACGATGGTGATCGAGAACTGCTTGTAGATCACACCGGTGGAACCGCTGAAGAACGCCATTGGCAGCAGAACCGCCGACAACACCAGGGCGATACCGACCAGTGCGCCCTGGATCTGACCCATGGACTTCTTGGTGGCTTCCTTCGGTGACAGGCCTTCTTCGCTCATCACCCGTTCGACGTTTTCCACCACGACGATGGCGTCGTCCACCAGCAAGCCGATGGCCAGCACCATACCGAACATGGTCAGGGTGTTGATGCTGAAACCGGCGGCCGCGAGGATCCCGAATGTACCGAGCAATACCACCGGCACGGTCATCGTGGTGATCACGGTGGCGCGGAAGTTTTGCAGGAACAGGAACATCACCAGGAACACCAGCGCGATCGCTTCGACCAGGGTGTGAACCACACCTTTGATCGACTCGGTCACCACCGGCGTGGTGTCGTACGGGAACACCACTTCCATCCCTTGCGGGAAGAACGGCTTGAGGCTGTCGATGGTCGTGCGCAGGGCCTTGGCGGTATCGAGCGCGTTGGCACCGGTGGCCAGTTTCACCGCCAGGCCGGAAGCCGGGGCGCCGTTGAACTGGGCGTTGATGCTGTAGTTCTCGCCACCCAGGCCGACTTCGGCGACATCCTTGAGGCGAACCTGGGAGCCGTCCTTGTTGACCTTGAGCAGGATCTTGTCGAATTGCTCCGCGGTCTGCAGGCGGGTCTTGCCGATGATCGTCGCGTTCAGCTGGGTGCCGGGCAGGGCAGGCAGGCCGCCGAGCTGACCGGACGAGACCTGGACGTTTTGCGCCGCGATGGCGGTCTTGACGTCGATCGGGGTCAGGTTGTAGTTGTTCAACTTGGCCGGGTCGAGCCAGATACGCATGGCGTACTGCGAACCGAACACCTGGAAGTCGCCGACACCTGCGGTCCGCGAGATCGGGTCTTGCATGTTCGACACGATGTAGTTGGACAAGTCGTCCTTGGTCATGCTGCCGTCACGCGACACCACGCCGATCACCAGCAGGAAGTTCTTCACCGCCTTGGTGACGCGGATACCTTGCTGTTGCACTTCCTGCGGCAGCAGCGGGGTGGCCAGGTTCAGCTTGTTCTGTACCTGAACCTGCGCGGTGTCGGAGTTGGTGCCTTGCTCGAAGGTCGCGGTAATGGTCATGGTGCCGTCGGAGTTACTTTCCGACGAGACATAACGCAGGTTGTCGATACCGTTGAGCTGTTGCTCGATCACCTGAACCACGGTGTCCTGTACCGTTTGTGCCGAAGCACCCGGGTAAGTCACGGAAATGGCAATCGCCGGAGGCGCAATGCTCGGGTACTGGTTGATCGGCAACCGCAGGATCGATAGTGCCCCGACCAACATGATCACCAGGGCAATTACCCAGGCGAAAATCGGACGGTCGATAAAAAATCTCGACATGGTTTACTCCCCTTTTCCGCCAGAGGCTTTATCAGCTGTCTGAGCGGGGGCCGGGTTCTTTACGGCTACGTTGGTCGCTTCACTGGCCTTGACTTCGATGCCGGGTTTGACGAATTGCAGACCTTCGGTGATCAGGCGATCGCCGGCCTTCAGGCCGTCTTCGATCAGCCACTGGTTGCCGACGGTGCGGTTGGCCTTGAGTTGACGCAGTTCGACCTTGTTGTCCGGGCCGACAACCAGAGCGGTCGGGGTGCCCTTGAGGTCGCGGGTCACGCCTTGCTGCGGGGCCAGGATCGCCGCGCTGTTCACACCGGCCAGCAACTTGGCGTGCACGAACATGCCAGGCAGAAGGGTGTGGTCAGGGTTCGGGAAAATGGCGCGCAGGGTGACGGAGCCGGTGGTCTGGTCAACCGAGATTTCGGAGAATTCCAGCTTGCCGTCCAGCTTGTACTCGCTGCCGTCTTCCAGGGTCAGCTTGACCGAGGCCGCGTTGTCGCCGGCTTTTTGCAGGCGGCCGCTTTCCAGCTCGCGGCGCAGTTGCAGCAGCTCGACCGAGGACTGGGTCACGTCGACGTAGATCGGGTCGATTTGCTGAATCACCGCCATCGCATCGACCTGGGCATTGCTGACCAGCGCGCCTTCGGTCACGGAGGAGCGGCCGATGCGGCCGGTCAGCGGGGCATAGACCTTGGTGTAGCGCACGTTGATCTGTGCGGTTTGCAGTGCGGCTTCCGATTGCAGGCGGTTGGCCACGGCGGTGTCGTATTCCTGACGGCTTACAGCCTGCTCGTCGACCAGTTGCTTGTAGCGGTCGGAAATCGACTTGGTCGAGCGCAGGTTGGCTTCGGCGCTTTTCAATGTCGCTTCATAGACCGACGGATCGATCTGATAGAGCTGCTGGCCGGCCTTGACGTCGCTGCCTTCCTTGAACAGGCGCTTGAGAATGATGCCGTTGACCTGAGGGCGGACTTCGGCAATGCGGAACGCACTGGTACGGCCGGGCAGATCGGAGGTCAGGGTGAATGATTGCGGTTGCAGAGTCACGACGCCGACCTGAGGGGGTGGGGCGGCCGGTGCTGCCTCTTCCTTTTTGCATCCGCTGAGCAGCGATGCCAGGGCGACGGCGGCGACCAGAGCGGTAACAGCTGGCTTGAATTGCATGAAAATCCTCGGGTCAGGCGCGCAACGTGCGCACTAGAAAGGTGGAAGGGTGAAATATGGTTGCCGAGTGGATAAGTAGCTTGCTAAGTAATATACTTACGTACATGGCTGTTTGTAAATACCCGGGCTGCGTATCCACGTCGTTACAGAAGCCGTTACACACGCTGTTGAAAGGTTGGAATTGTAGGCCGGGGACGAACCCCCAGAACGTTCGCCCCACTTTTATTCAGCTGATATTCAGACATCGCTGAAGCACCCTGATTGAGGTTGTACTGCCATGGTCCGTCGTACCAAAGAGGAAGCTCAGGAAACCCGCGCGCAAATTCTCGTGGCGGCCGAAAAGGCCTTTTACGAGCGAGGCGTGGCGCGTACGACCCTGGCAGACATCGCCACTCTGGCCGGCGTCACTCGTGGGGCCATTTACTGGCATTTCAGCAACAAGGCGGACCTGGTGCAGGCCATGCTCGACACTTTGCATGAGCCGCTGGAAGAAATGGCCAAGGCCAGCGAGAGTGAAGAGGAACTCGATCCCCTGGGCTGCATGCGCAAGCTGCTGATTCATTTGTTTCATCAAATTGCGCTGGACCCGAAAACCCGACGCATCAATGAGATTCTTTTTCATAAGTGCGAATTCACCGATGAAATGTGCGACCTGCGCCAACAGCGTGTGTCAGCCAGCCTCGAATGCAACGTGCGAATCGGTCTGGCCCTGAGCAATGCCGTCAATCGAGGGCAGTTGCCGGAAAACCTCGACACCGCTCGCGCCGCGATCAGCTTGCATGCATACATCGACGGCATCCTGTACCAGTGGTTGCTGGCCCCCGACAGTTTTGAATTGCACACCGAAGCCGAACGATGGGTCGATACCGGGCTGGACATGCTGCGCTTGAGCCCCAGCCTGCGCAAATGAAACAAAATGAAAACCTGGCTCCCGGCAAGTCAACTGTTGAAATCCCCCCCCGAGGATCATTTTGCTTCCTGCGCCTTTTTGTAATGGGGTGCTTTTATATATGGACTCGTGTCAGGTTGACAGCTATCAAGCTACATAATTTGTAGGAATTTTGTATCGGGCCTGCATGGGGCATGAACTTAGAACGGATACCACCGCTCGTGAAAAAGAACCCCGGCTTTGCGAGTCGGGGTCTGGGATGTGGCGAAAAAAGACATCAGTAAGCTGGTCTGATACGTTTTTTCATCGGCGTATTTTTTGTCTGATCAGTATTAACCGATTATCAGGTCGACGCTAAAACTGAAGGGTGCCTCTTCATCCTTGTTCGTGATGTTGGCAGTGACCTTATATGGGCTGCTGCTGTTGCCGGATCGCGTTATTTTTTTTGTCCAGATTGGATTCAGGGTTGGATGCAGGAAGCCGTAACCCACTGAAACTGTCAGCTGAATAGCTAACGTGCAAATTAATCCATCTTCGGTAATGTACGAGAACTCTTGCAAGATCGGAGGGAAATTCCTTTTTTTGTAATACAGTCCATTACTGGAGAAGTCCCGGAAGTAAGGAAGTTCGAGAGTTTCCTCATCGTTCTTTTCGATTTCGAAATCTGACAGCGACGTTCCGGTCAAGTCCCAGCCTGCTTTCAAGAGCCGGATCGGGCCATTAGTGTTGTTGGCGATGTTGATGGTCATCACGGTGTACTTATCAGGGAATTTGCTGGCGGAGGCAGAAAAGCTGAATTCTCCAGCTTCATATTCTGTTTGTGCAATGATGTGGGGCGCGTGTATCGGGCCGTTGTTGTCCATACTGTTAATCCTTTAAAGTTTTTGAGGGGCTTTCCATAGCGCTCGATATGTTGTGGCGAGGCTTTGTGAAGTATTAAGTTGTTTTTTTGGTTTGTCTGGGTTGTAGTTGTAAGTTTGTATGCAGGTGGGTGTGATACTGGTTTGGATGGCAGGTGAGTTGTCAGAAGTTTAAGTCTGGTTAGCGGGTTTTAGCTTATTTAAAGAAAAAAGCCCGGCGTTCGAAACGCCGGGCTTTTCGAGTTTGCGCAGTTTTACAATGTTGGATAGTCGATGTAACCAACCGGGCCCTTGGCGTAGAACAACTCCGGGCGCGCTTCGTTCAGCGGCGCGTCGACCTGCAAGCGTGCCGGCAAGTCAGGGTTGGCAATGAAAGGTACGCCGAAGGCAACTGCATCGGCCTTGCCGCTGGCGAGCAACGCATTAGCGCTGTCCTTGGTGAAACGCTCGTTGGCAATGTAAGGGCCGCCGAAGGCTTCCTTGAGTTGTGGGCCGAGGCTGTCGGCACCTTCTTTCTCGCGCGAGCAGATGAAGGCGATGCCACGCTTGCCCAGTTCGCGAGCGACGTAGGTGAAGGTTTCGGCCAGGTTGTCGTCGCCCATGTCATGCAGGTCGGCGCGTGGCGACAGGTGCACACCTACACGGCCGGCGCCCCAGACTTCGATGGCGGCGTCAGTCACTTCCAGCAGCAGGCGGGCACGGTTTTCCAGGGAGCCGCCATAGTTGTCGGTGCGCTGGTTGGTGCTGCTTTGCAGGAACTGGTCGAGCAGGTAACCGTTGGCAGCGTGGATCTCCACACCGTCGAAGCCGGCGGCCTTGGCGTTCTCGGCGCCGACGCGGTAAGCGTCGACGATGTCGGCGATTTCAGCGGTTTCCAGGGCGCGCGGAACAGGGAAGTCGGCCAGCGGACGAACCAGGCTGACGTGGCCCTTGGGCTGGATGGCACTCGGGGCGACCGGGGCTTCATCGTTCAGGTACAAACCGTGGGAAATGCGACCCACGTGCCACAACTGCAGGAAGATCTTGCCGCCCGCGCCATGGATGGCCTTGGTCACGTTGGACCAGCCACGTACCTGATCGTTGGACCAGATGCCCGGGGTATCCGGGTAGCCGACGCCCATCGGTGTCACCGAAGTCGCCTCGCTGAGGATCAGCCCGGCGGACGCACGCTGCACGTAGTACTCGGCCATCAGCGCGTTGGGTACGCGGCCTTCGTCGGCGCGGCAGCGGGTCAGGGGCGCCATGATGATGCGGTTGGCCAACTCGAGGTCGCCCAGTTTGATTGGATCGAAAATAGTCGTCATGAAGTACAACCCTCGTGAGGTTTCAGGTGATTAGTGGGTAGCAGGTGCCAGATCGGGATTGCCGCTCTGGCGGAAAGTAATCAGGGTCACCAGCAGGGCGAGTACCGCCAGTACGGCTGCGGCGAGCGGCACGCTGGTCAGGCCGAAGCCATGGGCGATCACACTGCCGCCGACCCAGGCGCCCAGGGCGTTGCCGATGTTGAAAGCGCCGATGTTCAGGGTCGACACCAGGTTCGGTGCGGCTTTGCCGAACGTCACCACGTTCACTTGCAGCGCCGGTACGGCGGCGAAGCACGCAGTGGCCCAGAGGAACAGGGTGATTTCGGTCGGGATCAGGGCGACGCTGGTCCAGGTCAGCACGGTGGACACCACGGCCATGGTCACGAACACACCGATCAGGGTCGCGGCCATGCCTTTGTCGGCCAGCTTGCCGCCGATGATATTGCCTACCGTCAGGCCCAGGCCGATGAGCATCAGGGTCCAGGTCACGCCACGGGGCGAGACGCCAGTAACTTCGCCCAGCAGCGGCGCGACGTAGGTGAACAGGGTGAACACCGAGGCGGCGAACAGCGCAGTCATGCTCAGGGACAGCCAGATGCCAGCGCCCTTGAGTGCGGCCAGTTCGGCGCGCATGTCGAGTTTTTCTTCATCGCGCTTGGCCGGCAGGAAGCGGATCAGACCGATCAGTGCAATCACACCGATCACGGTCACGGCCCAGAAGGTCGAACGCCAGCCGGCTTCCTGACCGAGGGCGGTGCCCAGCGGTACGCCGAGGACGTTGGCCAGGGTCAGGCCGGTGAACATCAGGGCTACGGCCGAGGCACGTTTGTTCGCAGGCACCAGGCCGGCAGCCACCACCGAGCCGATGCCGAAGAAGGCACCGTGGCACAGCGCGGTGACCACACGGGCAAACATCAGCACGTTGTAGTCGCCCGCTACTGCGCAGAGCAGGTTGCCGATAATGAAGATGCCCATCAACGCCACCAGGGCGGCCTTGCGCGGCAGCCTGGCGGTGGCCAGCGCCATGAACGGCGCGCCGATGGCCACGCCCAGGGCGTAACCGGTCACCAGCCAGCCGGCACCGGGAATCGACACACCGAGGTCGGCCGCCACGTTGGGCAGCAGGCCCATGATGACGAACTCGGTGGTGCCGATGGCGAAGGCACTCAAGGCCAGGATGAGTAGCGAGAGGGGCATGTCTGATTCCTTTTCGGCTGGCTGACTTTAAGGGTCAGAGCTCTTTACTGAAGGTTTTGAGGAACTCCTGAATGGTTTCCTCGTTGCGTTTGAAAAAATGCCACTGGCCGACTTTGCGGCTGCTGATCAGGCCGGCGCGTTGCAGGGTCGCCAGGTGTGCCGACACCGTGGACTGCGACAGGCCGCAACGTTGATCGATCTGCCCGGCGCAAACGCCGTGCTCGTTGCTGTGGGACTGGTCGGGAAATTCGACGGTCGGGTCCTTGAGCCAGTGCAGGATTTCTCGCCGTACTGGGTGTGCCAGGGCTTTTATTATTTCGTCGAGATTGATGGTCATGATGTGGGCTCGTGATGTTTAAAACGCTATATCGCGATGAGGCGAACTTTAAATCGGTATTTCGCGATATACAAATATGATTTGGCTCTGACCAGCTCACATTTCGGTATATCGAGTTATAACGATACGTTGAGTGTAACAAGACAAAGGGGGCGGTGCTAAGCTGCGCCCATGAACTATCTCGCACATCTTCACCTCGGTGGCCAGCGTCCCGGGCAATTGCTCGGCAGCCTGTATGGCGATTTCGTCAAGGGACGCCTGCAAGGGCAGTTCGCTCCGGACATCGAAGGGGCTATCCAGTTGCACCGCAGCATCGACGTGTTCACCGATCGCCATCCGCAGGTGGATGTCGCGTTGTCGCGTTTCTCCCTGACCCGTCGTCGCTATGCGGGGATCGTGCTCGACGTGTTTTTCGACCATTGCCTGGCGCGGGACTGGAAGCTGTATGCCGACCGGCCGCTGGACCTGTTCACCTCGGACGTTTATCGCGTGCTGTCCAGTGAGCGGCAACTGCCGGAGCGGCTGGCGAAGATTGCGCCGCACATGGTGGCCAATGACTGGTTGGGCTCGTATCAGGAATTCGAAGTGCTGGAGCAGGTGCTGCGCGGGATCTCGCGGCGCCTGACCCGGCCGGAGGAACTGGCGGCGGCGATGCAGGAGTTGCGGCAGTTGTATGAACCGTTGAGCGAGGACTTTCGGTTGTTCTATCCGCAGTTGCAGGATTTTGCCCGGAACTATCCAACAACATAAAACCAGTGTGGGAGCGAGCTTGCTCGCGATTGCGGTGGGTCAGTCAACATCATCGTTGAATGATTATCCGCTATCGCGAGCAAGCTCGCTCCCACAAGGGGTATGTGTTTACGCCGCAATGGCAGGACGCATCGGTGCTCGCTGAGGTTCAACGACAGTCCCGAACAACGCCTTCTGCACCGCCTGCTGTGCCTCGAACGCCAGCGCTGCACGTTCCCGACCTTCGCAAGCAATTGGCTTGAGCAGATGAATCTCTACACCACCGCGATCATTGGCAAACAACCGCATCAAGTGCGACAGCAGATCATCGTCGCCAATGAACGGTGCCAGCGCGCAAGGCTCGCCGTCACGCACATAACGGATCGCCACCGGCTGCAGCGCCACTTCGGAGTCGATGGCGGCGGACAGCAGGCGACCATGGAAGGTGCGCAGCGCACGGCCATCGGTGGTGGTGCCTTCCGGGAACATCAGTAGTGGGTAGGCCTGTTCCAGATGGCGGGTCATCTGCTTGCGGATCAACTGGCTGTCCCCCGAGCCGCGACGGATGAACAGGCTGCCGGCCTTGGCTGCCAACCAGCCGGCCACCGGCCAGGTGCGCACTTCGGCCTTGGACAGGAACGACAACGGCGTGAGCATGCCCAGCAGCGGAATGTCGGTCCAGGACACATGGTTGCTGACCCAGAGCATCGGTGTCTTCGGCAGTTCGCCGTGGACGGTCACGTCAAAGGGCAGGGCGTTGCCCAGGCGGGCCATGAAAAATCGCGACCAGCGCTGACGACGCGCCATCGAATGGGCCAGGCCCAGGCGTTCGAACACGCCAAACACACTGGCCATGCCCAGGCCCAGCGTCACCACCATCAGCACTCGCGCGATTCGCGCGTACACCCGCAACCGGCTCATTACACGGCCGCCTTGAAGTGTTTGGCGTAGCGCGGGCAGAGTTCGTCGCGCTTGAGCAGGATGAACACGTCGGCGACCTGGAAGTCTTCGTCCCAGCATGGCTCGCCGCAGATCTTCGCGCCCAGGCGCATGTAGGCCTTGAGCAGCGGTGGCATTTCGGCAATCACGTTGGATGGGATGTCCAGGCTTGGCAGCGGGTTTTTCGGCTCGGCGCGCAGGTGTTCGGTGCACAGGTAGCGTTCGCGCAGACGCTGCATGATCGCATGGGCCTGCACGCCGCCATCCTGCATCGGAATGCTCGCGCAACCCATCAGGTAGCTGTAGCCGCCCTGGTTCAGGACTTCGGCCAGTTCGCCCCAGAGCACGGCGATGGTGCCGCCGTTGCGGTAGGCCGGGTCGACGCAGGTGCGACCGATTTCCAGGATCGGGCCTTGCAGGTGCACCAGGCCGTGGAGGCTGAATTCTTCTTCGCTGTAGAATTTGCCCAGGCTGCTGGCAGCCGTGTGGTCGAGCAAGCGGGTGGTCGCCACCAGGCGCCCGGTGTTCAAGTCGCGCACGCCGATGTGGGCGCAGTGGACGTCGTAGTCATCCATGTCCAGACCCAGTTCAGCGCCCTTGAGCTTGGCGTTGAATTCGCCGCTGAACACGTTGAAACGCAAGGCCTGGGCTTCCTGCAGCGCCTCGGCGCCCACGAGGCGCTCGGCTTGCAGGCGGCGTTCGTTGGCGGTGTCGCTGATGCGGGCGATCTGAGTCATGGCGAATCTCCGTGCGGGCTGCTCACCCGTCTTTGGGCTACAGCGAATCGACTTTCTTTGTCTAGCCGTGTTGTGCAAAGTCAGGCTATGTAGCCCCGGTGTCATCGCCATTAAGCTTTGGTGATGCTTATATGACAGCCCACGAGGAGCCTCTTATGCCCTGGCAAACCCTGTTGAACAGCCGTGATCGCTTGCCCGCCAACTCGGACCTGGCCGAAGGTTTCGTGGCTTTGTTGCAGCAGCTGGGCACGGTCACGCCGTTTGAGTTGGCCGTGCTGGGCGGGCGGCGGATGGCGACGCCGGGGCTGGCGTTTCTGGTGGGGTATCAGGCGGCATTGCGCATGCTCTGGCCGAGCGCGCCACTGAGCCTCGGCGCGCTGTGCGCCACCGAACAGCGCAGCTTGCGCCCGGCCGACATGCAAACTCGCCTGAGCGGTTTGCGCCTGAGCGGACGCAAGGATTTCGTCACCGCCGGCGATGCCGCCGACTGGTTGCTGGTGGCGGCACGCAGCGAGGAGCCCGGCACCGATCCGCGCTTGAGCCTGGCGGTGATCTATCGCGATGAGCCGGGTGTGCGGGTGGAAAAACTGGCGCCGATTCCGTTGATGCCGGACATCAGCCACGGCCGGCTGTTTCTGGATAATGCCTTGTGCGAATTGCTCGCCGGGGACGGCTGGGATGCGTACGTCAAACCGTTCCGCACGCTGGAAGACATCTATGTACTGAGCGCCATGACGGCGTGGCTGTATGGGGTCGGCCAGGACTGTGCCTGGCCGCCATCCTTGCAATTGCGTCTGCTGGGCTTGTTGGCAGGGTGCGCGGAAACCAGCCGCCAGCCACCGACCAGTCTGGCCGGGCATGTGGTGCTTGGCGGGTTGTTCGCGCAGTTTGACGCGCTCAAGACTGAGGTGAATGAGGCCCTGGCCGGTGGGCCGCCGGAGTGGGCGGCGATGTGGCAACGCGATCAAGCGGTGATGGATCTGGCCGCGGGGGCCCGGGGCAAGCGGTTGGCCAAGGCACTGGCAGACCTTTGACGATCCTTGTAGGAGCTGCCGAAGGCTGCGATCTTTTGACTTTGTTTTTAAAAGCAAGATCAAAAGATCGCAGCCTTCGGCAGCTCCTACGAGGGTCGCGTGAGTGTCATTTAGTTGGGCTAGGCTGACCCGGTTATTCCCTGTGAGCCCCCGCCATGCCCAAAGGCTTGTCCCTGATTGTCCTGCTGTTGCTCAGCTTCACGGCCCGGGCCGAGTACTGGCCCGCCGAGCAATGGCCGACTGCCCCGACGCCAACCGGCCCGGCGCTTCAAGCGTTGGAGGCCTACGCCTTCCCGTCCCGCGATGACAGCACTCGCCAGGGCATCCGCACCGATGCCTTGCTGGTGATCCGCGACGGCCAGTTGCTTTACGAACGCTATGCCGGCCCGACGACGGCCGAGACGCCGCACCTGACCTGGTCGATCAGCAAGAGCCTGATGGCTACGGTCCTCGGCATGGCCTATGGCGAAGGCTTGTTCAAACTCGGTGACCCGGTGGCGAAGTTTTATCCGCCCCTGCAAAAACATCCCGACATGACCATGGCTGACTTGCTGCACTGGGCCTCGGGCCTGGACTGGCAGGAGGACTACGAATACGCCCCGCTGAAATCTTCGGTGGTGGCCATGCTCTACACCCGCGGGCACCACGACATGGCCGCGTTCACCGCAGCACATGGGGTGCACGCCGCGCCGGGTCAGGCGTTTCGCTACTCAAGCGGTGACAGCAACCTGTTGTCCGCCGCACTGAAAACCATCGTCGGCCCCGACCGCTATCCAGACTATCCATGGACTGCCGTGTTCGAACCGCTGGGCATTCGCCACGCCGTTTGGGAGACCGATGCCACCGGCACGTTCGTCGCGTCGTCCTATGCCTACCTGACGGCACGGGATCTGGCCCGGGTCGGTCTGTTGATGGCCCGGGAGGGGCGTTGGGGAGACAGGCAGCTGCTACCCAAGGACTGGGTGGCGTTCAACCGCGAGCCATTCGCTCACTATCGTGCCCATGAAGACGATGCCGTCCCCGGCGGCCAGTGGTGGCTCAATCGAGCGGTTGAGGGCGCGGCACAACCCTGGCCCGATGCCCCCGCCGATACCTTCGCGGCGCTGGGGCATTGGGGGCAGGCGATGTATGTGATCCCCAGTGAACAGCTGGTGATCGTCCGCTACGGCGATGACCGCGACGGCAGTTACCGGCACAACGAATTGCTCAGGCTCGCGCTCAAGGCCTTTGCCGGGAAGGTGCAGCCATGACCGGTTTCATACGCCGTCGACCGGGCAGTTCGCTGTTGCTGATTGCGCTGATCGCCTTGCTCGGCTGGATCTGGCACGAGCGGGAGGCGCTGTGGGCGTTCCCCGACATCATCAGCGCCTACACCGCCAAGGAATATTGTTCGTGCCGCTACGTGATGAACAATGACACCGAGTACTGCCACGGTTATGTGAAACAGTGGCTGCCCGCCAGCGGCTTTACCGATGACCCGGCCGGCAAGCGTGTCACGGTCAGCGGCATGGGCCGCAGCAACGGCGCGGTGTGGGTCAGCGAGCGCCAGGGCTGCCGCTTGCAGCCCTGATATCCCTTCAGGTTCCACTCTGTGGAACCACATTCGATTGTCCTGGCGCGCGACTCGCGGTTATCTGGCGGTGAGCGCGACCTGCCTTTGACGTGTCGCGAAATCACTGCGAACAACAAGAACGGGACTACACCCGGCCCGAGGACAATCGTCATGACCCGATATCAGCACATCCTTGCCTGGCTCAACGACGTGGCCAGCGATCTGCACGCCACCCGCCAGGACATCCACGCCCACCCGGAACTCGGCTTCGAGGAAAACCGCACCTCGGCGCTGGTGGCCAAATCCCTGGCGGATTGGGGCTACGAGGTGCACACCGGCATCGGCAAGACCGGTGTAGTCGGCGTGCTGCGAAATGGCAGTAGCCCGCGCAGACTCGGTTTGCGGGCGGACATGGATGCACTGCCGATCATCGAGAACACCGGCGCAACCTACAGCAGCCAGCATCAGGGTTGCATGCACGCCTGTGGGCATGACGGCCACACCACGATGCTGCTGGGCGCGGCGCGCTACCTGGCGGCGACACGCCAGTTCGACGGCACCCTGACGTTGATTTTCCAGCCTGCCGAAGAGGGCCAGGGCGGTGCCGAAGCGATGCTTGCCGATGGCCTGCTCGAACGTTTCCCCTGCGATGCGCTGTTCGGCATGCACAACATGCCGGGGCTACCCGCCGGCCATTTGGGTTTTCGTGAGGGGCCGATGATGGCCTCACAGGATTTGCTTGACGTGACCATCGAAGGTGTCGGCGGCCACGGTTCGATGCCGCATCTGGCGGTCGATCCGCTGGTGGCGGCGGCCAGCGTGGTCATGGCCCTGCAGACCGTGGTCGCGCGCAACATCGATGCGCAACAGGCGGCGGTGGTCACGGTGGGCGCGTTGCAGGCGGGGGAGGCGGCCAATGTCATTCCACAACAGGCAATCCTGCGCCTGAGCTTGCGGGCACTGAATGCCCAAGTGCGCGAACAGACCCTCGAACGCGTGCGCGCAATCATCGAATCCCAGGCCCGGAGTTTCGGTTGCAGTTCGCGCATCGAACATCGTCCGGCCTACCCGGTGCTGGTCAACCATGCAGCCGAAACCGAATTCGCCAGGCAAGTCGGCGTCGATCTGGTCGGTGCCGATGCGGTCGATGGCACTACCCCCAAACTCATGGGCAGCGAAGACTTCGCCTGGATGCTGCAACGTTGCCCCGGCGCCTACCTGTTCATCGGCAATGGCGTGTCGCGGCCGATGGTCCACAACCCCGCGTATGACTTCAACGACGACATCCTGCTGACCGGTGCCGCGTACTGGGGCGCACTGACCGAGAGCTGGCTCAAGCCGGCCTGATTTCCTCACTTTCTACTGCCGCCGGACCGGGTGCGCGCTGCCGTGCCCGCCGTTACCCAACAGGTTTTTGGAGAGTTCCCCCCCATGCAGACTTCGAGCACAGGCGTTTCGCGCACCCGGCAGGTGGTCGCCGCGGTTATCGGCAACGCGCTGGAATGGTATGACTTCATCGTTTACGGCTTTCTGGCCAGCATCATCGCCCGGCAGTTTTTCCCCGCTGACGACGAATACGCCTCCTTGCTGATGGCCCTGGCGACATTCGGCGTCGGCTTCTTCATGCGTCCGGTGGGCGGCATCCTGCTGGGTATGTATTCGGACCGCAAAGGGCGCAAGGCGGCGATGCAGATGATCATTCGCCTGATGACTGTATCCATCGCACTGATTGCGTTTGCACCGAACTACGCCGCTATCGGCATGGGTGCGCCACTGTTGATCGTGGTCGCGCGGATGCTGCAAGGCTTCGCCACGGGCGGCGAATACGCCAGCGCCACGGCGTTCCTGGTGGAAAGCGCACCGGCGCACCGCAAGGGCTTGTACGGCTCGTGGCAATTGGTCGGGCAATGCCTGGCGGTGTTCTCCGGGGCGGCGATGGTCGCATTGTTCACCCATCTGCTGTCCCCTGAGGCACTGGAGAGCTGGGGCTGGCGGATTCCGTTTGTGCTGGGTTTGCTGATCGGCCCGGTCGGGCTGTGGATTCGCAAGCACATGGAGGAACCGGAGGAGTTTCTCGAAGCACGCAAACAGGCCAAAGGCGCGAGCCCAAGCCTGATGCAAGTGCTCCGCGAACACAGGCGCAGCATTCTGGTGTCCATGGGCCTGGCCTGTGGTGCGACCGTGTCGTTCTACGTGGTGCTGGTGAACATGCCAACCTTTGCCCACAAGAATCTCGGCCTGCCGCTGGATCAGGTGTTGCTGGTGCAAATGCTCGCGGTGGCGCTGATGACCGTGATCATTCCGTTGTCTGGCGCACTGTCGGACCGACTCGGCCGGCGCCCGGTGTTGATGGCCTTCACCCTGGCGTTTTTCCTGATGGTTTATCCCTTGTACGTATGGGTGGCGGCGGCGCCGTCGGTGGAGCGTTTGCTGGTGATGCAACTGTTGCTGTGCAGTGCGATCGGCGGTTTCTTCGGCCCGGCTCCGACCGCGCTGGCCGAGCAGTTTCCCATCGAAGTGCGTTCCACCGGTGTGTCGGTGGCTTACAACGTCGCGGTCATGGTCTTCGGCGGGTTCGCGCCGCTGATCGTCACTTGGCTGAGCAAGGTCCTGGCGACTCCGGTGGCGCCATCGTTCTACGTGTTGTTCGCCTGCTTGCTGACGTTACTCGGCACCTACTGCATGCAAGAAGCACCACGGGCAAAAAGATCCGTTGAACTCAATCTTGGGGTGAAACCTTGAGCAGCAATCCGATTGTTGAAATGGACGCCGATGCGCTGTCCCGGGCCATTCATGGGCGGCAGGTGTCCTGTCGCGAGGTGATGCAGGCGTATCTGGCGCAGATCGAACGCTTCAATCCACAGGTCAATGCGCTGGTGTCCCTGCGCCCGGCCGAGGCATTACTGGCAGAGGCCGACGAGTGTGATCGCCAACTCGACCGGGGCCAGTCCCGAGGCTGGATGCACGGCATGCCGCAGGCGGTCAAAGACCTGGCGGCCACCGCCGGTTTGCGCACCACGATGGGCTCACCGCTGTTCGCCGAGCAGGTTGCGCAACACGACGCCATCAGCGTGGCGCGGGTGCGCGACTGCGGGGCGATCATCATCGGCAAGAGCAACGTCCCGGAATTCGGCCTCGGCTCGCAAACCTACAACAGCGTGTTCGGCACCACCACCAACGCCTACGATCCGACCTTGATTGCCGGTGGCAGCAGCGGCGGGGCGGCGGTGGCGCTGGCGTTGCGCATGCTGCCGGTGGCCGACGGCAGCGACATGATGGGTTCGCTGCGCAATCCGGCGGCGTTCAACAACGTCTATGGATTGCGTCCGTCCCAGGGGCGTGTGCCGTTCGGGCCCGGACCTGAGATGTTCGTCCAGCAACTGGCCACCGAAGGACCGATGGGCCGCACGGTCACCGATGTTGCCCGTTTGCTCGGCACCCAGGCCGGGTACGATCCGCGCGTGCCGTTGTCGCTGACTGAAGATCCGGGGATATTTCACCAGTCGTTGCAGCAGGATTTCAGGGATGTGCGGCTCGGCTGGCTGGGGGACTACAACGGCTACCTGCCGATGGAGCCCGGTGTCATGAGCCTGTGTGAATCGGCGTTGCAGGACTTCGCCACGCTGGGTTGCAAGGTCGAGGCCTGCCAGCCGGATTTCTCCATGGAACGCCTGTGGCAAACCTGGCTGGTGCATCGCCACTGGCTGGTGCAAGGCAGCCTCGGCGGGTTGTATGCCGATGCGCAAAAACGCGAACACCTCAAACCCGAAGCCCGATGGGAAGTCGAGGGCGGGTTGCGTCTGACGGCGGCGGATGTCTATCAGGCCTCGGTCAGTCGCAGCGAGTGGTTTCGAGCGCTGAACGAATTGTTCGATCGTTACGACTTCCTGTTGTTGCCCACCGCCCAAGTGTTTCCTTTTGATGCACAAACCCCTTGGCCGCGCGTTGTTGGCGGGCACGCCATGGACACCTACCACCGCTGGATGGAAGTGGTGATCGGGCCGACCCTGGCCGGGTTGCCGAGCATGAGTGTGCCGGTGGGGTTCAACCCCGCCGGACTGCCGATGGGCCTGCAAATCATGGGGCGGGCCCAGGCTGACCTTGCGGTTTTACAACTGGCGTATGCCCATGAGCAGTTGACTCAATGGGTCAAGCGCTGCCCGCCCGGTTGTCTGCAAAATGCGTGAGCCCAGCGGACAGGCCCGCATCTTGCTGCGCAAAGTGATCATCCATCTGCGCTTAGGGAGATCGAACCTATGGAGAGCAAGGCAGAAACCGGTAGCGTGCGTTCCGTCGAGCGCGCCCTGGCGATTGTCGAGTTGCTGGGTGAGCATCAGGCTTTGGGGCTGGAGGAGTTGCACTACCTGACGAGCCTGCCCAAGGCCACGGTGTCGCGCATGTTGCTGACCTTGCAGGAGCAGGGCTGGATCTATCGCGGCCTGAGCGACCGGCGTTATCGCTTGTGCGCCAAGCGCCTGTTTGGTGACAGCCAGCAGCGCTTCAAGCGGCGTCTGGTGGAAAACGCCGCGCCGCTGTTGCTGGAGTTGAGTGAGCGCACCGGGTTGGTGGCGGACCTGTCGTGCTTTGACGGCGAGCGGATCGAAGTCATGGAAAGCGCGATCCCCACGGTGCTGCGCAAGCGATACCCGAACAACTGCCAGATTGTCGGCCAGCACGCCAGCCTGTTCCATTCGGCCATGGGGCGGGCCTGCCTTGGCGAGCTGGACAGCCATGAAGTGGAGCGTCTGGCCAGCCGTGAGCGAATGACGGACGAATCCCTGTTCAACACCACTGAGCAGGCATTGCATCAAGGCTTCGGCCAGCGCACCGAGGGTTACTGGGAGTATCCGGTGCGCCTGCCGTTCCTGATTCGCGCGGTGGCCCTGCCGATCCGCACCGATGGCCGCCTGGTCGGCAGCATGGCGCTGCACTGGCCGATGGATCAGGCGCCGGTGGAGCGAGTACTCAACCTGCACCTCAACAGCCTGGCCACGACCATTGGCAATGTGCAGCAGGCGATGGCCTGAATTGGAACTTGTGGTGGTTTAGAGACTCAAGGCAACACATTTCTTGCAACCTGTGGCAGGCCGGTTAAGGTTCAGCACAGGTTTCTCTGCCTTACGAGTCTCTATGTTCAAGCGCTCCGCCCTCCAATCCCTCGTTTTTCTGCTGCTGACGGGTGCTGCATTGTCGGCCCGCGCCGACTGGTACCTCGATGGCGAATCTTCACGCCTGTCGTTTGTCAGCACCAAAAACGCCAATGTTTCCGAAGTGCAGCGCTTTCTGGTGTTGCACGGCAAGGTCGATCCCCAGGGGCTGGCGCAGGTGGAAGTCGAACTGGAGTCGATCAACAGCGGCATCCCGTTACGCGATGAGCGCATGCGCAAGGAGCTGTTCCAGGTCGAGCGGTACCCCGACGCCTTGATCACCACGAAAATCGATCTGCGCCCGATCAATGACCTCGCTCCCGGTGCGCAGCTGGAATTGCGCCTGCCGCTGATGGTCGACCTGCACGGCAGGCAACACGAGTATCAGGCCGAACTGCTGGCCACCCGTCTCGATGACCGGCGCTTCCAGGTGGTGACCCTCGAACCGCTGGTGGTCAACGCCGAGGATTTCGATCTGGCACCGGGTCTGGAAACGTTGCGCAAAATGGCCGGCCTCTCGGCCATCAGTCTTTCGGTGCCGGTGGGTGCGGTGCTGATTTTTACGGCGCGTTGACATGGCCGGAGCGATTTTTCCCTGGCGTGAAGGCAACCACTTCGAACTGCTGATCGATGGCCCGCAGTTTTTTCCGCGCATGCTGGTGGCGATTGCCCGCGCAGAAGAACAGGTGGAGCTGGAGCTGTATCTGGTGGAGGCGGGCGCTTGCGCCGAAGCCATGGTCCAGGCCTTGGTGCAGGCCGCCGAGCGCGGTGTGCGGGTGCGCTGTCTGTTCGATGATTACGGCAGCCTCGCCTTCACCCTGGCCTTGCGTCAGCGGCTGATGGCCGCCGGGGTGGAGCTGCGTTTCTACAATCGCCTGAGCTGGCGACGCTGGGTCGGCAACTTCTACCGCGATCACCGCAAGCTGCTGCTGGTGGACCAGAGCCTGGCCGTGGTCGGCGGCACGGGCGTCACCGATGAGTTCTGGACGCCGGGCGAAGACGTCAGCGAATGGCACGAAGTGATGGTGGAAATCACCGGTCCGCTGGTGCTCGATTGGCAGCTGCTGTTCGATCGTCAGTGGATCGCCAACCGCCATCGTCGCGCCTGGCGGCCGGCCTCGCATTTCGGCTTGCCGCGGTTACCCCGTGTACCGTCCAGTGGCGAGGGCATGGGCCGGGTGGCCTATGCCGACGCCCGTCAACACCGGGACATTCTGCAATCGCTGGTGCGCGCCCTGAACAGCGGTCAACGACGGATCTGGCTGGCCACGCCGTATTTTCTGCCGACCTGGAAAGTCCGCCGTTCCCTGCGCCGGGCGGCTGCCCGCGGCGTGGATGTACGCTTGCTGCTCACCGGCCCGCGTACCGATCACCCCTCCGTGCGCTACGCCGGGCATCGCTACTACCCGCGACTGCTCAAGGCCGGGGTGAAGATCTACGAATACCAGCCGTGTTTCCTGCACCTGAAAATGGTCCTGATCGACGACTGGGTGAGCATCGGTTCGTGCAACTTCGATCACTGGAACCTGCGCTTCAACCTGGAAGCCAACCTGGAAGCCCTGGACCCCGGATTGACCCGAGCGGTAGCGGCGAGTTTCGAACGGGACTTCGGGTTGAGCGAGCAAGTCAGCCTGGAAGAATGGAAGCGCCGACCGCTGTGGAAACGGGTCAAGCAGCGGGTGTGGGGATGGGTGGATCGGGTGGTGGTGAATCTGCTGGATCGGCGCGGTTGATCCCAATCTTCTGAACACTGAAAACCCTGTGGGAGCGAGCTTGCTCGCGATGGCGGCCTGACAGTCAACAAAGATGTTGAATGTTATGGCCTCATCGCGAGCAAGCTCGCTCCCACAGTGGTTGTGCGGTGTTTGATTAATTACAGCAACTCAAAACTCTGCTGCGTCACGTCCTCTGAATCCAGGCCGATCTGCACGTTGAACTTGCCCGGCTCCGCCGCGTACTTGAGCTGGGTGTTGTAGAACTTCAGGTCGTCTTCGGTGATGGTGAAGTGCACGACCTTCTGTTCGCCGGCCTTGATCATCACTTTCTGGAAGTTCTTCAGTTCCTTGATCGGACGGATCATCGAGCCTGCCACGTCCTGGATGTACAACTGCACCACGGTTTCACCGTCGCGCTTGCCGGTGTTTTTCACCGTGACACTGGCGTCGAGCTTGCCGGTCTTGTTCAGCGTGGTCGACGACAGGGCCATGTCGCTCAGGCTGAACTCGGTGTAGCTCAGGCCATAGCCGAACGGGTAGAGGGGACCTGTGGTGTCATCGAAGTACTGCGAGGTGTAGTTGCCCGGCTTGCCCGGGGTGAACGGCCGGCCAATGGTCAGGTGGTTGTAGTAGGTCGGAATCTGGCCGACTGAACGCGGGATGCTGATCGGCAGTTTGCCCGACGGGTTGTAGTCGCCGAACAGCACGTCGGCAATGGCGTTGCCGCCTTCGGTGCCGGTGAACCAGGTTTCGAGGATCGCGTCAGCCTGTTCTTTCTCTTCGAGGATCGTCAGTGGGCGACCGTTCATCAACACCAGCACCAGCGGTTTGCCGGTGGCTTTCAGGGCACGGATCAGCTCGCGCTGGTTTTCCGGGATGTTCAGGTCGGTGCGGCTCGACGATTCGTGGGACATGCCACGGGATTCGCCAACGGCGGCAACGACGACATCCGCATCCTTGGCCGCTTTCACCGCTTCGTCGATCAGCACGTTCGCCGGGCGCGGGTCATCCACCACTTCCGGGGCGTCGAAGTTGAGGAAGTTCAGGTAGCCGAGGATTTTCGGGTCGCTGGTGATGTTGGCGCCACGGGCATAGATCAGCGTCGATTTATCGCCCAGTGCGTTGGTCATGCCGTCGAACAGGGTGACGGACTGCGCGGGCTTACCCGCGGCGGCCCAACTGCCCATCATGTCGATGGGCGCCTTGGCCAGCGGACCGACCAGCGCGATTTTCGCGGTCTTCTTCAGCGGCAGGGTCTCGTTCTGGTTCTTCAGCAACACCTGGCTGCGGCGTGCCACATCACGGGCCTCGGCGCGGTGCAGGCGGCTGTCGGCGTAGGTGTCGACCGGATCGTCCTCGGCCTTGCCGATGCGCAGGTACGGGTCCTTGAACAGGCCCATGTCGTACTTGGCATCGAGCACCGCACGCACGGCGTTGTCGATGTCGCTCTGCTGGATCTCGCCGGACTTCAGCAGCCCTGGCAGCTCTTTGCCGTACAGGGTGTCGTTCATGCTCATGTGGATGCCGGCCTTGATCGCCAGCTTCGCCGCTTCGCGACCGTCGGCGGCAACGCCGTGCTTGATCAGCTCGAAAATCGCCCCGTGGTCGCTGACGGCCAGGCCCTTGAAGCCCCATTCCTTGCGCAGCAGGTCGTTCATCAGCCAGGTGTTGGCGGTGGCCGGCACGCCGTTGATCGAGTTCAGCGCGACCATGACCCCGCCAGCGCCGGCATCGATGGCGGCGCGGTACGGTGGCAAGTAGTCCTGGTACATCTTCACCGGGCTCATGTCGACCACGTTGTAGTCGCGGCCACCCTCGACCGCGCCGTACAGGGCGAAGTGCTTGACGCTGGCCATGATGCTGTCGGCCGCGTTCGCGCCAGTACCCTGGAATGCCTTGACCATCACGCCGGCAATGCGCGACACCAGGTAGGTGTCTTCGCCAAAGCCTTCGGAGGTGCGGCCCCAACGCGGGTCGCGGGAGATGTCGACCATCGGCGCGAAGGTGATGTCGAGGCTGTCAGCCGCAGCTTCCTTGGCGGCGATGCGCCCGGACAGGCCGATGGCATCCATGTCCCAGCTCGAGGCCAGGGCCAGCGGGATCGGGAAAATGGTGCGGTGGCCGTGGATCACGTCGTAGGCGAAGAACATCGGGATCTTCAGGCGGCTGCGCATGGCGGCGTCCTGCATCGGCCGGTTTTCCGGACGGGTGATCGAGTTGAACGTACCGCCGATGTTGCCCGCCGCGATTTCCTTGCGGATCATTTCGCGAGGCATTTCCGGGCCGATGCTGATCAGGCGCAACTGGCCGATTTTTTCATCGAGGGTCATTTGCTTCATCAGGTTGCTGACGAAGGCTTCCTTGTTCTCCAGGGGTGCGGGCGTCGTGGCGGCCAATACGTTATGACTGGCCAGGCTGACGAACAGGCCCAGCAAACACAGCTTCTTCATGAATAGTTTTCTCAAGGGCCCAAACGGCGATATGCACGCCGGCCAGCCAAAATTTAGGGAGCGTCTATTGTTGTTCGGGTGCGGGCTCAAAAAATCAGAGCCAAAAAACGACAGCCAGGTGGCGGATGCGTTTTTGCGCAGGGCCTCTTTTTAGCCCATCGGCCCGTTGCAATCCAGAGGCGCGGGCGATTATGCCCCAAGAGCCGGCCCAGAAGGTTTCACGGTCGGTTTTTTCATGAATGTACAAGGGAGCGACATCCTGATGAATGCAAGTCCAACCTACCGCTCGCGTTTGCAGGTCGTCACGCTGCTGATGCTGGCCACGTTGCTGACCGCCTGCGGCATCAACAACATCCCGACCCTCGACGAACAGGCCAAGGCCGCCTGGGGCCAGGTGCAGAACCAGTATCAGCGGCGCGCCGACCTGATTCCCAACCTGGTGGAAACGGTCAAGGGCTACGCAAAACACGAAGAAGAGACACTGACCGCCGTCATTGAGGCCCGGGCCAAGGCGACGTCGATCCAGGTGGATGCCTCGACCCTCGACAATCCGGAAAAACTCAAGCAGTACCAACAGGCCCAGGATCAGCTCAGCGGCGCCTTGAGCCGTTTGATGGTGGTCTCCGAGCGTTATCCGGACCTCAAGGCCAATCAGAACTTCCTTGCCCTGCAATCGCAGCTCGAAGGCACCGAGAACCGCATCAGCGTGGCCCGGCGCGATTTCATCCTCGCGGTGCAGAAATACAACACCGAGATCCGCACCTTTCCCGGTCGCCTGTGGCACACGGTGATGTACAGCGACCTGCCGGTACGAGAGACCTTCGAAGCCACGCCGGGCTCGGAAAAGGCCCCGCAAGTCAAATTCTGACGCAACCCTGTAGGAGCTGCCGAAGGCTGCGATCTTTTGACGTTGATTTTTTCGCGAGCGCCAAAGGTCAAGGTCAAAAGATCGCAGCCTGCGGCAGCTCCTACAGGCCAGGTTCGGGATGGAAGAGGTAGCCAATGCGCGTGTTGAAAGCGGGCCTGATGCTGTTGTTGTGGGTGGTGGCGATCACGGCCCGGGCCGAACTGAGTTTTCCGGCGCTGACCGGGCGCGTGGTCGACAACGCGCAGATGATCGAGCCTGTGGTGCGCGAGCAGCTCAACCAACAGCTTCAGGCCCATGAACAGGCCACCGGAGAGCAGCTTGTGGTCGTGACGTTGCCGGACTTGCAGGGCACCGACATCGCCGACTTCGGTTACCAGCTCGGCCGCCACTGGGGGATCGGGCAGAAGGACAAGAACAACGGCGCCCTGCTGATCGTCGCCCGGAACGAGCGCCGATTGCGTATCGAAGTCGGCTATGGCCTGGAGGATCGCCTGACCGACGCCCAGAGTTCAGTGATCATCAACCAGGTCATCACCCCGGCATTCAAGACCGGCAACTTCAGTAAAGGCATCAGTGACGGCGTGGCGGCGATGCTGGTGGTGCTGGGCGGCAACCCCTTGGACGAACCCTCCACGGCGTATGAGTCCAGAGGTGATCCGGGGGACGATTTCGTCTCGCGACATCCCGGCTTGCTGGTGTTTTTGGTGATGCTGTTCATCCTGACTGTTTTTGTGTGTCAGATGCTCGGTATCCTTCCCGCCGGCCGGGGCGGCTCCGGAGGATCCGGGGGCGGCTTTGGCGGTGGCGGGTTTGGCGGCGGCGGTGGAGGTGGAGGCTTCAGCGGCGGTGGAGGCAGTTTCGGCGGGGGCGGTTCGTCCGGCGGCTGGTGATAATAAAAATGAGCAGGCATTTCACGACATGGCATTACTGACTGAACACGAACAACGCAAAGTCGCCGAGGCAATCGCCCGGGTCGAGCGCGACACCGACGCAGAACTGGTGACCGTGCTCGCGGCCCGCGCCGACGACTATGCGTACATCCCGTTGCTGTGGGCCAGCCTGCTGGCGCTGCTGGTGCCGGGCATCGTGCATTACCTCACCGGTTGGTTGACGATGCACAGCCTGCTGCTGGTGCAATGGGCCATCTTCATCGTCCTGTGCCTGGTGTTCCGTCTGCCGAAAGTCACTACCCATCTGGTCCCGCGCTCGGTGCGCCACTGGCGCGCCTCGAACCTGGCGCGTCGGCAGTTCCTGGAGCAGAACCTGCACCACACCGAAGGCAGCACCGGTGTACTGATTTTCGTCTCCGAAGCCGAGCGTTATGTGGAGATTCTGGTGGATGAAGGCATTTCCCGTCGCCTGGACAACAAGAACTGGGATGCCATCGTCGCCACCTTCACCCAGCAGGTGAAGCAGGGGCAGACGTTGCAGGGTTTTGTCAGCTGCGTCGAAGCCTGCGGCGAGCTGCTCAAGGTGCACGTGCCCGTGACCCATGTACGCAATGAACTGCCGAACCGCCTGGTGGTACTCGGCTAAGTCCTCCCAGGCATTGTGTAGCGCTCGCCGCTACAACTCCCGCCAATTGTCCGGGTTCGGCCTTGTCGTCAGTATTTCTCTCCAACAGTGGACGCCCAGCGACGGGCGTTCCCGCGAAGAGGGATTCTTATGGCAACCCGACAATCGATTGACTCTTTGGCACAGGCAGCCAAGGGCGCTGAGGGAAGTAAGCCCAAGGCGAAACTGACGGCGAAAGAAACGCAAATCCTGATGTGGTGTTTCAAGGGCAAAACTTCCTGGGAAATCGCCAGGATCGAGAATTGCACGGAATCTACCGTCAACTTTCACTTCGCCAATATTCGCCGAAAGTTCGACGTCAGCTCGCGCACGTGCGCATTGCTCAGGGCGATCGAGTCGGGAGCGATCCAGGTGGATTCGGTCGTTGCGCGAGGTGCGCATGAGCCTGACTGATTCGGCCTACAACGGCATCAATGGGCTCATGTTGGGAATGGGTATTGCGACGTTGCCGGTTGTCGATGGCGAAGTACTGTTCGGTGCAATGCTCGGCGCGTGGCTGGTCACGACCACTCGCACCAGCTTCAAGGCCTGGCAGCGTATCGGTTCCTGGTTGCTGTCTGCAGGTGTCGGTTACCTCTTCACGCCTGTCGCACATCCACTGGCGCCTTTTCTGACCGGTGGGGTAACAGCCTTTCTTTGCGCGATGATCGTTATTCCCATCAGCATCAAGCTCATGCAATGGGTCGATGGTGCCGGTATCGGCGAAATCATTCGACACCTGAGAGGGCGAAGATGAGGGGGCGTAAACGGGATTGCCTTGATAGCCGGGACGGGCGTTTCTTGAAACCATGCAGCTTCGAATGACACCGTTCATCAGGTTTCATTCGAAGGTTTGAGTGTTGCCAGGATAGCGGCCATTTCGGAAAGCCTGAGTTCCATATCGCGCAGTCGTTGCTTTTCCTCGAGTGCGTTTTGTATGGCGCCGCGATCGTTTTCGTCGAGCAACCGCCACAGCGCGAGAATGGTGTTTTCCCGTGTTGTGCTTTCCTGACCGGTCTGCGAAGAATCAGTAACTGCTTGTCTCAGAATCGGCCCTTCGCCCAGCAACAGCCAGTCAAGGGATATGCCCCGGGTTTGTGCGATTTCTACGCATAATGAGTAAGGTGTGCTGTCGCGGCCTCGCCAGCTACTAAGGGTTTGTGGGCTGATCTGTAGCGCGGAAGATAAAGAAGCATCGGTTTTTGTGCCGGTAACTTGCTTTAGACGAGCCAGAACAGCTTGTGATTTTTTGCTACGCAATTTGAGCCTCTTCCTTTTGACATATGCTTTTTGAGTGCCTAATTTATGCGTAATGAGTACTTTTTTTCTTGTAAGTAATCAATCATCAAAGATGAGTCAGAAGAATACGATGTCGAAACTTCCTAATGGTATCAGGGTGATTTCCTACGAGCATGGCTCGACCCCATTACGCGTCTGCCCGAAGCAGTTCCTTATGCCTGGCAGACACTGTTCGCAAGCCCGGAGCGCCGCGATGAACGCCTCAAGCAGTATTGCGTTTGATCAGGTTGATTGCCACCCAATGACCCTCGGGATTCAAGCATGAGTACTTATAAAATGGTGTGCCCGCACTGCTTGAGCCGGATGCGCATCCGCACCAGCGAAGGCCGACATATTTTCCTGCGGGTGGCGTATCTGCAATGTACGTCGGAAGCTTGCGGTTGGTCCGTACGTGCCGAATTTGAAATGACTCATGAGCTTTCGCCCAGTGGCATGCCCAATCCGGCCGTACGCCTGCCTTGCGCCGGACCCGATTTGCGCCGGGCCTCCCGGCCTGTTGCCGTCAGTCCTGACACGGCAGAAGTGTCGCAGGAGACGTGAGCATGAAGGTCATCGATGAAAATGCAGGTCTGAATGAGGAGCTATTGGCTGTTGCCCAGGCGTTTCTGGGGCGTCATGAAAGTGAAGGGGGGATCGATGATCAAGTCCTGTTTTGTCGCGCGGTGAAGCATCTGCAGAATATGGATGTACCGATGTTCCTGGCGGAAAGGTTGGTTAGCCGTGCCTATGGCGTACTCAAGTCGTGCAACGACCGTCGGCGCCTGGACATCGATGCAAGTTCCGAAACGGTCGCCGTGGTGACTGACCCTGCCAATGGCCTGACCTGGGCGGTGCCAGTGGGACTGATCGTCAAACACATCATCAATTCACCGAACAATCGCAAGCTTCGCCTGGTGGAACCCTGAGGCTTCAACGCTTGTATCGAGGTCCTGGGCTGCGTGACTGGGACCTGCCACAAAATAACCCCGTGCCCAAAGTCCTCGTCCCCCTTAAAATACCGGCATTCTCCGCTTTGCATTGCCTGAGGCCGTTTTTCCATGTCTGTCACCGCCACTCCCGCCAGCCTCGCGCCGGATCATCACGCCCAGTTCATCGAACTGCTGCAAGCCAGCCTCGAGCACAATGCGTTCATCAAACTGGTGCTGGCCAAGTACGTGGGCGATGAAACGGACCTGCAGCGGATCATCATCAAGCCGGTGACGGTCAAGGCGCAGCCTTGCCTGTCTTTCGTCTACCGCTACAAGACCCGCGATATCACCAAGAACCTGCCGCTGGCCGAAGGCGTGACGAGCATTGCCGGGTTGTTGCCGGCGTCGTTCAAAAATGCGCATTTGTTGTCGTTGACCGACGAAGCCCAGCTCGAATACAGCAAAAAGGGCAAGTCATCGCTGTTCAAGAGCAAACCTCAACAATTGCGCGAAGTGCCATCGGCCGAGCACAACCGTGAGAAAAACCGTTTTCTTGACCTGAGCCGGCCGTTTCTCGCCGACCTTGGCGTAACCAACAAGCAGCATGAACTGATCCCGGCGATGTCGCGCAAGTGGAAGCAGATCAACAAGTTCATCGAAGTGTTCAGCCATGCACTGACCTCGTCACCCCTGGCGCTGGACAAACCGGTGCGCGTGGCGGACTTCGGTTCGGGTAAGGGTTACCTGACCTTCGCCATCCACGATTACCTGCGCAACACCTTGAAGGCCGAAGGCGAGGTGACCGGCGTCGAGCTGCGTGAAGACATGGTTACCCTGTGCAACACCGCAGCCGCCAGGCTTGAACACCCTGGCCTGGTGTTCAAGTGCGGTGACGTGCGCAGCGTGGCACCGAGCGAGCTGGACGTGATGATCGCCCTGCATGCCTGCGATATCGCCACCGACTATGCGATCCACACCGGTATCCGTTCCGGCGCGTCGATCATCATGTGCTCGCCGTGCTGCCACAAACAGATCCGCCTGCAAATCCAGAGTCCGGCGCTGCTCAAGCCGATGCTGCAATACGGCTTGCACCTGGGCCAGCAGGCGGAGATGGTCACCGACAGTTTGCGCGCGTTGTTCCTGGAGGCCTGCGGCTACGAGACCAAGGTGTTCGAGTTCATCTCGCTGGACCACACCAACAAGAACAAGATGATCCTGGCAGTCAAGCGCGCCGAGCCGGTGGAACCGGCGCAGCTATTGGCGAAGATTCAGGAGCTGAAGGATTTCTACCACATCAGCGAGCATTGCCTGGAAACGTTGCTGCGCGCTGACGGTTATTTGAGCTGATCCAAAAAGATCGCAGCCTGCGGCAGCTCCTACATTGATCGGTGTAGGAGCTGCCGCAGGCTGCGATCCTTTGATCTTGCCTTATGTCGTGGCGACACGTGCCGGCATGACTGCTGTCTTGCGCCCCAGCATCACTGTCACAATCACCCCACCGGCAAACAGCCAGGTGATCGGCTCCACATGTTCACCGAAGAACAACGCCGAGAAGGCGATGGTGAAGAAGATCTGCAGCAACTGAATCTGGCTGACCCGGGCAATGCCGCCCATGGCCAGGCCGGCGTACCAGGCGAAGAAGCCGATGAACTGCGAAAACAGCGAGACATAACCGAAGGCCCACCAGGTCCTGGCGGAAATCCCGCCCTGGTGTTGCAGTGCCAGATACACCACCGGGCCGATCAACAGCGGCGTCGACAGTACCAGCGCCCAGCAGATCACCTGCCAGCCGCCCATCTCCCTGGCCAGTCGGCCTCCCTCGGCGTAGCCCAGCCCGCCCACGGCAATGGCGCCAAGCATCAGCAGGTCACCGGCCTGAATGCTGCCGGCACCGCTGATCAGCGCATAACCGAGCACCAGCGCACTGCCCAATGCGGCGCAGGCCCAGAACGCTTTCGAAGGCCGTTCATGGGACAACCACGCGGCGTACAGCGCCACGCACAACGGCTGCAAACCGTTGACCAGCGCACCGTGGGATGCCGGCAAGGTTTGCATGGCCCAGGCCGACAACACCGGGAAACCGAGGATCACCCCGGCCATCACCAGCGTCAGGCCTTTGACCTGCTTCCAGGTCGGCCATTTTTCCCGGCGCCAGAGCAACAGCAATGCCGCCGGAACCGCCGCAAACAGTGCCCGGCCCAGGCCGTTGAGCAGCGGGTGGAGTTCCTGCACGACGATCCGCGTGAAGGGCAGGGTGAGGCTGAAGATCACAACGCCGAGCAGGCCCAGGGCCATGCCGGTGTTTTCGCGCGAGGACATGATGGCAACCAGAATCGTGGGTGATGGGAGGTGCCCTCATCTAGCCATAAATGCTCGCTTTCGCGCTGTTACAGCTAGGTGCAGAGTTATCCGTACAGTTTGCGAGTAATGCGAGCACCGCGTAGGAGCTGCCGAAGGCTGCGATCTTTTGATCTTGCTTTTCAATTCGCAGCTAAACAGATCACTGAAGATCAAGATCAAGATCAAGATCAAAAGATCGCAGCCTGCGGCAGCTCCTACGGGGTTGTATGTGTTCGTAGTAGCCGGTTGTTACCCGGCCCACCGGATAAGGACTACCTTGAATACTCCTGCACGCCCACTTCCAGAGGAGTTCTCCCCATGGCTGCGAAAAAAATTCTGATGCTGGTTGGTGATTACGTCGAAGACTATGAGGTGATGGTGCCGTTCCAGGCATTGCTGATGGTCGGCCACACGGTGCACGCCGTTTGCCCGGACAAAACCGCCGGCCAGACCGTGCGCACGGCGATCCATGACTTTGAGGGCGACCAGACCTACAGCGAAAAGCCCGGTCACCTGTTTGCCCTCAACTTCGACTTCGCCAAGGTCAACGCTGCCGATTATGACGCGGTGCTGATTCCGGGTGGCCGTGCGCCGGAGTATCTGCGCCTGAACGAAAAGGTCCTGGAGCTGGTGCGCGCATTCGACCAGGCCGGCAAGCCGATCGCCGCCGTGTGCCATGGCGCGCAGTTGCTGGCGGCAGCGGGTATTCTCGAAGGCCGCGAATGCAGCGCTTATCCGGCCTGCGCTCCGGAAGTGCGCCTGGCGGGCGGTACCTATATCGACATCCCGGTGACGGACGGCCATGTTCAGGGCAATCTGGCCACGGCGCCGGCCTGGCCTGCGCACCCGAACTGGCTGTCCGGTTTCCTGGGGTTGCTGGGTACCAAAATCACGCTGTAACGAGGTACATGTCCATGTGCGAGCTGTACGTCAAAGCCGACCCGATTCTTTACGAATCGCGCTCCCGCTCGCTGCGCATCTGCGGGGTGGTCACCACCCTGCGCCTGGAGAATCAGTTCTGGGACATCCTCAGCGAAATCGCCGAGGTCGACGGCATGACCACCAATCAGTTGATCGCCAAGCTGTATGAAGAGGTGATGGACTATCGCGGCGAGGTGGTCAATTTTGCTTCGTTCCTGCGGGTGAGCTGTACGCGGTATCTGAGCCAGCGGCGGACGCAGGCGCCGGAGTTGTCGGTGGTGCGCACGGTGATGAAGTAGCAGCGACCGCATCGCCCCCACCGCGGGCAAGCCCGCTCCCACAGGGATTGTTGGTGTTCACACAATCTGTGTTTCACCTTGAACACTGTGGGAGCGGGCTTGCCCGCGATGGGGCCGGTACAGGCGACAGAAACACCTGGCTGGTCTTTACTGTGAAGCGCGCAACCTCTCAATCGCCAAGGAGAAACAGCATGTCCGGATGGTATGAAGTGAGCAAAAGCAGCAATGGCCAGTTCAGGTTCGTCCTCAAGGCGGCCAACGCCGAGACCATTCTGACCAGCGAGCTGTACACCACCCACGCCGCCGCCGACAAAGGCATCGCCTCGGTCCAGGCCAACAGCCCGCTGGATGAGCGCTACGAGAAGAAAACCACCAAGGACGGCCACCCGTATTTCAACCTCAAGGCGGGTAACCACGAGATCATCGGCAGCAGCGAAACCTATTCCTCCGACGCCGCCATGGAGAAAGGTATCGCCAGCGTGAAGGCCAACGGCCCGACCAAGGTGGTCAAGGACAAGACGCTGCCGGTGCTTTGAGATCAACGCACATCCCCTGTGGGAGCGGGCTTGCTCGCGAAGACGGTGCAACATTCAATAAATATGCTGAATGTGACGGCCTCTTCGCGAGCAAGCCCGCTCCCACATTTTTTGGTTTTGTGTGTGGCTGAGAATCAGCGCAGGGCTTTCAGCAACCCTTGCAGCTGTTCACGACCCGCCTCACCCAACGGGAACACAGGCAACCGTGGATCCCCCACCTCCAGACCCGTTGCCCGCAAACCCGCCTTGATCGTCGCCGGCAAGCCACCCTTGAGGATGAAATCCAGCAGCGGCAACTGGCGGTAGAACAGCTCCCGGGCCTTGGCCAAATCATTGGCCAGCACCGCTTCATACAAATCCAGGTTGAGTTGCGGGATCAGGTTCGGCGCGGCGGTGCACCAGCCTTTCGCGCCAGCGGCAAAGGCCTCCAGGGCCAACGGATTGCAGCCGTTGTAGAACGGCACCTGGCCGTCGCCGAGACGTTGCAGTTGATGCATGCGCTGGATGTCGCCGGTGCTCTCCTTGACCATGGTTACGTTTTCCACGGCCTTGACGATGCGCAGGATCAGGTCCACCGACATGTCGGTGCCGCTGGTGGCCGGGTTGTTGTAGAGCATGATCGGCACGCCGATGCTGTCGCCGATGGCGCGGTAATGGGCAAGGATTTCCGCTTCACTGAGTTTCCAGTAGGACGCGGGCAGCACCATCACCACATCGGCGCCATGGGCTTCGGCGAAGCGCGCGCGACGTACCGCTTTGGCGGTGGTCAGGTCGGACACGCTGACGACGGTCGGCACGCGTTTGGCCACGTGCCTGATACTGAATTCGCTGACCTGATCCCACTCCGCGTCGCTCAGGTAGGCACCTTCACCGGTGCTGCCCAGCGGGGCGATGGCGTGCACGCCGCCTTCGATCAGGCGGTCGATGGAGCGCCCGAGGGCGTCCAGGTCAACGACTTCGCCATGGGCGGAGAAGGGGGTGATGGTGTAGCCGATGATGCCGTGAATGTTGGCGGTGGACATGGTGTCTCTCCGTTCAAAAAGGTCTGGGTTCAGTTCAGGCAATCGGCGTGTTGGCGCAGGCTCTGCCGGGCGTAGTAGTTGAAAGCGGCGGCGTGGCGTTTCGGCCGGGCGATCCAGTCATGGGCTTCGCGGCCCAGCGCGGGGATGATCGGCTTGATGGTTCCGGCGCTCATCGCCAACAGTTGCAGCTTCGCGGCGCGTTCGATCAACTGCGCGATGACACAGGCTTCCTCGATGGTGTTGCCGGTGGACAATTGGCCGTGGTGAGAAAGCAGGATCGCCCGTTTGTCGCCCAGTGCCCCGGCAATCAACTCGCCTTCCTCGTTGCCCACCGGCACACCCGGCCAGCCTTCGAGAAACGCGCAATCGTCATAGAGCGGGCAGAGGTCCATGTGGGAAACCTGCAACGGTACTTCCAGCATCGACAAGGCGGCAACGTGGGTCGGATGGGTGTGGATGATGCAGTTCACGTCCGGGCGGGCGCGGTATACCCAACTGTGAAAACGATTGGCCGGGTTGGGCATGCCGTGGCCTTCAAGCACCTCCAGGTCTTCGTTGACCAGCAGCAGGTTGCCTGCGGTGATTTCGTCGAAACCCAGGCCCAGTTGTTGAGTGTAGTAAGTGCCGGACTGCGGGCCACGGGCGGTGATTTGCCCGGCTAGACCGGAATCGTGACCGTGCTCGAACAGAATGCGGCAGGTCAGGGCCAGCTTTTGCCGGGCGGTCCACGTATTATCCGCCAGGGTATTTTGCATTTGGCTCAGCGCGTGCTTGACCAGTTGCTCTTTGGGCAGTGCTAATGTCTTGGCCATATCGGTGTCCTTTGGGTGATTCAATGGACGTCGGGTTTGCCGCTCACCGGTTCCTCGCAAAGTCGTCGGCGAGCGCAAATGACACTAAAGAGCCTATATGACACTTTGTGTCATTGGCAAGGACAAATCGTTGCCTCCTTGATGGATTAATTGCTCCACATGTCTATCCGTTTGAAATTACTAAGAAAAAAACTTGGTGTGACCTTGGAAGCGCTGGCCGAACAATCCGGCATGACCAAGAGTTACCTGTCGAAAGTCGAGCGCGGGTTGAACACACCCTCGATTGCGGCGGCGTTGAAACTGGCCAAGGCGCTGAACGTGAAGGTCGAGGAGTTGTTCTCTGAAGACAACGCCAGCCTCGACAGCTACAGTCTGGTGCGCAGCCACGAACGGCAACCTCTGGGGGCCAGTGGCAACAATCCGGGTTACGCGGTGCTGGCCCATCAGGTCAGTGAACGCAGCCTGCTGCCGTTCATCATTTACCCGCCGGCGGAGTTCACCGACAAAACCTTCAAGGAGCACCTGGGCGAGGAGTTTCTGTTCGTCCACGAGGGGCGGGTGGAAGTGGACTTCATGAACGAGCGCGTGCTGCTCGATCGTGGGGATGCGCTGCACTTCAATGCGCAAAAACCGCACCGGATTCGTTCGGTGGGTGAGGTACAGGCGCAGTTGCTGGTGGTGGTGCATAGCACCGAGGAATGAGTTGACTGTAAAAGCTTCGCGAGCAAGCCCGCTCCCACATGGGATTTGTGAATGACACAGATCCCATGTGGGAGCGGGCTTGCTCGCGAAAGCGTCAGATCGGTCAGTACTAAACTTCGACTGGAACCGATAGCTTGGGGCCACCCAACGCATGGCTCTTGGAATCAAAAAACCGCAACTCAACCCCCGTCCCCTCAAACACTTTCGCGTAATGCCGCTTCTGGTGCTGGATGAAAGCCTTGCTGCGCGGGTAAATCGAGATCGCCAGTACCTGCGGTTTCGCCAGGCGCAAGGCGTGGATGATGTGGCTGTCCTGCTCCCCCAGCGCATGGCCGAAGATGCACAGCGCCTGGTCGTGACCGAGCAATTGCTCGTAGCAGAACGACAGATAGTCCGAACTGCGGATGGTCTTGAGCTTGTCCGTACTCGGCCCTTCGTTGACGAACAGCGGCACGTCGTCGAGGGTCTTGATCGTGTTGTTGATCGCGAAGTTGCCCAGCAACGTGCCCTCGGTCGACATCAGCTTGCGCGCCGTGCCGTCCTGGTTGCGCACCAGGTGCAGACCGCCGTGCAGGTACAGCAAGCGGGTTTTGTCGGTGGCCGTGTCGCTCAGGTCGAAAGCGGGTTCGGCCCCCTGGAACAGATCGGTGATCGCCTCGGGCTGGTGTTGCACCGCCCAGTAGTTGATCAGGTCGTAATTGGTGGTGAACACCGTGCGGTAGCTGGCCAGTTCCTGATTGATCGTCGCCAGCGTCGAAGGCACCACCAGCCGCCACGGGATATGCACCGCATGCACGGTGTTGATCAGCGCTTCCTTGATCGCGTAATAGCGATTGCGCGGGGCGGCGGAGCTGACGGCCAGGGCCTTGTTGACCCGGCTGGTGGTTTTCAACGCGCTCAGTACCTGCTCGAAACTGCGGGTCTGCATCGCGTCGAACACGCTCAGCTCGGACGGGCTCAGGGGTTTTTCTTCAACGGTGCGGGCATTTTCGAACAGCGACTCGTAGCCGAAATCGTCCCATACCGCGCGACTGGCACCGTTGCCCACCAGCAAACCACTGAACGAAGCGGTGCTGCGCAAGACGTTCCAGTCTTCTAGTTGGGCATCGACATCCTGGAAATCGGTCATTGCGGTCTTCGTCTCACGGCAAAAGGTCTTTGGGCGGCGACTTTATCACGACCGGCTGCCCGACCACGGCACGACGCGGGCGAAGAACGTTATGCTGCGACTTCGCCCGAGCCGAATTCGCCGAGTACCCGATGCTGCAAAAAAGCCTGATCCGCCGTCTCGACCTGATCACTCTGCAACTGTTCGTCGCCGTCCATGAAGAGGGCACACTGACCCGTGCCGCATCGCGTGAAGCGATTGCCGTCTCGGCGGCGAGCAAGCGCCTGATGGAGCTGGAGGAGGCGCTGGGCATCAGCCTGTTCGTGCGCCAGGCCAAGGGCATGTCCCTGACACCGGCGGGTGAAACCCTGCTGCACCATGCCCGGCAGATGCTGTTCAACGTCGAGAAAATGGGCCTCGAACTGGGCGAGCACAGCCACGGGGTGCGCGGTTATGTGCGGATGCTCGCCAACCTGTCGGCGATCATTCAGTTTTTACCCGAGGACCTGCGGGATTTTTCCGAGCGTCACCCACAGGTCAAGACCGACCTCGAAGAACGCCCCAGCGCCGGGGTGATTCAGGGCGTGCTCGACGGGGTGGCCGACCTTGGCATCTGTTCCATCGACAGTGACATCAAGGGGCTGCACAGCGTGCTGTATCGCCAGGACAAACTGGTGGTGCTGATGCCGCCGCACCATCCCTTGGCGAACCGCTCGAGCGTGGCGTTCGCCGATACGCTGGGCAGCGATTACGTTGGGCTGCATGCCGCCAGTTCGATCAACATGCGTACCCATGCAGCGGCCCGCGAAGCCGGCAAGGTGTTGCGGGTGCGCATTCATGTGCCGGGGTTCGATGCCATGTGCCGCATGGTCCAGGCCAACATGGGGATCGGCATCCTTCCGCAGCGGGCCTATGAATTATTCGGCCGGGCGCTGGGTTTGCACGCGGTGCCGTTGACGGACGAATGGTCCGATCGGGCGCTGATTCTGGTGGTGCGCGATGAGGCGCTGCTGTCGCCGGTGAGCCGGATGTTGTTTGAGCATTTGCGTGGGAAAATTGATTCCCCAATGGAAGCCTCCCTGTAGGAGCTGCCGCAGGCTGCGATCTTTTGATCTTGCTTCTACAAAACAAAGTCAAAAGATCGCAGCCTGCGGCAGCTCCTACGGGTGAGGAATCGTCAGGCGTTCGCGTTTCGCGAACGCCCGTTGCCAACTGAAGGTTGGATTCATCAGGCATCAGTCCTCTAGCCTTGGCTCATATTCCAAGAACAAGAGGTACCCCGCGATGACTGCCCCCCTGAGTGCAATCAAGGTGATCGAGATCGGCACGCTGATCGCTGCGCCGTTCGCCGCGCGCATGCTGGCCGAGTTCGGCGCCGAGGTGATCAAGATCGAAGCCATGGGGCAGGGCGATCCCCTGCGCAAATGGCGCAAGCTGCATGAAGGCACCTCGCTGTGGTGGTACCTGCAATCGCGCAACAAGAAGTCCCTGGCGCTGAACCTCAAATCCCCCGAAGGCATCGAACTGGTCAAGCAATTGGCAACCAGCGCCGATGTGCTGATCGAAAACCTGCGCCCCGGCGCCCTGGAGAAACTCGGCCTTGGCTGGGACGTGTTGCACGCCCTCAACCCCAACCTGACCCTGGTGCGGATTTCCGGTTACGGCCAGACCGGGCCGTACCGCGATCGTCCGGGTTTCGGTGCCATAGGCGAGGCCATGGGCGGGATTCGCTACACCACCGGCACCCCCGGTTCGCCGCCGGCGCGGGTCGGCGTGAGCCTCGGCGATTCCCTGGCTTCGCTGCATGCGGTGATCGGTGCGCTGATGTCATTGCTGCGGGTCAAGACCGGGCAGGGCGGCGGGCAGATCGTCGATGTGTCCCTGGCCGAAAGCGTGTTCAACGTCATGGAAAGCCTGGTGCCGGAATACGACATGCTCGGCCATGTGCGTGAACGCAGCGGCGGCGCCTTGCCGGGGATCGCGCCATCCAACACCTATTTGACCGCCGACGGCGCCTATGTGGTGATTGCCGGCAACAGCGATCCGATCTACAAGCGCCTGATGCACACCATCGGCCGCCCGGATCTGGCCGAGGCGCCGGAATTCGCCCACAACGACGGGCGTGCCGCCAAAAGCAACCTGCTCGACGCCGCCATCACGCACTGGACCAGCAGCCTGCCCATCGGCGAGGTGCTGGCCGCGCTGGAAGCTGCCGAAGTCCCGGCCGGGCGCATCTACTCGGTGGCCGACATCGTCGCCGATCCGCACTATCAGGCGCGGGACATGCTGCTCAATGCCGAACTTCCCGGAGGCGCCACGGTAAAAATGCCGGGCATCGTGCCGAAACTCTCCGAGACACCCGGCGGCGTGAACTGGTCCGGCCCCGGGCTGGGCCAGCACACCGACGACATCCTCGCGCAGTTGGGCCTCACCGCGATGGACATCGAACGCCTGAAAGTCGAAGGAGTGGTGCAATGATCACCGATTATTCCGACAGCCTGATCGTGCAGGAAGTGTCCCCACGCGACGGTTTGCAAATCGAGCCGACCTGGGTTGAAACCCACGACAAAATTGCCCTGATCGATCAATTGTCGCTGGCCGGATTCAGCCGCATCGAAGCCGGTTCGTTCGTGTCGCCCAAGGCCATTCCTGCGCTGCGCGATGGCGAGCTGGTGTTCAAGGGCATTACCCGGCAGCAGGGGGTGATCTACGTCGCCTTGATCCCCAACCTCAAGGGGGCGCAACGGGCGCTGGCGTGCAGTGCCGATGAGCTGAACCTGGTGATGTCCGCCAGCCAGACCCACAACCTGGCGAACATGCGCATGCGTTGTGAAGATTCATTGGCAGCGTTCGGCGAGATCGTGCGATTCGTTGGCCAAAGCCCGGTGCGTCTCAATGGCAGCATCGCCACCACCTTCGGCTGCCCGTTCGAGGGCAAGATCGATGAGGACCGCGTCGTGCAAATCGTCGAGGCCTATCAGGAGCTCGGCATCCGGGGCATCACCCTCGCCGACACCACGGGCATGGCCAATCCGCGCCAGGTCGAGCGACTGGTGCGCCGGGTGCTGCAGCGGGTGGCGCCGGCAGATTTGACCCTGCATTTCCACAACACCCGTGGCCTCGGTCTGTGCAATGTGCTGGCCGCCTACGAGGCCGGTGCCCGACGTTTCGACGCCGCATTGGGCGGCCTCGGCGGCTGCCCGTTTGCACCGGGAGCGTCGGGCAACATCTGTACAGAAGACCTGGTGAACCTGTGTGATGAAGTCGGCATTCACACCGGTATCGATCTGCCGCTGCTGCTGAAACTGTCCCGAGGACTGCCGGCGCTGCTCGGCCACGAAGTACCGGGGCAACTGGCCAAGGCCGGGCGCAATTGTGACCTGCATCCAATCCCCTCCTGATCCACCACGACCCCCTGTGGGAGCGAGCTTGCTCGCGATGACTGAGTCACAGTCAACATCAATGTTGGCTGACCCGACGCAATCGCGAGCAAGCTCGCTCCCACAGTAAAAGCACTTTCGCTGAGCTACTCAACCAGACAACAAAAACAATCGGACACCCACGGGAAGTCCGCCTGGAGAACCGCAATGAGCCTGAATGCACTGGAGGCGAGCGCGAGCCCGTCCGTTAGCCACGACACCGAAAAAGCCCTGGTCAGCAAAGTCGCCTGGCGCCTGATGCCGCTGATCATGGTCTGCTACCTGTTCGCTTTTTTCGACCGCATCAACATCAGTTTCGCCAAGTTTCAACTGCAGGCCGACCTGAGCCTGAGCGACACCGCGTACGGCCTCGGCGCCGGATTATTCGTGGTCGGTTACGTGATTTTCGAAGTGCCGAGCAACATGATGCTGTACAAGGTCGGCGCCCGGCGCTGGATCGCCCGGATCATGATGTCCTGGGGCCTGGCCACGGCGGCCATGGTGTTCGTCAACAGCGAATGGCAGTTCTACGTGCTGCGCTTCGTGATCGGCGCGATGGAGGCGGGTTTTGCCCCAGGCGTACTGTATTACCTGACCCTGTGGTTCCCGCAGCACTATCGTGGACGCATCACCTCGATGCTGTTCCTGTCGTCGGCGTTCGCCGGCCTGGTGGGCGCGCCGTTCTCGGGACTGGTGCTGCAACACCTCGACGGCTTTCTGGATATGCGCGGCTGGCACTGGTTGTTCCTGCTCGGCGGCGTGCCGTGCATCGGCCTCGGATTGCTGGTGCTGACCCTGCTCAAGGACCGCATCGAAGATGCCCATTGGCTGACGCCTTCGGAGAAGACCTTGCTGGCCAGCCGCATCGCCCAGCATGAGCCGCACAAGAGCGGTGGCTCGCTGCTCGCCGCGCTGCGGATTCCGGGTTTCCTGACACTGGGGCTGATCTACTTCCTGATCCAGGTGGCGTCCTACGGCCTGAATTTCTGGGCGCCGCAACTGATCCGCAGCGCCGGCACCGAAAGTCCGGTGATGATCGGCCTGCTGACCGCCATCCCGTACATCTGCGGCGCCATCAGCATGGTGGTGATCGGGCGCCTGTCCGATGCTTCCGGCGAGCGGCGCAAGTATGTTGCCGGTCTGGTGGGCGTCGGTGCGGTCGGGTTCTTCTGTGCCGGGATCTTCGCCAGCCACACGACCTTCCTGATCGTCGCGCTGGGCCTGCTAGGTGCCGGGATCATCGCCTCCATCCCGAGCTTCTGGACCCTGCCGCCGAAACTGCTGGCCGGTGCCGGCGCGGGCGCGGCGGGCGGGATTGCGGTGATCAACACCCTGGGCCAGTTCGGCGGCATCGTCAGCCCGGTGATGGTCGGCCGGATCAAGGACCTGACCGGCAGCACCACGCCGGCGCTGTATGTCATTGGTGTCTGTGCACTGATCGCGGTGGCGCTGTTGCTGTGGGGGTTGCCGCAGAAGTTGCGCACACTCGACAAGTTTTAAAAGATCGCAGTCTTCGGCAGCACCTGCCCGGACCACGCATCCCCGCAGGAGCTGCCGGAGGCTGCGATCTTTTGATCTTCAAGACGTCGCTGTCATCGCTTTTTGCACAGTGTCACTGAACTGAATCAACACCACGCCGCCCATCAACAGCACCACCCCGAACACCTTGGGCAAGGTGACCTGCCGCTCCACCAGGCCAAACCAGCCGAAGTGATCCAGCAACAACGACGCCACCACTTGCCCCGCCAGCGCCAATGCCATGAACCCCGCGGCACCGAGCCTGGGCAGCAGCACCAATGCCAGGGAAATGAAGCACACTCCAAAAGCGCCCCCCGCCCACATCCACAGCGGCGCCTTGCCGATAAAGGCCTGTGATGGCAACGGCAAGCGCAGCGCAACGACGATCGGCAACAGCACGATAACGCTCACCAGCAACGAGGCGAGCGTCGCCCATAACGGATGGCCCAACCCGCGCCCGAGGTTGACGTTGATCGCGCTCTGAAACGGCACCACCGCCCCGGCAATCATTGCCAGCACCACCAGAGCGGCCCAGTGCAATGTACTCATGATCGTTCTCCCACAGGTTTTGCTGGACTCTAGAGTATTCGTCGCGCAGATTTAAATTCCGTTTTGTTATCCAGAACATGCAGCAGATGAATGATCTTCGACGCATCGACCTCAACCTGCTGGTGATCCTCGACGCCTTGCTCACCGAGCAACACGTAACCCGCGCTGCCGAGCGTTTGCATTTGAGCCAGCCCGCGGTCAGTCATGCGCTGGCGCGATTGCGCGACCTGCTTGGCGATCCGCTGCTGGTGCGCGCCGGAGCCGGCCTTGTTCCGACCCCGCGAGCGCTGGAACTGGTGGCACCGCTGGCCGAAGCCCTGGCCCAGGTGCAAGCGCTGCTGGCGCCGAACGCGTTTGATCCGGCTACCGCCAGGCGCATCTTCCGCCTGGCGATGTCCGACTATGGCGCCGCCATTGTCCTGCCGGGACTGATCCGGACCTTGCGCCGCGAAGCGCCGGGTATCGACCTGCAAATCAGCCATGGCAGCCGCGAAAGCATGCTCGACGGCGTGCTCAACGGTGATATTGACATCGCTATGGGTGTGTTCCCGGAAATGCCCAATGAATTGCGCAGCACGCCGCTGTTCGAAGAGCACTACGCCTGCCTGGTGGACCGCAAAAGCCTGCCCGCCGACGGTGTGCTCGACCTGCCCACCTACCTGGCTCGACCCCATGTGCTGCTGGAAATGCGCGGCAGCGGCACCCCGGAAATCGAGCGCGCGTTGACCGCAATGCGCGAGCGTCGGCGTGTGGCTGTCAGCCTGCCGCACTGGAGCGTGGCCCCGGAATGCATCAGCGGTACCGACCTGATCCTCACCGTCGCCTCGCGCGGCTTGCGCGAAATCGATGAGCAGTCGTTGATCGTCGTGCCGCCACCCTTTGATATTCCGTCGTTCACCTTTGTGTTGGCGTGGCATAAACGGCGGGGCGCAGACCAAGCGTTGAACTGGCTGAATGAGCGGATGGGTGCAGGTGTAGACGGGGTTTATTTTCGGGGGTGACGATTCGCTGGAATCACCAATGGATGGGGGGAAGGCGTCGAGTGTGGAAGACCCTGAGCACTTGCAGACGACCTTGGCGAACTCGATACGGAATCAGATAGGGGCGATCGGGCAAAATCCATTCACGAGTACCGGGCAATCGACCTTCCCGGCCTGTCGCCGGAAAGCGCACAAGGTGATCGACACTGGCGAGAATGGCTTGTACGAAATCTGCGGCTGCCTTTGGGTTCTCTATCGCAATGTAAGCGGCTTCTTCATCAAGGTTCTTGAGTGCAGTACGCAGCCACTCAACGCGCATTGCTTACCCACTTATCAGCAATCGCACTGACCTCGTCTGACGAGGCGAAGTCGCCGGCATCGGCTTCTTTCAGCGCTTTCTGAATTTCTTCGATTTGCCATGCTTCCCTCGCGAGATATTCGCGCAAGGCATCGACTGCGAGGAACGACTTGCTGCGGCCAGTGGCCTTGGCAAGACTGGCGAGGGTATCGGCGATTTCGTCTGGCAGGCGCAAGGACATGGTGGACATGGCGGTCTCGATGTAGTGGTTTGTAATACAACATACTACAGTGTCATGCAGGGGGGAGGCCGCCCCGTTCGTCTGTCGTAACAAAACTTGCGGTAGTGTTGAGCCCTTCCATCTGCCGCGTGCAGATCTAGACGTTTTTCGTTGCCAGCCCCTAGGTGAAACCTGCGTCGCACCTGAAACCTCAAAGGTCTTTTATCCCATGCTCACAGGCCTCAACCACCTGACCTTCGCCGTCACCGACCTGAACCGCAGCGTGGCGTTCTACCGGAACCTCCTGCAACTGCACCTCGAAGCCACCTGGGATACCGGCGCCTACCTGTCGCTGCCGGGGTTGTGGTTGTGCCTCTCCTTCGACCCGCAACGCGATCCCGATCCCGCCGCCGACTACACCCATTACGCTTTCAGCCTCGATGCGGCGGATTTTCCGCGTTTCGTCGAGCACCTGCGATCCGCCGGGGTGCAGGAGTGGCGCGACAACCGCAGTGAGGGCGCATCGTTCTACTTCCTCGACCCGGATGGCCACAAGCTGGAAGCCCATGTGGGTGATCTGGCGTCGCGCCTGACGGCCTGCCGGCAGCGGCCGTATGCGGGGATGAAGTTCTTCGAAGATCTGTAAGTCGATGTTGCGGGACCTGATATAGACTGGCCACCATTCACCCAGCAGTACACAAGGACTTCCCATGACCCCATCGCTACTAATGGCCGTGCTTGCCTCGGGTTTTATCTACGGCATCACCCCGGGACCGGGCGTGCTGGCGGTGTTCGGCATTGGCGCGGCCCATGGGCGACGGGCCGGGGCGGGGTTTCTGTGCGGGCATTTGCTCGGCGATGTGGTGTGGTGCAGCACGGCGTTGATCGCGATTGTCGGTGCGCGGGAGATCGGCAGCACCGCGTTCGACGTGCTGGGGGTGCTCAGTGGCCTGTACCTGTTCTGGCTCGGCTGGCGTGCGGTGCGTGCCCGGCGCAGCAATGGCGATTCGCCACAGGGCCCGGCGCGGCAGCCGTTCTGGCATGGCATTCTGTTCGGCCTGACCAATCCCAAGGCTTATCCGGTGGCGGTGGCGACATTCACGGCGCTGTTGTCGAGCCGCGCGGAACTGCTCAATTGGTCAATGCTGCCGGCACTGATCGGCCTGAGCTTCGTCGGTGGATTGCTTGCCTACGCTATTCTCATCGGCATCGTTGGGGCACGGCGGGTGCGCACCTTGTATCAACGTCATGAACTGGCGATCACCCGGTTGTGCGGGGTAATGTTCATCGGCTTTGCCATCAACGCGCTGGTCCATGCGTTGCCGGGGCTGATGCCGAACAAGGCTTGAAAGTGATGACAGGGAAGCAAGGCCGACCGGGCAGGGATGATTGATGAGCGCTGCATTATCGGGACACCCACGCTGAACCATGGAAAACCGTAATTCCGCGCCACTGGCGAGCTATATCGATCTGTTGCTGGACGCCGTTTGTGCGGTGGACAAGCAGGGCCGCTTCGTCTTTGTCAGTGCGGCGTGCGAGCGCATTTTCGGCTACAGCGCCGATGAAATGATCGGTCAGCTGATGATCGACATGGTGCACCCCGCAGATCGCATGCGTACCCTCGATGCCGCCCGGGAAATCATGGGCGGCGAGCCCAAGCTCAACTTCGAAAACCGCTACCTGCGCAAGGATGGCCGTGTGGTGCACATCCTCTGGTCGGCACGTTGGTCCGAGGTCGACCAGTTACGCATTGCCGTGGCCCGCGACATCACTGAGCGCAAGCAGGCCGAATCCCGGCAGGCCGCGTTGTATGCGATATCCGAAGCAGCCCACGCGGCGGAGGATCTGCTGGCGTTGTTCAGGCGCATCCACATGATCATCGGCGAGTGGCTGCCGGCGCTGAATTTTTCCGTGGCGCTGTACGACGAGCACTGTGCGCAGTTGAATTTCCCTTATCACGTCGATGACCAGGAGCCACAACCCGAACTGCCCGGAACCATGACCGGGCAGGTGTGCACCGAAGTGATCCGCACGGGGCAGCCGATCCTGTTGAACCCGGACCCGTGCACGCCGCCTGCCGGCTTCGAAGCCCTGATGACCGGGCGGAACGCACCCTGCTGGCTGGGTGTGCCGCTGAACTCGCAAAACGGCACCATCGGCGCGTTGATCGTCAAAAGCGTTCCGGGTGGCGAGCGCTACACCGAGCAGGACAAGGAACTGCTGCAGTATGTCTGCGCCCAGGTCGCGACAGCCATCGAGCGCAAGCAGTTGCACGCCCGCCTGCAACACATGGCCCAGTACGACCAACTGACCCAGTTACCCAACCGTGAGCTGTTGCGCGACCGCCTCAAGGCGTCGTTGCAATTGGCCCGCATGGACGGCGGGCGCATGGCCCTGCTGTACGTCGACCTCGACCGCTTCAAACAAGTCAATGACACCCATGGTCATGCGGTCGGCGACATGCTGCTGCAAGCGGTGGCCAACCGGCTCAAGGGCTGCGTGCGGGAAACCGACACCGTGGCCCGCATTGGCGGCGATGAATTCGTGGTGTTGCTGCACAGCATTCATGCCGCAGACGATACCGACATCGTGGTCGGAAAAATCCGTCAGGTCCTGGCCCGGCCCCTGCGTCTGGACGGGCACAACCTGAGCATCCATCCCAGCATCGGCGTCGCCCGATACCCCGATCACGGCACCGAAGAGAAGCAGTTGTTCCGGCATGCCGACGAGGCGATGTACTGCGCTAAACGTGAGCATCACCTGCGAATGGTCTGACCACCGGGCACCGTTCGTCGTGCTATCCATGCATTTTTCTAAACCTTTTGGCACGCGCAAATTCAGATTCTATGCGGGCGTCAGCTCGCCGCGACTACCACCAAGAGGAAGAGAATCATGCCTAATTCAAGAAACTCGAACTCGGGAAACTTCGCCAACGATCGAACGAAGGCTTCTGAAGCCGGTCGCAAGGGTGGGAAAACCACCACCACGACTGTCGATAAAGAACCTGCGAAACCCGACATGGGCCGCAAGCCCGGACAGAAATCCAAGTAATGGATGCAGGTGGTTTTGATTGAGAAGCGGGGGCGCAAGCTCCCGTTTGAATTTGAAAAAGGAGGGCGCGACCATGAAACGGATGGCCACCCGATTATGTAATGCCAGTTTTGCCACGTTACTGGGCCTGTTTGCCAGCAACGTCTTCGCCCAGTCCCCCGCCGAATTCATCGACGATGCGTCGGCCCAAGGCATGGCTGACATCGAGGCCAGTCGCCTGGCACACCAGAAGTCCGAATCCAAAGAGGTCAAGGACTACACCATCGTCGTCATCAACGACCGCACCACGGCGAACCAGCACCTGGCGAAAATCGCCAGACAACTGGATTTGCCGGTAGCGCCGCGGGAAGAAATTGTCGAAAAGGCCAAAGCCCTGATGCCACAAGCCATGGAGGGGGCGACCTTCGATGAGGCCTATGCAGCCAGCCAGGTGAAGACCACGCAGGAAGCCATCGAACGGTTGCAGCAGGAAGCACAGACCACCGACGTGCCGCAAATCAAGGCGTTCGCCGAAGAAACCCTGCCAAAATTGCAAAATCATCTGCAAATGGCCAAGGCCCTGCAAGCCAGAAGCTGATCATCAGCAATTCTTCAGGTTTTGCTGACCTTTTTCCTGGACGACGGTGCCGTCCAGGTCAATGGTCAGGCCTTCGCCAAGGCTGCGATAGTGCTTTCTCAGCTTCTCCAGCTCCTTGAGGTCCAGCGCTTCAAGCCCGAGCATCGCGTTCTGCGCCTCTTTCGTCACCCGAAGCAACTCATCGACCTTCAAATGCAAAATGTCCGTGTCACGGTTCTGTGTGTTCTGGATCAGGAACACCATCAGGAACGTGATGATCGTGGTCGAGGTATTGATAATCAGCTGCCACGTATCGTTGAAATGAAAAATCGGCCCGCTCAGCCCCCACAGACAAATCAGAGTGATCGCCCCCAGGAACGTCTTGGGGCTACCGGCCCAGAGGGCGAGTTTCTGCGCGATTTTTGCGAACTTCATGACCGTGTTCCTTATAGGGAGGACGCCTGAATTTGTGACAGCGACGGTGGGAGGAAAATTCGACGTGATTGAAAAGGTGGTTTTCTGAAACCTTTGGCAGCGCTTGCCGCGGTATCGTAGCGACCCGAGGACAACGCACCGACAGGAGAACGCAATGAGTTGGTCCGCCAAACAGTACGTCGCTTTTGAAGATGAACGCACCCGTCCCGCCCGTGACCTGCTGGCGGCCATCCCCGCCGGGGATGTGCGTTCGGCCATCGATATCGGTTGCGGCCCCGGTAACTCCACCGAGTTGCTGGTCGAGCGTTTTGCCAGCGCCACGGTCCGCGGCCTGGACAGTTCGACCGACATGATCGAGGCCGCACGCAAGCGCTTGCCACAGGTGCAGTTCGATATCGCCGACATCGACACCTGGAACGACGCAGGCCCCTTCGATGTGATTTTCGCCAACGCAGTGTTGCAGTGGCTGCCCGATCACGCGGCGCTGTTTCCTTCACTGGTGAGTAAATTGGCACCGGGTGGCAGCCTGGCGATCCAGATGCCCGACAACCTGAATGAACCTTCGCACCGCTTGATGCGTGAAGTCGCCGCTGACGGTCCATGGGCCGGCAAACTGGCAGGCGCCGCGGGGCAGCGGACCGAGATGGCCGATGCCAGTGGTTATTACTCGATACTCAAGGCCTGTTGCTCACGCGTCGATGTGTGGCGCACCACCTACTATCATCCGCTCGTGGGCGGCGCGTCTGGCGTGGTTGAGTGGTTCAAGGGCAGTGGCTTGCGGCCGTTTCTGGAACCGCTGGACGAGGCGGAACGGGCGCAGTATCTGAAGCAATACCAGGTGTCTATCGAGCGGGCGTATCCGGCCTTGGCCGATGGTTCGGTGCTGTTGCCGTTTCCGCGACTGTTCATCGTCGCGACCCGCTGATGTGAAAAAGGGACAGTTGATGCGCGTCACCTGTCTCTTTTATCGCTTGGGACAATCACGGCAGTTTGTTTTTTTTCGAGCGTCGGGCGCTCAAGTATTCAAAAGCAAACGAGGCAAAGCCGAACAACCCGATCAATGAAATGATCATGATTCCCAACTCTGAATTGTGCATGTCGATCTCTGTGCGATGGATGAGCCGGGAGAATAAGGGATCTGTTTCCGGGCTTAACGTCGCGCTACGGTTTCTTTATTCCCGTGCCCGGATCTATACGCAAAAGATACGAGCGTGGCTCAGCGCTGAACACCGACCAACATCATCATCGGCCGCTCGCGCTCTTCGGCAAGCGCCGGTTGCGTCGCCACCTCGGCATCGCTCGGCCCCCATTCGTTGACATGGCGGATGCTGAAACCCGCTGCAATCAGCAGGTTGAGCAAGGTGCCAATGGTGCGATGCTGCTTGATCACGCCGTCAGCCAGCCAATTGGTGACGCGCTCGCCTTCACGCTGATAGCCGTCCACCGGCCAACCCTTGCGGCCCTCGGCATCGATGATCCAGCCAGGGTTGCGCGGTGCCATGAAGATCGGGTGCTCGATGGAAAACACGAACTGCGAACCGGGCTTGAGCGCCGCGTGGACATGGGCGAACAACCCCGGCAAGTCCTTGATGTAGTGCAGCGCCAGGGAGCTGTAGGCCAGGTCGAAACCGCCGGCCGGCAGATCGAGGGCTTCCAGGTCGGCGCGCTCATAACGGATGTTTGATGCGACGGTGGTTTTGCGCGCCTGCTCCAGCATCTTTTGCGAAACATCCAGACCGAGCACGCTGTCAGCGCCTTGCTCACTGGCCCAACGACAAAACCAGCCGTAACCGCAACCGAGATCCACCACCTTCAGACCCTGCATGGGTGGCAGCATGGCCTTCAGCGCCGGCCATTCCGGCGCGGCATCGAGACCACCGATGGAACGGGCCATCTGGCTGTAGCCCTGGAAAAACTGAGGGTCGTCGTAGATGTTTTGGGTCATGTTCGGGTTGCTCTGTTGAAGTACTCACATGATAAGTGAAGGCTCCTGTGGCGAGGGAGCTTGCTCCCGTTGGACTGCGCAGCAGTCCCTGTTCGGGGTCGCTTCGCGACCCAACGGGACGGTGCGGCGATCCGACAAGCTCCCTCGCAACAACAGCATGCCGCCCGGTGCAATCTTAGGACGGTTCTGCGTCCATGCGTCGAGCGATCACATCCAGCACATCGCAACCATCGCGCAACGGCACGCAGCAGAGCAATGCGAAGTCGCTCAGCACCACGGTGTCAGAGGTCAGGTCGCCGCGCATTGCGAGGTTTTCTAGAAGCTGCGTTACTGCCCGGATTCTGTAGCTGGCGGTGCTAAGCAGTGAGTGCAGGGGTTGTGTGGTGTTGACGAACAGCGAGGGCAAATCGTCGGCGTTGCTGGTTAAAGCCATGTATTCATTTATGAGTGATTCCTTGAATTGAGGTGAACCACCACTCAGTGTCGCCAAACAAGGGGTGGTAGCTGTACGCAGGTTGGCGAACCGGGACAAGGCAAACCGGTAGACCCGAAGGTCTCCCACGCACAGCCACCATAAACAGGTAGCCAAGTGCGTCCAGAAACGCTCCGAGAGGGCTCGGAGGTTTCTATGCTTTGCCATCGAGTCGCCAAACCCGATACGCCATTTGGGCGCGGTCGGACTATAGGTCTCATGACAAAGGCACAGCAATGCGCAAGTGTACGGACAATTCCCAGTGTCGTGTAGGACGTTGCTTTTTCTGGCATTGATCGCCTGCATGCCTTTTAAAATCGGGCTTTCACTCTGACTTTTTGGAGTACTTTGCCCAATCCCGGCCACAAAACCGGCCACTTGGGACCGGTTTATTCATGTCAAAAGCAAGGTTTTCAGCTCTGTTGCAACACCTTGAGTGCCGCCGATGCCAGAAAACCCGAGCGGCTTTTCTCTTCCGGATGATGCAGTACGTACTCATCAATCCGGTTGAGCAGGTAGCCCGGCAACGTGATGTTCAGCTTCTGGGCCTTGCCCAGATATTTGGTGACGTCGATGTCCACCAGCGCCCATGCACACCCAGCGTATTTTGGATTGGCTGCGTGCAGGGTCACTTTGTTGGCAGGGGGAATGGGCGAACCATCTTCAGCTAGAATCTCGAAGTGGCCTTCAATGGCTTCCCGTGCCATGGCCATCGCGTCATCCAGGTCTTCCCCAGCGGAAAAGCACCCCGGAATGTCGGGGACTTCCACGCCCCAAGCGTGTTGTTCGTCGCCCATTGAAATAGCGATTGGGTACAGCATGTTCATTGTCCTCCGCGGACGCTGGCGCGTCGGGCTCCTTAGAGCAGCGCCTGTTGCAAAATACTGATGGCCGTTTTCTTGAGCAGGTCTTTCTTCGGGTGAGGGACCGTCACCAGCCCGGGCTTGGTCGGATGCTTGAAGTGATGATGGCTACCTCTGATTCGTACCAGATACCAGCCGTCCGCAACGAGTTGGCTTATCAAAAATCGGCTATTCACATCACCTCCCTGTGGTGTGCTTGTGGTTACTATACCTACTGAAATTTTGTAATCAACACTATAACCACCAAGCCATCCTCGGCTTGGCGACATAAGCGACAGAAATCGAGTCTAGAAGGGCGCAGCGGCATAGGTCTTGGGCAAGCCTGTAATGACCAGTTTTGTGTATTTCGAGGTTTTTCCGTGAATGCGCCGTACAAATGTCGGGCACAAAAAAACGGTCACATCGGTCCTTCGGATGAAGGGGAATCCCTATGCCTGCGACCCCCGATGGCCACAAAACTAAACGAGCGCCAAGTCTTGCGGGTCGATTCCGCGCTGTTGCGAATGGAGGGGGAGCCTCGTGGCGCGACACGCCAACTGAGCTAGTCTTTGGGCAGCAGGTGGGTATTCGACGAGAACAGCTCAACTATGAAAATATCGGTAAAGGCCATCGATTACACAATAAGAGTTTTTAAAGCGGAATGGCCGAATTTAGTGTTGTGGGCTTTTTTGTTGTCACCGCTGATAGTTAGACTGATCACAAACCATCGATACTCGAAATTTGATTTGTTGGCCATATATACCGCAGCGATTTCAGTGTTGTGGCTTTTGGTGATTCGATTTGCTTCGTTCAATCAATTCAAGACTCACGTCGTTCTGTTTCCGTTCTATTTGTTGGCGGTCGTCGATCTATTCCTTGTTCTGAATTTCAACTCGAGATTCACGGCGGCCTATGTGTTTATCGGTTTGAACAACTACAAGGAAGCAAGCGATTTTTTGTCGACTTATTGGTGGCCGCTTACCATCGTTTTGATAATATTCGTCGCTTGCTATGGGGCAGGACTCATAGGCTTGTATAAGCGTGAGTTATATAAAAACAAGGTTTTTTTCGTTTTGGCCATTAGCGCTTTGCTTTTGGGGTATGGTGCGTATTTTTATAAAACGGTCAAGGTCAATTCTTTCGGGAAACATGCGGTACTGGATCTCGTTGCAAAAGATCAAAGCACGCCCATCGGGTACTTGTCGCAAATAGGCCTCACGGCTCATCTGTATTTGCAATCAGAGCACTTTATCAAGCAGCGCCAGGAATCGGAGGTGAAAATAACCAGTGTTTCGAATGAGTCAAATATAGAGACTGTTGTTTTTGTAATCGGTGAGTCATCGCGGCCGCAAAATTGGTCTCTCTACGGATATGACAAGCAGACCACCCCAAATCTCGACAAGCTGGCAGGGATTTACAAGTTCAATCGCATGTGTACCACAGCCCCCTATACGGCGGTCGCTGTTCCCTCAATGCTCAGCCTTGAGCCCATATCGGACTGGAATGCGATTGCGTCAAAAAAATCCTTGGTGGGTATATATCGCGCAGCCGGTTACATGACCTATTGGCTGTCAGTGCAGGAAGTCGATAGTTTCGGCGGAATCATTCCGCAAATAGCAGCAGAGGCACAAAATTGGCAATATTTTGAAAGGAGCTATGATGGAGTATTGATGCCGGAATATAAAAAAATATTAAACAAAGGCGATGCGCAAAAACAAGCCATATTTATCCATATCAAGGGCAGTCATTTCGATTACTCGCGTCGGTATCCTGAAGATTTCAAAAGATTCAAGTCGTCAACCAATAGCGCAAAAGATAAAATGACCGCGGAGTATGATAATACCATCTTGTATACGGACTGGCTGTTAAGCACAATTATTGAACAGTTGAGGTTGAGCAAAAAACCATCGGTATTGGTTTATTCATCGGATCATGGCGAAAATATCATGGATGATAGCCGAGGGTTGTTGGGTCATGGAATTGGCAATAAGTATGATCTGCCGGTTTCGGCGTTTGTCTGGGCATCCGATAATATTTCAGACCAGCAAGCGCTCAAGCTTTCAAAATTGAAGGAGAGGGAGAATCAAAGAGTTAGCATTTCGTCCTTGTCGCATACACTTTTAAATTTCACTGGTGTTCTCACGAGTGAATATAAGAGTTCGGATGATTTGCTTAGCAATGATTTTGTGACGTCGAAATGTCCATACCTGCTCGGCACAGGGTATGTTCCAGCGTTTGATTTTGATGCACTTTAAACCGGCCAGATCGTTTTTCGGCGGGGGCAGCAAGAAGTGGCGTGGCGTGGATGGGGCGGGAAGGATTTGGTCTGCCGCTTGAGGGTGAGACTGAACGTCCCTCAATGTGGCCCTCAGCTCGTTGACGATGCGTACAGGCGCGGCTGAAAGCCTTGAAATAGTGGAGCGGGTGAAGGGAATCGAACCCTCGTTATCAGCTTGGGAAGCTGGAGTAATGCCATTATACGACACCCGCTCAGAGCGGCTGACTTTGTACCAGATACGCGCGGAGATTTGAAGTTTTTCTTTGCCCCAGATGGCTTTAGCGCAGGTGAAACGATGCATGGACCGCATGACGGTCGATCGCGGGCAAGCCTCGCGCCTGCGGAATACGTTTGATTCAGCAGGGCGGGGTTTGCTCGCGATGACTCTGTTTCAGAGTGCCAATGCATGGTGGTCCTGGACGTAGTGGTAACGCGGTCGGCTATCGTGCTGGGCCGGTTTCAGGAACCCCATCAGTGCGTTGCGGCTGTCTCGGCAGGCGGCTTTGTGTTCCATGTCGAGAAAGTGGCCGGTGGCCTGAAGGGTCGTGAAGGTGGCGTGTTGTACGTGGTTGGCGAACAACCGCGCGCCATCGGCGGCGGTGTACTCGTCCCATTCGCCGTTCATGAACAGTACCGGCACGTTGATTTTTTCCGCCGCTTTGAAAAAGCATTGGCGATCGCTGTGCAGAAGGTCGCTGATGTGGAAGTGCATCTGCCCGTATTCATGATCGGCCAGGCTGCTGACGTGCCGATAGTTGAAGCGCTTGAACAGGGTCGGCAGGTGTTTGCCGATGGTGCTGTTCACCAGGTTGCCGACCCGGTCGCCATCCCGGCTGCCGAGGTAATCGACGCCGCGCTCGAGGTAGTCGAGCATGTGCGCGTTGATCTCCGGGGAGAACGAGCTGATCACGGCTTTTTCGATGCGCCGTGGCTGTTGGGCCAAAGCGACCAGGGTCGCGGCGCCACCCCAGGAAAACGACAGCACGTGTTCGGCGGCGAAGTGGTCGATCAGCTCCAGGAGGATCTGCCCTTCGACTTCCTTGGTCAGCAATTTCTCGTGCAGGTTGTGGGCTTTTGACCGGCCTGCATAGGGCTGGTCGTAGCAGACGACGTTGAACTGCGGATGGAGGTTTTTCACGGTTTGTGCAAACGACGCAGTCGTGGCCATTGAGCCGTTGACCAGGATAATGGTCTTCTCTGCGGCGTCTGCGCGATAGAACTCCGTGTAAACCCGATACTGACCCTGTATATCCAACACAGCGATTTCTGGCCTCATGTCATAAGACTCCTGGCAAGCGGGTATGCGCGCAATAGAGATTGCACGAGCTTTGTGACAGGTAGGCATACGCCTGGAATTTGAGAGGCCCATGTCGATCCATTGCAGTCCGGTCGACGGGTATTGTTATTGGCGGGCAGTCTGCCGGGTGAGGCCGGAACCCTTGGGTTCCTACCGGCAAAAAGTTTCTTAGAAGTATGGGATGACTCATCGGTCACATTTCGGCCGACGTCCTGATTCAAGCAGGGGTCACGTCATCGCGCAAGTGCCTTTGGTAAATTGTTCGACAACTTCTGCTGAGCGGTCGCAGGCTTAGATCAATCCGATCTCTTCATCGCTCAGTGGGCGGTATTCGCCCGGTTTCAACGCATCGTCGAGCGCCAGCGGGCCCATGCGTTCGCGGTGCAGGCGCATCACCTTGTTGTTGAAGTGGCCGAACATGCGCTTGACCTGATGATAACGGCCTTCGACGATGCTCAGGCGCGCGCATTTCGGTCCGAGCAGCTGCAGCCCGGCGGGTTGCGTAGTGAGGTCTTCGAAGGCGAAGTACAGCCCTTCGTTGAACTTGATCGCGTATTCAGGGCCGATGTCCTGTTCGGTTTCGACGTAGTAGACCTTGGGCAGTTTGGTCTGTGGTTGGGTCAGGCGTCGCGACCAGCTGCCGTCGTTGGTGATCAGCATCAGGCCGGTGGTGTTGAAGTCCAGGCGCCCGGCGATGTGCAGCTCGTCCTTGTCCGGCTCATGGATCAAATCGAGTACGGTCGGGTGCTGCGGATCCCGGGTGGCGCTGACGCATCCAGCAGGTTTGTGCAGCATGAAATGGCGCAGGGGCTTACCGACTTGCAGCACGTCGCTGTCGACTTCGACGCGGCTGAACTCGCGGACTTCGCTGTGCGGGTCGCTGACGACTTTCCCGTCGATCCTGACGCGTTTTTCCACCAGTAACAGGCGCACCTGCTTACGGTTGAAGCACGGCAGGTTGCTGAGGAATCGGTCGACACGCATGACTTAGGGATCAGTGAAGAAAGGGCCGCGCATCTTACTTGATCGATTCGGACGCTGCTTGCAACTGCGCCTCGACCTCGGCGCAGCGCGGGCACAGGCACGAGGCGTTGCGCAGTTGCGCCGGCAGCGCCTGGAGCACGGCCGGGTCGATGCTGACGCCGTAGCACCAGCAGGCGCGGTCGGCGGTTCGCGGGTCGGCCAGGGTGCAGTCGTTGGGTGCGCCGCAGGCGGGGCAGAGGTCAGGCTGGTTCATGGATGGAGTGAGCCATTTCCACGCAGGTTCGGTTACGGCCACTTTGCTTGGCCCGGTACATCGCATGATCCGCCCGTGACAGCAGGGTGTGCAAGGTGTCATCGGGCTGCAGGGTGGTCAGGCCGATGCTGACGGTCACTTGCAAGATCTGGCCGTTGTAGGTGTAGCGCTGTTGCTCCACGTACTGACGAATTTTCTCGGCAATTATCAGACCGGTCTGACCATCGGTGTCCTTGAGCAGCACGATGAACTCTTCACCGCCCCAGCGGCAGACGATGTCGGAGTGCCGCAGGCAGCTCTTCAGATCCTGGGCAAAGCCATTCAATACCTGATCGCCGGCCAGGTGGCCATAGGTGTCGTTCAACACCTTGAAGCGGTCGAGGTCCAGCAGCAAGGCGGTCAGCGGTTTGGGCTCGCGCCGGGCTTCTTGCATGGCCTGTATGGCCAACAGGTCGAAGCCGCGACGGTTGGGCAGTTCGGTCAGGCTGTCGAGGGTGGCCTGGGCCTGGATCCTGTCCTGAAAGCGCTTGATGACCTGGTTGAGCAGGGCCAGCACGGTCAGCGTGACCAGCAGGCAGATCAGCAGGTTGAGGTACAGCGACTGGCGGATTTCACCCAGGGCGCTGTCCTCGCGTTTGTCGACGAACAGGTACCAGTTCAGCTCCGGGATGAACCGCACATTGAGGAAGTGCCCCTGGCCCTGCACAGAATATTCGTAGCTGCCGCTGTGGGGTTTTGGCAGCCGGTTGACCAGGTCCTTCATGCTGTCCAGCTCACCGAGTTTCTGCCCGATGCGTGCACCTTGCGGACCGCCTTCGGCACCTGTCAGTACGAGGCGTCCGAAGTTGTCGACGAAGTACACGCTGCGTTGATAACGCTGCTGGTACTTGTCGATCAGCTTGATCACGGCGTCAACGGTCAGGCCAACCCCGGCTGCGCCGATGAACCGGGCGTTGTAGTCGTAGACCTTGTAGTTGATGAAAAAGGTCAGGTTGTCCTTGTTGGCCAGGTCCGGGTCGACGTTGATTTCGTACGGATCCTTCATGTCCCGCACGCGGAAATACCAGGCGTCGCGGGGCTCGGTGGCCTTGACCTGCTTGAGCACACCCTTGGCGTGGTAGTAAGTCAGGCTGGTGTTGGAGACGAAAAAGGCGGTGTAGGCGCCGTAGTGGGTCATGACCTCGTTGAGGTACCGGGTCATCTGGTCGGAATCCTTTTCACCGTTGACCACCCAGTCGCGCATGAAGGTGTCGCGGGCCATCATCGAGGAGATCAGGATCGGCCTGACCAGGTCTTTCTGGATTTCCGAGTAGACCGTGTCCGAGGTCAGCGGCAGCTCGGTGTTGACGATGTTGTCGCGGATCGAGGCCCGGGAAGCGTAGTAACTGAGAAAGGAGGTGGCGAGGAAGCCTGCACCCAGCAATGCGACCAGCGTGAGCACCAACGAGCGTTGAGAGTACAGCGGCGAGCGAAGCGGCATGGCAATTCCATTGGCAGTCATCCGATGGCTAGCATTCTAAGGGTACTGCCGGGAAATAACTGCCCCATATGCGCCGCGAATGGTCGCTCCCATGGATTACTCGCCGTCCTTGTAGGAGCTGCCGCAGGCTGCGATCTTTTGACTCTGCTCTCTATTAATCCTTGAAAGAGCAAAATCAAAAGATCGCAGCCTGCGGCAGCTCCTACGGGAGGTGGGTCAGGGGAGGGTTTTCAGGTACATCCGCCAGCCGCCGAAATGACTGATGTTCACCGCACCCTCCAGCCCGTACGCCTCGCAGATAAACCCGCTCTCCCAGCGGCCGTCGGCCAGTTGCACCTTGCCCAGTCCCAGCGGTGCCGGAATCCCGGTCAGGAACGAACCCAGTTCTCGGCTGGGCATCTCCCAGACTTCCACCGCAATCGCCACGCCGCCATCCTTCACGCGGACCATGCCTGGACGCAACGGCGGGCCGCCGGCCAGGGCATGGAGTTGATAATCCGGCGAGCTGAAGGTCGTTTCCAGCAACCGGGCGCCGCGCTGCCTGAGCTGCCAGTTCAACGCCAGCCCGTCCAGGTGCGCGCCGCAGACCACCAGCCGCGCCCGATCATGGCGGGCTACCGGCGCCGGTGCAGGAGCGGCCAGGCCTTGCTGGCGCTGCAAGGCATCCGCCACGCTCAACAGATACTGATCGGTGAAGGCCCGGCCAAACAAAGTCACGCCCCATGGCAGGCCGTTGTCCATGAACGCGCTGGGTACGGCGACGGCGGCGTAGTCGAGCAGGTTCATGAAGTTGGTGTAGTAGCCGAGGTCCGAATTGCGCAGTACCGGTTCGGCCTTGAGTTCCGCCAGCGACACCGGGCGGCCGATGGTGGGCGTGACGACACAATCGAGGCCTTCCAGCGCCGTGTCGCACAGTGCCTTGAGCGCTTGCAGCCGGTATTGGGCACGGAAGGTCTGCACGCCGTCGACGGCGGGTGCCTTGGCCAATACAGCGCGAATCACCGGCAACACGGCCTCGGGGTTTTGTGCCATCAACTCCCCGGCCACGCTGTAGCGCTCGGCCACCCACGGGCCTTCATAGAGCAAACGTGCGGCCTCCAGAAACGGCGACAGATCAAGCTCCACCGCTTCGCCACCCAAGGCCTTGAGACGGTCGATGGCATCACCGAACAACAATGGGCCTTCAGGGCAGCCAAAGAATTGCAGGTCCTGTGCACGTGGCACGCCGAACCGGAACGGCCGTGGCGTGCCGAACGCCGAGCCGTCGTTCCACAGCGGGTTGCTGCGGCTGTATTCGTCCCGTGGGTCGAGGCGTGCGGTGAGCGCCAGCAACCGGCTGGCCTCCCGCGCGGTGGCGGTGAACGTAGTGACGCAATCGAGCGTACGACAGGCCGGTACCACGCCGGCCGTCGAGATCAGGCCCTTGGTGGCTTTCATGCCGACCAGGTTGTTCAACGCCGCCGGCACACGCCCGGAGCCGGCGGTGTCGGTACCCAGGGAAAAACTCGCGACCCCGAGCGCCACCGCCAGCGCCGAACCGGCGCTGGAGCCGCCCGACGGATACTCCGGCAACACGCTGTTGGGGCACACGCCATAGGGTGAGCGGCTGCCGTTGAGCCCGGTGGCGAACTGGTCGAGGTTGGTCTTGCCCAACGGAATCGCACCCAGGGCCAGCAGTTGCTCGACGATGGTCGCCGAACGCTCCGGCACGTAGGCAAATGCCGGGCACGCCGCTGTGGTTGGAATGCCCGCCAGGTCGATGTTGTCCTTGATCGCGAATGGCACGCCGTACAGCGGCAGGCTGTCGAAGTCGCGACCCTCGAGGGCGGCGAGGTACGGCTCCAGTTCCTCGGCGCTGAGCAGGTGGATGAACAGGTGATAGTCCGGATTCAACGCGGCGGCTTTGTCCCGCAGGTTCGCCAGCAATTGCCGGGGGGTGAGGCTGCCGTCGCGGTAGGCGCTGCGCAGGGCGTCGAGTTGCAGGTTGATACTCATGGTGTCAGTCCTTTTCAAAATGGGTTCAGTCGAGTTCCAGCACCACGACGCGCTGTCCGGCGCGCACCGCCGAACCCGGTTGCACGCGCACCTCGCGCACCACGCCGGCCATGGGGGCGAGCAGGGGGATTTCCATCTTCATCGACTCCAGGATCACCAGCACATCACCGGCCGCGACGCGGTGGCCGACCTCGACCTGAACCTGCCAGAGGTTGCCGGCGATGTGGCTGTCGACGCTCTGTTGACCGCTGGCCAGCGGCGTCTCTTCGGTCGTCTCCGGGGCCGGTTCTTCGCTGTCGAAATGCGCCTGGCCGCTGGCGATCCAGCGTTCACGCTCGGCATTGAACGCGCCTTTTTGCTGCTCGCGAAACGCACCGATGGTCTCGGCTTCCTGCGTCAGAAACCCCTGGTAATCCGTCAGGTTCAACTGACTGTGCTCGATGTTCAGGTCGAAGCGCCCGAGGGGGAAATCCTGGCGAATGCGCAGCAATTCATCGGCGCTGACCGGGTAGAAACGGATCTGGTCGAAAAACCGCAGCAACCATGGCTTGCCATCGAACGCGGCGACTTCGCGGTAGCGGTTCCACATCTGTAGCGTGCGCCCGACAAACTGATAACCGCCGGGGCCTTCCATGCCGTAGACGCACATGTACGCGCCACCGATGCCCACCGAGTTCTCCGCGGTCCAGGTGCGCGCCGGGTTGTACTTGGTGGTGACCAGGCGATGGCGCGGATCGAGCGGGGTGGCGACCGGCGCGCCGAGGTAAACGTCGCCCAGGCCCATCACCAGGTAACTGGCGTCGAACACCGTGCGTTGCACTTCATCGAGGTTCGGCAGGTCGTTGATGCGGCGGATGAACTCCAGGTTGCTCGGGCACCATGGCGCGTCCTTGCGCACCGTGGTCATGTACTTCTCGATGGCCAACTGGCACGCGGGGTCATCCCAGGACAGTGGCAGATGGACGATGCGCGAGAGTACTTGCAGGTCTTTGGCGGCGCACACCGCGTCCCATTCGCCGGCGACGATGCCGAGCAGGTCGGCCAGTGGCAGTTGTTCGGGTTGGTAGTGGACTTGCAGTGAGCGGATGCCTGGCGTCAGGTCGATCACGCCGTGCAGGTGCTGGCTTTCCAGGGCTTGCATGAGGGCGTGGGCGCGGAAGCGCAGGACCAGGTCCAGTTCGGGAGCGCCGATTTCCAGCAGCAAATGCGTGTCGCCCGACAGCCGTGCAACCAGCCGCGTATCTCCCAGACCGATATCCAGCACCACAGGCGACACCATCCCCTGTGGGAGCTGGCTTGCCAGCGATGAAGTTGATGCGGTGTCTGATCGGGCCTCATCGCTGGCAAGCCAGCTCCCACAGGTATCCCATTTGCGGGCGAGATCGCGGGCGGTCTTGATGTCGACCGGGATGAACTGCACTTTGTCTCCGGCCTTCAGTTGACCAAGCTGCCAAAGGTCCGCCTCGATCACCGTCACCGGGCACACAAAACCACCGAGGCTGGGGCCATCCGGGCCGAGGATGACCGGCATGTCCCCGGTGAAATCCACTGCACCAATCGCATACGGATTGTCGTGAATGTTCGACGGATGCAAACCCGCCTCACCACCGTCGGCACGCACCCATTCAGGCTTCGGCCCGATCAGGCGCACACCGGTGCGGCTGGAGTTGAAATGCACTTCCCACTGGGTAGCGAAGAAGGTGTCGATGTAGCTTTCGGTGAAGTATTCCGGCGCACCGTGGGGGCCGTAGATCACGCGGATCTGCCGCACGGCAGGCAACTCGCTGACCTGAGATTCAGGCAGTTGCGCCCCGGTGCTACGGTCGCTCAGCGCCGGCACATGCAGCACATCACCGGCGCGCAGTGCGCGACCGCCATGCCCGCCAAACTGACCAAGGGTGAAGGTGCTTTTGCTGCCCAGATAATCCGGCACTTGCAGGCCACCGCGCAGGCACAGGTAGCTGCGCGCACCCGCACCGGCAATCGTTCCCAGGCTCAACGTCGAGCCCGCCGGAACCAGCAGCGCGGTGTTCATCGGCACGGTTTCACCGTTCAACGCCAGTGGAATCGCCGCGCCCGTCACCGCGATTACCGCATCGCAATTGAAGCGCAGCAACGGCCCACTCATGGTGATTTCCAGCGCCGCAGCACCTTCGACATTGGCCAACAACAGATTGCCCAGGCGTAAGGCGCGACTGTCCATCGGCCCCGACGGCGGCACGCCGACCGCCCAGTAACCGAGGCGCCCTGGATAATCCTGAACACTGGTTTGCGTACCGGCGCTGAGTACTTCGAACGTGTTGGCCTGATAGATCAGGCCTTCCAGGCAACGGGTCCACGGCTGGCCACTGGCGAAAGGCGTATCCAGGAGGATCTGCCGCAGGTAATCGCGGTTGGTTTCCACGCCATAGAGCAGGCTGGCACCCAGTGCCTGATGCAGATCCTCAGCGGCCTCTTCGCGCGTCGACGCCCAACTGATGACCTTGGCAATCATCGGGTCGAAATACGGCGGGATCTCGCCGCCCGCTTCGACCCAGGTATCAATGCGCAGTCGTTTGCCATCGGCGTCAGGGAAATTCACCGCCGTGAGCAAACCGGGGCTTGGCTGGAAATCACGCCCCGGATCCTCGGCATACAACCGCGCCTGAATCGCATGACCCTGCGGCTTCAAGCCCTGTACCAGATCGCTCAGCGGCGGCAGCTCACCGGCCGCCAGTTGCACCATCCAGCGCACCAGGTCGACGCTCCACACCTGTTCGGTAACGCCGTGTTCTACCTGCAAACGGGTGTTCACTTCCAGAAAATAGAAGCGCTGGGCTTCGCTGTCGAAGACGAACTCCACGGTGCCGGCGCTGCGGTAGTTCACCGCTTTGGCCAGTTTGATCGCCGCCGCGCACAGTTCATCGGCCATGCCCGCTGGCAGGTTCGGTGCCGGGGTTTCCTCGAGGACTTTCTGGTTGCGACGCTGCACCGAACAGTCGCGTACGCCAAGGGCGATCACTTCGCCGCGACCGTCGCCGAACACCTGCACTTCCAGGTGACGGGCGCGCTGGATGTACTTCTCGATGAACACCCCGGCGTCGCTGAAATTATTCTGGCCCAGGCGTTTGACCGCTTCGAAGGATTCGCTCAACTCGGCCGCGCTGCGGCACACGCGCATGCCGATGCCGCCACCGCCGGCGGTGCTCTTGAGCATCACCGGGTAGCCGACCTGTTCACCGGCGATCAATGCGGCGTCGAGGCTCTCGAGCAACTCGGTGCCTTCAAGCATGGGCACACCCTGTTGCCTGGCCAGGGCGCGAGCGGTGTGCTTGAGGCCGAACACCCGCAGTTGTTCCGGTGTCGGGCCGATGAAGGCGATGTCGGCGGCTTCGCAGGCTTCGGCGAATGTGGCGTTTTCCGAGAGGAAGCCGTAACCGGGATGGATCGCGGTGGCGCCGCTGTCTTTGGCGATGGCGAGGATTTTATCGACCGCCAGGTACGTGCCGGCGGCCGCGCCTTCACCGAGGCTGTGCGCCTCGTCGGCCTGCAGGATGTGCAGGCTGGCCGCGTCGGCTTCAGAGTAAACGGCGACCCCCTGCACGTGCAGTTCACGCAAGGTCCGCAGGATGCGGCAGGCAATGGCGCCACGGTTGGCAATCAGGACTTTTTCGAACATGGCATAACCCCCGGAGGCGATTGCGCATCAGCCTCGACTGGGATGCGGGCCGTCCCGCAGTTTTTCGAAATGCACCCGGGCCGTCCCGGATGACTGAAACGCCCCCCTGTAGGAGCTGCCGCAGGCTGCGATCTTTTGATCTTGAAAAAGCCAAATCAAAAGATCGCAGCCTGCGGCAGCTCCTACAGGGGTGGTTATTTAATGCATTGGCCGGAGCGGGCCTGGCACAGGGTGAACAGCCAGCGGCGCAAACGCGCGAGTTTCAGTTCCATACCAGTAGCTCCGCCGGTGTCGGGTTGTAGGCGTTGCACGGGTTGTTCAGTTGCGGGCAGTTGGAGATCAGCACGATCACGTCCATCTCGGCGCGCAGGTCGACGTACTTGCCCGGCGCGGAAATCCCGTCTTCGAAGGTCAGGCCGCCGTCGGCGGTGACCGGCACGTTCATGAAGAAGTTGATGTTCGGCCCGATGTCGCCCTTGCCCAGGCGTCCGTCGTGGACACAGGCGCGCAGGTAGTTGTCGCGGCAGCTGTGCATGTAGCGTTTCTCCAGGGCGTAGCGCACGGTGTTGCTCTCTTGCGCACAGGCGCCGCCGAGGGTGTCGTGACGCCCGCACGTGTCGGCGACGATGGTCAGCATCGGTTTGCCGAGGTTGGAATACAGCACGCTGCCGGTGCTCAGGTACACGCTGTTCTGCCGGCGCAACGTGCGCTGCACGTCGTAGCGTTCCTTGGGATTGGCGACGCTGTAGAACAAGGTGTCGACGGCCTGATTGCCTTCCAGATCGAGGATGCGCAGGGTCTGGCCGGCCTTGACCTCCATCAGCCAGGGTTCGCCGGCGGGGATGGTGGCGCGGTAGATCGCGGCGTCTGGTTGCCTGTTTGTGTGAACGGCAGCGGTAGCGATTGCGAGTGACATGGCAGCGATCCTCAGGCGAACAGACGGTCGGTGTTGATGAAGCCGCGCTCGTTTTCCGGGCGCGAGGTGCGGCAGTGTTCGGCGACGCTGGCGTCGGCGTTCATCCAGCTGAGCTTCAGTGGTTTCGGCGCGTATTCCGGCGACGGGTCCATCGGGTGCTGCAGGGCGGTGAGCACCACCAGGGTGTCCATCGGTGCGTACAACTCGATGTAGTCGCCAGCCTTGGAATTGCCCTCGACGAAATGGAAGCGCCCGGTGTCATCGACGTTCACGCGGCTGAACAGGTTGAGGGTCATCAGCAGGTCGGACAGGCCCAACCCCCACTTGCCCAGTTCCACCAGCAGGTTGTCGGTGCCGTTGCGGAAGAAGCCGTTGCGCAGTTCCTGGTAGCGGCCCGCGCCGTATTTTTCTACCACTTCTTCGGCGCAGAGCACGCCGCCCAGGCTGTCGCTCCAGCCGCAGGTGTCGGCAGTGATGGCGGCCAGCACACGGCCCATGTCCGAGTACAGGCAGTGGCCGGCGGTGAGCTTGGCGGTGTGTTGGCATTTGAGGCTGTCGGGCAGGTTCAGGCGCTCGGTTTTTTCATTGGCGTTGAGCAGTGTCAGGCTGACGTTGGCGCCGCCGCGCAGGTCGGTCAGGCGCAGCAATTGGCCGCGCTTGAGCACGAAGGAACGATGGCCGCCGCCGGGGAGCATTTCTTCGGCGAAGGGCGGGAACAGCTGAGTCGAATCAGTCATTGTGAAAAATCCTCTAAGCGATACGAAGCGTGCCCGCCACCGGCAGCGGCAGGGCGTCGACGGCTCTGCACTGGGCGCGGCGGTCGCTGTTCAAAGGGATGTCGTAGGTGATGCGTGCGCCATAGCGACCGGGCGCATGCGGGTCGAGACGGACCTTGTCGAACACCAGCAGGCGGGTGCCGAGGCTGAAGCCTTCGGACAGGTCATGGGTGACCATGAACACCGTCAGCCGGGTCTCGCGCCACAGCTCCAGGAGCAAAGCGTGCATGTCTTTGCGGATGCCCGGATCGAGGGCGCCGAAGGGTTCGTCGAGCAATAACACCCGCGGCTTCATGATCAGCGCCTGGGCGATGGCCAGCCGTTGTTGCATGCCGCCGGAGAGCTGCGCCGGGTACTTGTCCAGCGAATGGCCGAGGCCGACTTTGTGCAGCAGCACCGAGGCCTGTTCGCGCGCCTCCTTTTTCGCACTGCCGAACAGGCGCCCGAGCAAGGGCGAACGCGGCAGTTCGAGGCCGAGGGCGACGTTGTCCAGCACGCTCAGGTGCGGGAACACGGAGTAGCGCTGGAACACCACGCCACGGCTGGCATCCGGTTCACCGGCCAAGGGCTGGCCGTCGAGCAGGATCTCGCCGCGACTGGCGCGTTCCTGGCCGAGCAGCAGACGCAGAAAGGTCGATTTACCACAACCGGACGCCCCCACCAGTGTGCAGAACTCACCCTCGTTGACGTTCAGGTTGAGGCCTTCGAGCACCACCTGGTCGGCGTATTGCTGCCAGACGTTTTTAACGGTGATGAAGCTCATTTGGCGGCCCCCTCATACCAGGGGAACGCGCGCAGGGTCAGGCGTTTAAGGCCCCAATCCATCAGCCAGGCGAGCAGGGTGATCCAGACCACGTAGGGCAAGATCACGTCCATCGCCAGGTAGCGGCGCACCAGGAAGATCCGGTAGCCAAGGCCATCAGTGGAGGCAATGGCTTCGGCGGCGATCAGGAACAGCCATGCCGAGCCGAGCATCAAGCGCAGCGAGATCAACAGCCGTGGCAGCAGTTGCGGCAGCACCACCCGCAGCATCAGGGTCCAGGTGGATGCGCCGAGGGTCTGGGCCTTGATCAGCAGTTCCACGGGAATCTCCCGGGCACGCTGTTCCAGGTCCCGGGCCAGCGCCGGCGTGATGCCGATGACGATCAGCATCACTTTCGACAATTCCCCCAGGCCGAAGACGATGAACAGGATCGGCAGGATCGCCAGCGGCGGCACCATCGACAGCACCGTCAGCAAGGGTGACAACGGCGCACCGAACAGCGGCAGGGTGCCGGCGGCGATGCCCAGGCACAGCCCGGCCAGGGCGCTGATGCCCAGGCCGATGGCCAGGCGTTGCAGACTGGATGCCGTGTCCTGCCAGAGCAGGTAGTCGCCGGTGCGGGTGTCGGCCACGAAGGCCAGGCGTTTCACCGCATCGGTCATCTGCACGGCGCTGGGCAGCAGCTTGTCGTTGGGGTTGTCCGCCAGTCGCTCGGCCGAGCCCATGAAATAGGCGAACAGCACCAGGGCGAAGGGCAGGATCACCAACAACAGGCGACTCGGGCGGTCCGGGTGACGGTTGATCAGGCGCATGGCCGGTTCTCCTGATTACAGCTTGGCGTCGGCGGCCATCTGCACGTAGCTCGGGTCGAAGCGCAGCTTGAGGTTGCCTTTGTCGCCGCTGGTCACGCCGTTGGCGAAGGCCATGCCGACCGCGCTGGTGTCCTTGGCGCCTTCACCCAGCAAGCCGTGCTGGAAGGAGAACTCGGCGACTTTGCGCATGGTTTCCGGCAGTTGCTTGCTGGTGCTGAATGCCAGAGCTTCCTTGGGCGTGGCGAACAATCGGGTGGTGTCCAGTTGCGCCTGGAAACCCGCCAGGTCAGTGCCCGAGGCCTTGGCCATGTGTTCCAGTGCGGCTTTGCCGACGGCGTTTTTCGCGTTCATCAACTCGACCACTTCAAACCAGGCACCGGTCAGTGCCTTGCCCAGGGCCGGGTTGTCTTTGAGGGTGGCGCTGTTGACCACCATCATGTCCATGATTTCGCCGGGGATCTGGCTCGAATTGAACACTTCAGTCACCGCGGGCTTGGCCTTGATGTCCGAGAGCATCGGGTTCCAGGTGGTGACGGCGTTGACCTGATCGGTGTTGAAGGCGGCCGAGATATCGGCGTCGGAGGTGTTGACCACTTTCAGGTCCTTCTCGGTGAGGTCCACCGAATCCAGGGCCCGGGCCAGCAGGTAATGGGAGACCGAGAGCTCCACCAGGTTGACGTCCATGCCCTTGAGGTCGGCGACTTTCTTGCCTTCGCCCTTGAGCACGATGCCGTCGTTGCCGTTGGAGAAATCGCTGACGATCAGCGCGGTGCTGTCGACGCCGCCAGCGGCGGGAATGGTCAGTGCATCCATGTTGGTCATGGTGCAGCCGTCGAACTGGCCGGCGGTGTACTGGTTGATCGATTCGACATAGTCATTGAGCTGCACCACATCGATCTGGATGCCGTACTTCTTCGCCCATTTATCGACGATGCCCTGGCTGCCGGCGTACTCCCACGGCATCCAGCCGGCGTAAATGGTCCAGCACACGCTGAAGTGGTCTTTCTGGGCGGCCTGGGACGAGAAGCTCACGAGGGCGGCGAACGCAGCGGCGAGCAGGGCGGGTAAACGAAGCTGGGACATGGTGGTTCTCCAGTTGATCAAGGACGCACAGGACGGCAGCGGCACCGTTAACGGTGGCTTGTCTCCCGGGCTTTTGTCCCGCCGTGTAACCTCAACTGGAGGTCGCCAACTCTCGGACCAGTCACTCGCGATTGCGAGCCGGAACCCTAGTCAGCCATTTGCAAATTGTGGTGCCGCGAACCTGTAGTGACTCCTGCACGGGGTTGTTAAAGCGAGAGGCGTGCCAAGTTGGCCCGAGCGCTCTAGCGTGGGCGACAGGGAGATCGACGGTGTTGATGGAAGGGGCGCACTGCCTTGTGATGGTGCGCGGGTGCACCGCATTGGAACCTGTCCGCCGCTGATCAGAAGGTGGGTGCAACGTCGCACTTGGCAGGGGATTGCCAGTCAAAACAGATGTCAGTCGGTGTGTGCCGACTGCTGTCACAGGTCTTTACGGAGGCCGCCATGTTACGTCGATTGTTGTTGGGGGCAGTGCTTGGTCTCGGACTGTCTGGCTGCTACTACTACGACGGTCCCGCCGACGTCTACGGGGGATCTTATTACTACCCCGGTTACTACTCGCCCTATTACTACGGTTACTACGGTCCGGGTTATTACGGTGGTTATCGCGCCTATTACTACGGTGGGCATGGTTACTCCCGTGGCCACGGGTATTACGGCGGTGGACATCACGGTGGTGGATATCGCGGTGGGCACCGTTAATCAGGGCATGAATAGATGAAAAACCTTTCATCGGGCAGATGTTTCTACTTGTTTCAGTGACGCACCAGATCCCGAATTCGATGTCTGATCTTTCGACAGTCAGCGAATATTTGACTGTCGCCTGCCAGCGTCGCTGGTGTGGCTCACCCGCGGTCCAGGAGGCCGCCATGCTCTGTCAAAAAACGCTACGGCGAATTCTTCTGCTTGCTGTATTGGGATTGTCACTGGGTGGGTGCGTGCCTTACTACGATGAAGGAGGCAGTTATTACAGTTCCGAGGTCTATACCTCGCCATCACCAACCTATTACGCCGGAGGGAGTTCCTACTACTCCAATGGCGGCGGTTACTACACACCGCCGCCCCGGTACTACATGCCGCCTGCGCGGTATTACCAGCCGACACCGCGCTATTACTCGCAGCCGCGGATGTATCAACCGTCGCGCCATTACCAGTCGGCCCCTCGTTATTACCAGCCGTCGCGGGGTGACTACCGCGCGCATCAGAACCATGGCTGGGACGGCCGTAACCGCGGAGGCTGGAACAATGACTATCGCGGTCACGATGGGCGCAGCAATCGTGGTGGGCGTGGCGATCACAACGGACGGGGCGGTCACCGCTAGCCAATCGCAGTTCTAATGTGGGAGCGGGCTTGCTCGCGAAGGCGTTATCTCAGCAACATTGATGTTGACTGATACTCCGCCTTCGCGAGCAAGCCCGCTCCCACAGTGTTGTGTGCAGTTTTCAGTATTCGGACAAATCCGCCAGCGGATGCCGACCTTCCCAGGCCTTGTGAAAATGCGCCTCGACCACCGCGTCCGGCACGTTGTTGATGTCCGGCCAGTGCCAGTGCGGCTTCTGGTCCTTGTCGATCAACCGCGCACGTACGCCTTCGCTGAATTCCGGATGACGACAGCAATTGAGGCTCAGGGTGTATTCCATCTGGAAGACTTCGGCCAGCGACAGGTGCCGGGCACGGATGATCTGTTCCCATACCAGATGAGCGGTCAGCGGCGCGCCTTCACTCAGGGCCCTGGCCGCGCGGCTGAGCAACAGATCGCTGTGGTCGCGCAGGGCGCTGATGGCCTTCCAGGCGCAACGCACATCGCTGACATCCAGTAACTCGTCGATCTGACGACGGCGCGGCAACCACTGGGCTTCGGGCATCTGCGCCACGGCTTCCTGCTGCAAGGCCTTGAGCAGGCTGTTGAGCTGCATGGGTGTCTGTTCCTGCCAGTTCAATTGCAGCAGGCCCTCGATCAGCTCCGGCTGCTGCTCATCGAGCATGAAACGATCCGCCAGGTCCAGATCGATGGCATCGCGGCCGTTCATGTGCGCGCCGGTCAGGCCCAGGAACAACCCGAGCTTGCCGGGCAGGCGCGACAGGAACCAGCTGGCGCCAACATCCGGGTACAGGCCGATGCTGATCTCCGGCATGGCCAGGCGGCTGCTCGGCGTGACGATACGGGTGCTCGCGCCTTGCAACAGTCCCATGCCACCGCCTAGCACATAACCGTGCCCCCAGCAGATCAACGGCTTGGGGTAGGTATGCAGTTTGAAGTCCAGGCGATATTCCGCCGCAAAAAACTGCGCAGCCAGTGGCGGTACTTCACCCGGGTGGACGCGACAGGCTTCCACCAGGCTGCGCACTTCACCGCCGGCGCAAAAGGCCTTGGCGCCATTGCCGCGCAACAGGACGCAGACGATCTGCGGGTCTTTGGCCCAGGCTTCCATGCGGTCGCGCAGGGCGTTGATCATCGGCAGGGACAGGGCGTTCAGGGATTTTTCGGCATCCAGGCTGGCGATGCCGATGCGCGCGCCGTCGGTGCCGGTGAGTTCTTCGAAGTGCAGATTCATCGTGACCTCGATCGGGAATTTGAGGGTTAAGTATGATCGCTGTGTGGGAAAGTGCCGGATCTGCATCAGATCAATTGACAAGCGTGGTGAGCTTTCCTAGGGTTCGCCCCATTGTTTTTGCCGGATGTAACCATGACTGCTGACGACCGTATTAAACTCGAACCGGGCTGGAAGGAGGCACTGCGTGCCGAATTCGACCAGCCCTACATGGCAGAGTTGCGAAATTTCCTGCAACAGGAGCGGGCGGCCGGCAAGGAGATCTATCCGCCGGGGCCGATGATTTTCAACGCGCTCAATTCCACGCCGCTGGACAAGGTCAAGGTGGTGATCCTCGGCCAGGATCCTTATCACGGCCCGGGCCAGGCCCACGGTTTGTGCTTCTCGGTGCAACCCGGCGTGCCGGCGCCACCGTCGCTGGTGAACATCTATAAAGAGCTCAAGCGCGACCTGAACATCGACATCCCCAATCATGGCTACCTGCAGAGCTGGGCCGATCAGGGCGTGCTGATGCTCAACACCACCATGACCGTCGAACGCGCCAACGCCAATGCCCACAAGGACAAGGGCTGGCAGTTTTTCACCGATCGGGTCATTGAGGTGGTCAGCCAACAGCAGCCGCACCTGGTGTTCATGCTGTGGGGCGCCCATGCCCAGAGCAAGCAGAAGCTGATCGATGCGACCAAGCACCTGGTGTTGACCTCGGTGCACCCGTCACCGCTGTCCGCCTATCGCGGCTTCCTCGGTTGCGGGCACTTCAGCCGCACCAACAAGTTTCTGGAGCAGAATGGCGAGTCGCCGATCGAGTGGCGGTTGCCGCCGGTTTGATGATTGCCCGGGCGGGCCTTTGTGGCGAGGGAGCTTGCTCCCGCTCGGCTGCGCAGCAGCCGTAAATCCTGCATATGCGGTGTGACTGTAGAATCCGGATGTGGAAAGGGGGGGGGCTGCTTCGCAGCCCAGCGGGAGCAAGCTCCCTCGCCACAGGTCTATCAGTCTGAATCCGGATTGCGATTCCAGTACTTGAACAACGGCTCCGCCAGAAACAGCACAAACAACAACCTCATCACCTGCATCGCCGTCACCAGCGGCACCGACAGCTGCAGGGTCTCCGCCGTCAGGCTCATCTCGGCGATACCGCCCGGCATCATGCCCAATGTCAGTGAGCGCAGATCCAGGTGGGTCAGCGCACTCAAACCCAAGGCTGCTGCAGTCGCAATCAGCATGGTCAGCACCGTGCCGATCAAGGTGCGGCCCATGAACGATGGTGCACGCCGGAAAAACTGCCGGTTGAAGTGACAACCCAGGCCGCTGCCGATCAACCACTGGCCGATCTGGCTACCGCCATTGGGCAAGCCGATGTGCAGATCCCAGCCGATGCTGACTGCCGCACTGACCAGCAACGGCCCGAACAGCCAGGGGTTGGGTTGCCGCAGGCGTTCCCAGATCCAGGCCGCCAATGCGCCAGCAGGAAACAGCACCGCCAGCCAGCGCCAATCGATGCTGCCCGCGTGGGCAATCGGCGCACCGTCACCCAGCAGATACTTGAAGGCTGCCGGTACGCACAGCACCACCACCAACACCCGCAAACTTTGCCCCGCCGCTACATGGCTGAGCACCGCGCCATTACGCGCGCCGAGGTTGACCATCTCCCCGGAACCGCCGGGCATGCTGGAAAAGAACGCGGTGGCGCGATCTTCACCGGTACGGCGCATCAGCCACACGCCGACCACGGCGGACAGGCTGGTGACCAACGCACCGAAGAAGATCAGGCCGAAATGACTCAGCACCTGCTCCATCACCAGCGGGGTGAAGTGCAGGCCGATACCGATGCCGACGATCCACTGGCCGCACTTGCGGCCGCCAGGGATTTCGGCCAGTTGCCAGGGGGTCAGGCAACGCACGAGGATGATCGCCAGCAACGAGCCGACCATCCACGGCAAAGGCCAGCCGACCTGGCTGGCGAGGTAACCGCCCAGCAGGCCGACCAGCGGGGTTCCCCACCAGGCTTTGAACGGTGTTCGATCAGACATCGGGGATGATGCGTTGCGCGGCCGAACGTTTGCGCCAGATACGGATGAGTGGCATCAGCAGCATGATCGCCGTCAGGATCCAGCAACCGAAGGTGATCGGGCTCGACCAGAGGATTTCCAGCGCACCGTTGGAAATCGACAGGGCGCGGCGCAGGTTTTGTTCCATCAATCCTCCGAGGATGAAGCCCAGCAATACCGGCGACAGCGGGAAGTCCAGCTTGCGCAGGATATAACCGAAGATGCCGATGCCGATCATCAGGAACAGATCGAACGTTGTCGCGTGCACCGCGTAGACACCGATCCCGGTGATGATCGCGATCACCGGCACCAGTGCCCAGTTCGGCACGGCGAGGATGCGGGTAAAGATGCGGATCATCGGGATATTGAGGATCACCAGCATCACGTTGGCGATGAACAACGAAGCGATCAGACCCCAGACAATGTCCGGTTGCTGCTGGAACAGCAGCGGGCCCGGGGTGATGTTGTACAGCGACAATGCACCGATCATCACCGCCGTGGTGCCGGAACCTGGAACGCCGAGGGTCAGCATCGGCACCAGCGCACCGCAAGCCGCGCCACCGATGGCGGTTTCCGGCGCCGCCAGGCCGCGCATGTCACCCTGGCCGAAAGTACCCTTGGCACCCGCCATGCGTTTTTCGGTCATGTAGGCCACGGCACTGGCCAGGGTCGCACCGGCACCCGGCAATACGCCCATGATGAAACCCAGTACACCGCAACGGATGTTCACCACGAACACCGACGCCGCTTCCTTGAAGTTGAACATCATCCGGCCGGTGGCTTTGACCGCTTCCTGGCCGTGGTGGGTTTTTTCCAGCAGCAGGAGGATTTCGCTGATGGAGAACAAGCCCAGCACCAGCACGACGAACTGGATGCCGTCGGTCAGGTGAATGTTGTCCCCGGTGAAGCGATACACACCGCTGTTGGCGTCGATGCCGACGGTCGACAGGAACAGACCGATCAGCGCCGCGATGAACGTCTTCAGCGGACGGTCACCGGCCATGCCGCCGAGGCAGACAATCGCAAACACCATCAGTACGAAATATTCCGCGGGGCCGAAGGCAATCGCCCATTTCGCCAGCAGCGGGGCGAACAGCACCATGCCGCAGGTCGCGATAAAGGCACCGATGAACGAGCTCCATGCCGACAGCGACAGTGCTACACCGGCCAGGCCTTTACGTGCCATCGGGTAACCGTCGAGGGTGGTCATCACGGTGGACGCTTCGCCTGGAATATTCAGCAGAATCGAGCTGATCCGGCCGCCGTATTCGCAACCCAGGTACACCGCCGCCAGCAGGATCAGTGCCGACTCCGGTGGCAGGCCGAGGGCGAATGCGATCGGAATCAGCAACGCCACGCCGTTGATCGGCCCCAGGCCCGGCAACAGGCCGACCACGGTGCCGATCAGGGTGCCGCAGAGTGCAGTCACCAGGTTGTACGGGCTCAGCGCGACGCCGAAACCCTGACCCAAATAGCCAAGAGTATCCATATCAGTTCTCCAGAACGTCGAGCACGCCCAAGGGCAGCGGTACGTCCATCAACTTGTCGAACAGCAGGTAGAGGCCGACGGCCATCAAGCTGATGATCACGATGCTTGGCACCCAGCGACCGCCATACAGTCGTGCCATGGGCACGCCGATCAGGATGCTGGCGACGATGAAACCCAGGGGTTCGAAGGTACCGGCGAACACCAGCAACAGCACCACGCAGATGCCGATCTTGGTCAGGGTTTCGCGATCCAGCGGCGGCTCGTCAGCACTGTGCTTGATCGGCGCCGGACGGAACACCATGTACAACAGCGCTGAGCCCATCAGGCCGAGCATCAGCAATGGAAAAGCCCGAGGCCCCACCGGTTCGTAGGAAAAAGCCGCTTGGTACGGCCACGCCATCAATGCCAGGCCGACACAGGCCAGCAACAGCACCGAAGCAAAAATGCGTTGTAAGAGCATGAGGAACTCCTGTGCCGCGACTCCGCCAAACGGAGTCGCAGCCGCTAGACAGAGACGATCACTGGATCAGGCCGAACTCTTTGGCCAGCACTTTGTAGTCCGCGACCTGCTTCTTCACATAGGTGTCCAGCTCCGGGCCGGTCATGGCGAACGGGAACAGTTCACGCTGGTCGCGCAACTTGGCGAACTCCGGTGAAGCCAGCAGTTTGTCGAAGGAGTCTTTCCACCAGGCGTAGTCCTCGTCGCTGACCTTCGGCCCCAGGTAGAAGCCGCGAACCACCGGCCAGACGATGTCGTAGCCTTGTTCGCGGGCGGTCGGGATGTCCTTCATTTCCGGCTCGTCCAGACGCTTGTCGGAGAACACCGCCAGCAGACGCATGTCACCGCTCTGGATGTGTGGCATGGAGTCGGAAATGTCGGTGCTGCCAACCTGGATATGACCGCCGAGCAGGGCCGTGGCGATCTCGCCGCCACCTTCGAGGGCCACATAACGCAGGTCACGCGGGTTGATCCCGGCGGCCTTGGCGATCAGCGCAGTCTGCATCCAGTCCTGGCTGCCGACGGTGCCGCCGGAACCGATCACCACTTTGCTCGGATCTTTCTTCAGGGCCTGGACCAGATCGTCGAGGGTCTTGTAGGGCGAATCGCTCTTCACCGCGATAGCGCCGTAGCTGGTGCCGACGGCGGCCAGCCAGCGCACATTGCTTTCATCGAAACGACCGAACTTGCCTTGGGCCAGGTTCAGCAGCGAACCACTGGACCAGGCCACCAACGTACCGGCATCGGCAGGACGCTGGGCGACCACCGCGTTGTACGCCACCGCGCCGACACCGCCGGGCATGTAGGTCACCCGCATCGGTTTGGTCAGCAGTTTTTCGTTGACCAGCGCGCTTTGCGCCAGCTTGCAGGTCAGGTCGAAACCACCACCGGGCGAGGCCGGGGCGATGCATTCCGGGCGTTTAGGCTCGGCCATGAGTTGGCCGGCGAACAGCACACAGCTGGCGGCGAGGGCGAAACGGCGCATTGAACGATTCATTTTTGTCTCCAGTGGAGTTTTTGTTTTTCGGGATGATTCAGGTGCGACGATTTCGCGCGGTGCCGGCGTGTTCGAATCCGCACGGATCGAACGACGGGCAGCCGGCTTCGGCGCTGGCAAGCGTAAACATCGGGGAACGAGAGAAAGGGCGGGGCGGGCAAGCCTGAAGCTGTGTGGACAGCATGGTGCAGTACCTCGTTTATTGTTCTTATTGGCGAAAACGCTTCGAGGCGTTTTTCGGTAGTTACATGTCAAAGCACGTTTTCAAACTACGATTCGATGGTCGGCAGTCGAAACCATCCGTGGGGTGACTCTAACGACCCAACCTTTCGCTAACCTTTCAGCGGGCTTTCACGGTTTTTCGGGCTTCACAGCGGTGATTGCGGCTGTAAACTCCGCGCCAAAGAATGGCGTCGGCCATCCCTGAACGAGGTATAGATCCATGCGTGTCCTGCTCGTCGAAGACCATTTGCAGCTCGCCGAAAGTGTCGCCCAGGCGCTCAAGAGCACCGGGCTGACCGTGGACGTCCTGCACGATGGCGTGGCCGCCGACCTGGCGCTGGGCAGCGAGGAATACGCCATGGCGATCCTCGATGTCGGCTTGCCGCGCATGGATGGTTTCGAAGTGCTGGCGCGCCTGCGGGCGCGGGGCAAGAACCTGCCGGTGTTGATGCTGACCGCCCGCAGCGACGTCAAGGATCGGGTCCATGGCCTGAACCTCGGCGCCGACGATTACCTGGCCAAGCCTTTCGAACTGACCGAACTCGAAGCCCGGGTCAAGGCGTTGCTGCGCCGCAGTGTGCTGGGCGGTGAACGTATCCAGCGTTGTGGTGTGCTGGCTTATGACCTGGAAACCCGGCGTTTCACTCTTGGTGAAGAATTGCTGACCCTGACTTCTCGCGAGCAGGCGGTACTCGAAGCCCTGATCGCGCGTCCCGGTCGGGTGATGAGCAAGGAGCAACTGGCGTCGCAAGTGTTCGGTCTGGATGAAGAGGCCAGTCCCGATGCGATCGAAATCTACGTGCACCGCCTGCGCAAGAAACTGGATGGCCAGCCGGTCGCCATCGTGACCTTCCGTGGCCTCGGTTACTTGCTGGAAAGCCGCGATGCATAAGCCCAGCAGCCTGCGCTGGCGGTTGCTGTGGAACCTGGCGCTGTTGCTGGTGGTGTTGATGCTGGCCAGCGGGTTGAGCGCCTACTGGAACGGTCGTGAAGCCGCCGACACGGCCTATGACCGGACCTTGCTGGCCTCGGCGCGCACCATCGCCGCCGGCGTCTCCCAGCGCGACGGCACCCTGAGTGCCGACGTGCCCTACGTGGCTCTCGATACCTTTGCCTACGACAGTGCCGGGCGAATTTTCTACCTGGTCAACGATATCAATCAGAAGCTGATTTCCGGTTACGAAAACCTGCCCGCGCCACCGCCGGGAACGCCGCGTACCGATGACTACCCGGCGCTGGCACGCTTCTACAACGCCCAGTACCGCGGGCAGAACGTGCGCGTGGTGAGCCTGCTCAAGCCCGTGAGCGAGCCCAACATGAACGGCATGGCGGAAATCCGCGTGGCCGAAACCGATGAAGCGCGCGTCAGCATGGCCCGCAGTCTGGCGGCAGATACGTTGCTGCGCCTGGGCATGCTGGCAATCGGTGCGTTGATGCTGGTGTGGTTTGCGGTGAGTGCTGCGTTGCGCCCGCTGGAGCGCTTGCGCACGGCGGTGGAAGAGCGCCAGCCGGACGATCTGCGCCCCTTGCCGTTGGTGGAAGTGCAGCGCGAATTGTGGCCGCTGGTGCGCGCCCTCAATCACTTTACCGAGCGTCTACGTGGACAGTTCGAGAAGCAGGCGCAATTCATTGCCGATGCCGCCCACGAGCTGCGCACGCCATTGGCAGCCCTCAAGGCGCGACTGGAGCTGGGCATGCGCGCGGCCGAGCCCGAGACCTGGCGCAGCACGCTGGAGACCGCCGCCCAGGGCACTGACCGCTTGACCCATCTGGCCAATCAGTTGCTTTCCCTGGCACGGGTCGAAAATGGCGCCCGGGCGATTGCCGAGGGGGGCGCGCAGTTGCTCGACCTCAGTCAACTGGCTCGGGAACTGGGCATGGCCATGGCGCCGTTGGCCCACAAGCGCGGCATCGCGCTGGCGCTGGAAGCGGATGAACCCGTCTGGTTGCGGGGCGAGCCGACGCTATTGAACGAACTGCTGAGCAATCTGGTGGATAACGCACTGGCTCACACGCCGCCGGGCGGCAATGTGATTCTGCGGGTCTCGGCTCCCGCCGTGCTGGAAGTCGAAGATGATGGCCCCGGCATTCCTCTTGAGGAGCGCGACCGGGTATTCGAACGCTTTTACCGGCGCAATCAGCAAGTGGCCGGTTCAGGGTTGGGATTGGCGATTGTCGGCGAGATCTGCCGCGCGCATCTGGCGCAGATCAGCCTGCACGATGGAGAGCGGGCGGGGTTGAAGGTGCGGGTGAGTTTTGTTGCGGGGGGGTGAGCAGACCTACTGTGGCGAGGGAGCTTGTCGGACCGCCGCACCGTCCAGTTGGACTGCGCAGCAGTCCCCTGCTCTTTAGGGGAAAGGAGGGCCGCTTCGCGCCCCAGCGGGAGCAAGCTCCCTCGCCACAATGATCAGTAAAACATCGACCGTGTTTCTTCCAGGTCGGCGCACATCGCCTCGTCGTCGATGTCGATGCCCAGTGCATTGAAGGCCGGCACGCTCAACGGGTCAATACGAGCGAACGGATGGTCGGTGTCCTTGTGGCAATACAGGCTGGCCACCTGCACCAGATCCACATAGTCGATCTGCGCCGACTGGCGTTTGAAATTCAGGTAGAGCTGCGGTACCTGCACCAGCATGTCGGGAAAGTCCCAGACCTTGAGCAGTTTTTCGCCGATCAGGGGATGTATCCGGTCGATCACATGGTTGAGGCTGACCGGGTCGGACAGCAGTTCATAGTGATCTTCGGCGTAGGTCAGGATCGGCAGCACGCCAATTTGATGCACCAGCCCGCCAAGAGCAGCCTGGTCGGGCTTGAGCCGGGTATAACTGCGGCACAGGGCATAGCTGACGCCGGCGATTTCCAGGCTTTTGCGCCAGACTTCGCGCATTTTCTGTTCTACCACGTCGGAGCGGGCGTGGAAAATCTGCTCCATGACCAGGCCGATCGCCAGGTTGCAGCTGTAGTTGATGCCCAGGCGAGTGATCGCGGTGTGCAGGTCGGTCACTTCCTGGGTCGCGCGCAACAGCGGGCTGTTGACCACTTTGATCAGGCGCGCCGACAGCGCGGTATCACGGCCGATCACTTTGCTCAGGGTACTGACGCTGACTTCCGGGTTTTCGGCGGCCTTGCGAATTTGCAGGGCCACTTCCGGTAACGTTGGCAGAACCAGGTCATCGTTATTGATGGCCTCAACCAAATCCTGTTGGACCTTTTCCGCCAGCTCGCTCATTGAGTCTCTCTAGGTGTAACGCCAAGTGCTGCCGTTATTGCTGGATTTCGCGATCGCGGTCCAGTTCATAAGGCAGGTCGAGCAGCTGCAAGGACGGCCCTTCGAGCGCCCCCAGGTGGATGTCTCCACTGTCTGCCGCTTCGGCTTGCAACACCGCCAGGAGTTCAATGTTTTGCCCGCTGCGGGCAGCCAGCACCACTTCGCCGATAGAGCTGCCATGGGTCGGGGAGAACAGCGCCGTACCCGGTTCCGGCAGCTCGCCGGCAGCCAGTTGCAGGCGATACAGGCGACGCTTGAGCTTGCCCAGGTACTGCATGCGTGCGACGATTTCCTGGCCGGTGTAGCAACCTTTCTTGAAGCTCACGCCACCGACCGCTTGCAGGTTGAGCATCTGCGGGATGAACAACTCGCGGGTGCCGGGCATGACCTGGCCGATCCCGGCACGGACCTGGCCCAGTAACCATTGATTCAGGTCACCTTCGCTCAGCACCGCCGACAGCTTGCCTTTGACCGTATCGGCAAGACTTGCGGCGACCCACAACTCGGCGCGTTGCGGTGAGACACGGATGGCGATCAGCCCATCGTTGCGCACGACGCTGTCGGTTTCTGTCGGCAGGTCCAGGCCGAGGCTGGCCAGTGCGGCGTCGCCATGGTCAATGCCGAAGCGGACCCAGGCGGCACTTTCGTCGGTCAGTTTCGATTTGGAGAACACCGCGTATTTTTTCAGGTCCGCCAGTTGCGGTTCGAGCAATTCGCTGGCCATGGCCAAGACCACGCCGTCACCTTCGAGCAGGATGCGGAAACTCGATTGCATCCGGCCTTTCTGCGTGCAGCGCGCACCGAGGCTGGCCCGGGAATCGCTCAGGTAGTTGAGATTGCAGGTCAGTTGGCCTTGCAGGAATTTGCTGGCGTCCGCGCCGCGGACCGCGAGAACACCTTCATGAGAAAGCGTGCAGAAAAAAGCAGAATCGGCCATGGGTCATCGCAGGGTAAAAAGTCTGGTGGACATCATAAGGGGCCGCCTTCGAAATGGGTAGTTCACAAAGGATCATCGGTGCCCGACCAAAGCCGACTGTTCGACCGGGCGCGGGCCTGTATACTTGCGGCCTATTTGAGGAGCGCTCCATGGTCGAAGATGTTGAACTGAACCGCCTCTTTTGGCACAGCCGCCGTGGCATGCTTGAGCTTGACGTGTTGCTGGTACCGTTCACGAAAGAGGTTTACGCAACGCTCAACGAGGTGGATCGCGCGTTGTACGTCCGACTGCTGACGTGTGAAGATCAGGACATGTTCGGCTGGTTCATGGAACGCAGCGAATCGGAAGATCCCGAGCTGCAACGCATGGTTCGCATGATCCTGGATCGTGTCCAGCCCAAGTAATACGTTCGAATGCCGCTGGCATGCCTCACGGCAGTTGCTGGCGGCGTATCTGCTGGCCCAGCTGTTCGCGCTGGGTTCGTTGTTTTTACTGTCAATTCCGCTCTGGGCCAGCGCGCTCGGCGTTGTGCTGTGCGTGGCTCACGGCGTCTGGCTGTTGCCCCGGCAAATCTTGCTGACCCATCCGCAGGCCATTTGCGGCTTGCGGCGCGATGCCGATGGCTGGCAGTTGTGGAGTCAGGCCAAGGGTTGGCAGCCCGTCCAGCTGAGGCCGGACAGCCTGGCGCTGCCGTTGGTGGTGGTCTTGCGTTTCCGTCTGCGGGGTGAGCGCCGGGTCAGGGCCATTTGCGTGCCCCGGGATGCGCAGGCGGCGGATGTGCACCGACGCCTGCGGGTCCGGCTCAAGTTCAGCCGACGTAGGTGGGCGGCACCAGAATAGTGTCCAGCGCGACCGGCAACATGTCCGGGTAGTCGAGGGTGTAATGCAGGCCACGGCTTTCCTTGCGCTCCATGGCTGACAGAATCATCAGCTCGGCCACTTGGGCCAGGTTGCGCAGCTCGATCAAATCCCGGCTGACCTTGTAGTTGCTATAGAACTCGTCGATTTCATCCAGCAACAATTGCACGCGGTGTTGTGCCCGTTGCAGGCGCTTGTTGGTGCGCACGATGCCAACGTAGTCCCACATGAACCGCCGCAGCTCATCCCAGTTGTGCGCAATGATCACGTCTTCATCGGAATCGGTGACCTGGCTCGCATCCCAGGCGGGAAGGGGGGCGGGCATCGGAACTCGGGGCAACTGCTCGAGAATGTCCGTGGCCGCCGAGCGGGCATAAACGAAACATTCAAGCAGCGAGTTGCTGGCCATGCGGTTGGCGCCGTGCAGGCCGGTGAAACTGGTTTCGCCAATGGCGTACAGCCCCGGCACGTCGGTGCGGCCCTGTTGATCGACCATCACGCCACCGCAGGTGTAGTGCGCCGCCGGGACCACCGGAATCGGCTGTCTGGTGATGTCGATGGAAAATTCCAGGCAGCGTTCGTACACCGTCGGGAAGTGCGTCTTGATAAAGGATTCGGGCTTGTGGCTGATGTCCAGATAGACGCAATCGATACCCAGGCGTTTCATTTCATGGTCGATGGCCCGGGCGACGATGTCCCGTGGCGCCAGTTCTGCCCGTGGATCGAAGCGCTGCATGAAGCGCTCGCCGTTGGGCAGCTTGAGGTGGGCACCCTCGCCGCGCAGGGCTTCGGTGATTAGGAAACTCTTGGCCTGCGGGTGATACAGGCAGGTGGGGTGAAACTGGTTGAACTCCAGGTTCGCCACCCGGCAGCCTGAGCGCCAGGCCATGGCGATGCCATCGCCGCAGGCGCCGTCGGGGTTACTGGTGTACAGGTAAACCTTGGCCGCTCCCCCGGAGGCGAGGATCACAAAGCGGGCACCATAGGTATCGACTTCGCCGGTGCCGCGATTGAGCACATAAGCACCGAGGCAGCGATCACCTTCGAGTCCCAGGCGTTTCTCGGTGATCAGGTCTACCGCAACCCGCTGCTCCAGCAGTTCGATGTTCGGTCGTTTCCTGGCCTGCTCGAGCAGGGTTGTGAAAATGGCAGCGCCCGTGGCATCGGCGGCGTGGATGATGCGCCGATGGCTGTGACCGCCTTCGCGGGTCAGGTGGAACTCGAACCCGCCATCTTCATTGCCCGACTGTTCATCGCGGGTAAAAGGCACGCCCTGGTCGATCAGCCATTGAATCGCTTCCTTGCTGTGCTCGACGGTAAAGCGCACCGCGTCTTCATGGCACAGGCCGCCGCCGGCATTGAGCGTGTCGTCGACATGGGATTCAACGGTGTCGGTGTCGTCCAGCACGGCGGCAACGCCACCCTGGGCCCAGAACGTCGAGCCATTGGCGAGGTTGCCTTTGCTCAATACGGCAATGCGCAAATGACCGGGCAAGGTCAGCGCAAGGCTCAAGCCGGCAGCACCGCTGCCAATTACCAGAACATCGTGTTGAAACTGTTGGCTCATTTCAGGATTCCGCTCAAAGCGACCCGGGTCGGGGGTGGCGCAGCTGGACTGGCGAGTCGAGTCAGCCGCACAGCCCACTAGTATATAGAGGGGGGGGACGGCACAATACCCGAGCCAGCATGGCATTGTGAAACTACTGTGACGCAAAATGTCGGGCGCTTCGTCGGATGTTTTTCTGCCCGTTGCGCGCGAGAATGACTGTATCGCCGATTTAACAGTCTTTTTCGCTTCACGGTTGCACAATGTCGGTTCGGCGCAGCTATAAATATTTGGAACTTTTGCCAAAGGGCCAAGATCAATAGACCGTTGCCTGAAACAAGGGACAGCGTCGGATTCAGTACAGGATTGCAGTTCGATCCCTGGCGAAGAATCCGATGACAAGATTATTCGCGCAGCCGGGCCCACTCGCGCTGCGCTTTTCGTGCGTGCCAAATCAGAGCCCGCAGGAAACTTGCCTGGAGGGGGAGAACTTTTGCGAAAAGCCCGAGTCTATGTTTGCAAGTCTGGTGGTTTACTTCTGCAAGCCTCCTCCGAGCTCATCGAGGAGTGTTCATGCTAACCCAGGAAGAGGATCAGCAACTGGTCGAACGCGTTCAGCGCGGCGACAAGCGTGCTTTCGATCTGCTAGTGCTGAAATACCAGCACAAAATTCTCGGGTTGATCGTGCGTTTTGTGCACGACACCCATGAAGCCCAGGATGTGGCACAAGAAGCCTTTATCAAGGCGTACCGTGCACTTGGAAATTTTCGCGGAGACAGCGCGTTTTATACGTGGCTTTACCGCATCGCCATCAACACGGCGAAAAACTATCTGGTTTCACGCGGCCGTCGGCCGCCGGATAGCGATGTCAGTTCCGAAGATGCAGAGTTCTACGATGGCGATCATGGCCTCAAGGATCTCGAGTCGCCAGAACGGGCTTTGCTGCGGGATGAGATCGAAGGCACCGTCCATCGAACCATTCAGCAACTGCCGGAAGATTTGCGTACGGCTTTAACTTTACGTGAGTTTGATGGTCTGAGTTACGAGGACATTGCGAGCGTCATGCAATGTCCGGTAGGCACCGTGCGCTCCCGGATTTTCCGCGCCCGGGAGGCCATCGACAAAGCCCTGCAGCCGTTGTTGCAGGAAAACTAAAGACAGCGGCGACAGCCAAGAGAGGAACGCCATGAGTCGTGAAGCCCTGCAGGAATCGCTGTCCGCAGTGATGGATAACGAAGCGGACGAATTGGAATTGCGTCGGGTATTGAATGCCTGCGACGATGTTGAAACCCGTGACACCTGGGCTCGTTATCAGATCGCTCGGGCAGTGATGCACAAGGATCTGCTGCTTCCACGCCTGGACATCGCTGCGGCTGTTTCTGCTGCCCTGGCTGACGAAGCCTCACCGGCAAAAGCGTCCCGCGGTCCATGGCGCAGCCTGGGTCGTCTGGCGGTCGCAGCTTCTGTGACCCTGGCGGTACTGGCCGGTGTGCGTCTGTACAACCAGGATGAGATCGCAGGTGCCGAACTGGCCCAGCAATCCAGTCAACCCGCACTGGCCGTTCCTCAAGTAAAAGGCCCTGCTGTTCTGGCAGGCTACAATGAGAGTTCGGAAGCTACAGGCCCAATGGCCAATGGCGTTTTGCAAGGTCAACCAGGCTGGCACGATCAGCGTCTGCCAGGCTACTTGCGCCAACATGCACAACAGGCTGCACTGAAAGGTACTGAGAGCGCTCTGCCTTACGCTCGTGCGGCAAGTCTGGAAAACCGTTAAGGAGGATCATGCGCGCCATACCTCTACTTTCGCTTCTGCTCAGCGGCTGGTTCATCGTTCCAGCCCAAGCTGATGATGCCCAGGACTGGTTGACCCGCCTGGGCCAGGCAGAGCAGCAGCAAAGCTTTCAGGGTACTTTCGTCTACGAGCGTAACGGTAGTTTTTCTACCCATAACATCTGGCACCTGGTCCAGGATGGAAAGGTCCGCGAGCGATTGATCCAGCTCGACGGCTCCGCTCAGGAAGTCGTTCGCATTGATGGGCATACTCAATGCGTCAGCGGCACACTGATAGCAGGGCTGGGGGACTCCCCCAACTCCGCTGCCCGTGCACTCGACCCTCAAAAGCTCAAGAATTGGTATGACCTCGCCGTCATCGGCAAGTCGCGTGTCGCCGGGCGTTCGGCGGTGATCGTATCGCTCAAACCTCGGGATCAACACCGCTACGGTTTTGAACTGCATCTGGACAAGGAAACCGGCCTGCCTCTGAAGTCTTTGTTGTTGGACGACAAGGGACGGTTGCTGGAGCGCTTCCAGTTCACGCAACTGGATACGGCCGACGTTCCTTCCGAAAAGGATCTGCAGGCCAGCAATGATTGCAAGCCGGTCAACCTCGACAGTGACAAGGCCTCTGCCGTCAAGGCAGCCCAGGTCTGGCATTCCGACTGGTTGCCACCCGGCTTCGAGCTGACCAGCAGCACCGCTCGAAAGGATCCGCAGACCAAGACCCAGGTCAATAGCCTGATGTACGACGATGGACTGGCGCGTTTTTCGGTATTCCTCGAACCGTTGAATGGTGCAACCGTCACCGATACCCGTACTCAGTTGGGGCCGACCGTTGCGGTTTCCCGGCGCTTGACCACGGCACAGGGTGACATGATGGTGACCGTCGTCGGCGAGATACCGGTCGGTACTGCTGAACGGATAGCGCTTTCAATGCGCACCGATGCCACTGCAACCCAGCAGTGAGCTGAATTCGAAATGTTTCGTGAGCATTTCAATTTGCAAAAAACCCGTAAATTTCTTATAGGTCAGAGCCCCTCGGCTCTGGCCTTGTTTGTTGTTCCCGGAACAAAAATACCGGCGTATTGTTCCCGGTGTTCCTTGCTCCATATCGCTTAACCCTGCTCGTCGTAACGGGAGCCGTATGTCGATACCACGCTTGAAGTCCTACCTTTCCATTATTGCCACCGTGCTGGTGCTCGGTCAGGCGGTCACCGCCCAAGCGGTCGAATTGCCTGACTTTACGCAACTGGTCGAACAGGCCTCGCCCGCGGTCGTGAACATCAGTACCACGCAAAAGCTGCCGGATCGCAAAGTCAGCCAGCAAATGCCCGATCTTGAAGGCCTGCCGCCAATGCTGCGCGAATTCTTCGAGCGGGGCATGCCGCCGCAATCGCGTTCTCCGCGCGACCGTCAACGCGAGGCAACTTCCCTGGGTTCGGGTTTTATCATCTCGTCTGACGGCTACATCCTGACCAATAACCATGTGATCGCCGACGCGGACGAAATCCTCGTCCGTCTGGCCGATCGCAGCGAAATGAAGGCCAAGCTTGTCGGCACCGATCCACGTTCCGACGTGGCGCTGCTGAAAATCGAAGGCAAGGATCTGCCGGTGCTCAAGCTCGGTAAATCCCAGGACCTGAAGGCCGGCCAATGGGTGGTTGCTATCGGTTCGCCGTTCGGCTTCGACCACACGGTGACCCAAGGCATCGTCAGCGCCGTCGGTCGCAGTCTGCCGAACGAAAACTATGTGCCGTTCATCCAGACCGACGTGCCGATCAACCCGGGTAACTCGGGTGGCCCGCTGTTCAACCTGAACGGCGAAGTGGTCGGGATCAACTCGCAGATCTATACCCGTTCCGGTGGCTTCATGGGCGTGTCGTTTGCAATCCCGATCGACGTGGCCATGGATGTTTCCAATCAGCTGAAATCTGGTGGCAAGGTCAGCCGTGGCTGGTTGGGCGTGGTGATTCAGGAAGTGAGCAAGGACCTCGCCGAGTCGTTCGGCCTGGAGAAACCGGCGGGTGCGCTGGTTGCCCAGATCCAGGATGATGGCCCGGCTGCGAAGGGTGGTCTGCAAGTGGGCGACGTGATCCTGAGCATGAACGGTCAGCCAATCGTCATGTCGGCCGACCTGCCGCATCTTGTTGGCGCATTGAAGGCTGGTGCCAAGGCCGATCTGGAAGTCATTCGTGACGGCAAGCGCAAAAATGTCGAGCTGACCGTCGGTGCCATTCCGGATGAAGACAAGGAAATGGGCGCCGAGCCAAAATCCAGCATCGAGCGCAGCAGCAATCGCCTCGGTGTTTCCGTGGTCGAACTGACTGACGACCAGAAGAAAACCTATGACCTCAAAGGTGGTGTGGTGATCAAGGAAGTGCAGGACGGTCCTGCCGCCATGATCGGCCTGCAGCCGGGTGATGTGATCACCCACCTGAACAATCAGGCCATCGGTTCCGCCAAGGAGTTCGCGGACATCGCCAAGGCGCTGCCAAAGAACCGTTCGGTGTCGATGCGGGTACTGCGTCAAGGTCGTGCGAGCTTCATCACCTTCAAACTGGCTGAATAAACCCGGTTGATGGCTGAATAAAAAACCGCCTCGAAAGAGGCGGTTTTTTTACGTCCGGACTTTTTATCTGCGAGGGCGTCAGCCCATCATGTCCTTGATCATGCGCTCCTGTTCCATCAGCTCGCGTTGCCGCGCGTCGATCCGCGAAGACAGCGGGAAGTTGCTGCCGGCCTTGCGTTTGGCGAAGTCCAGTTGCTGAATGGCCTGTTTGTAGTCCCCGACCAGGGCAAAGTATTCGGCGCGCGCCTGATGCAGGCCGATGATATTGCCCGACAGGCCACGCGTCTCGGCAACCTGATACCACACGTCCGGGTCATCCGGTCGTGACTTGAGCAGGCCTTCGAGGGCTTTCTCCGCATCTGCGGTACGGTTTTGCTTGAGCAGCAGGTCGACGCGCACCTGGTTCAGCGGGTAGTTGCCGGGGAATTGGGACATCAGGCGGTCGACCCGGGACTGGGCATCCGCCAGGCGATTGTTGGTGATGTCCAGATCGACCTGAGCGAGGTTGTAGATGATTTCGTTCGGTGCCTTGGCCAGCAACTGCTTGAGGTTTTCCCGGGCTTCGTTCAGTTGGCCGCCCTTGATCTGGGCGATCGCCAGGCCGTAGCGCGCCACGTCGTTTTTCGGGTTTTCGTCGAGCTGGGCGCGGAAGCGCTTGGCGCCGAGCCCCGGGGTTTCTTCATAGATCAGCTGTACGCGTGCGCGGATCAGTTGGTAGCGCATGCTGTCTTCAACGCCACCCGTTGGAAACTGTTCGGCGCGGTTGCGGGTGTCGGCGATACGCGATTCGGTGACCGGGTGAGTCAGCAGGAACTCCGGTGGCTTGGCATCGTAGCGGTACTGACGCCCCAGGCGCTCGAACATGGTTGGCATTGAGCGGGGATCGTAACCGGCTTTTTCCAGATTGAGGAGGCCGATGCGGTCGGCTTCCTGTTCGTTCTGGCGGGAGAATCGCCGCTGTTCCTGAATGGCTGCCGCCTGTGTGCCGGCAATGGCTGCAATCCCGGCGTCACCGCCACCTGCGGCTGCTACCACGATACCCGCCAGCAATGCCGCCATCATCGGCACTTGCATGCGTTTTTGTGCTTCGATGCCCCGGGCAAAGTGGCGCTGCGACAAGTGAGCCAGTTCGTGCGCCAGTACCGAGGCATATTCGCCTTCGGTCTGGGCATTAAGGAACAAGCCACCGTTGACCCCGACGATCCCGCCCGGCGCCGCAAAGGCGTTGAGCTGCGGGCTGTTGATCAGGATGAACTCCAGGCGCCGGTCGGTGACCTGGCTGGTCTCCACCAGACGGTAAACGCTGGATTCCACGTAATCCTTGAGTTGGGGATCGTTTAGCTGCGAAACCTGGCTGCGCAACATGGCCAGCCATGCGCGGCCGAGCTGGTATTCCTGTTGTGGCGAGACAATGGCAGAACTGGCGTCGCCGAGTGACGGCAGGTCGTCGGCGAAGCCCGGTGAGGCGAGCAGGCAAGCGAGCGTCAGCAGGGTAGGGCGCAAAAATGTCATGCACAAAGCCTTAGTCGACAAAGACCTTACTGTAGCCGGACACCGGCGTTGCGACCAGATATTCTAGGCAACTCAACCACCTGACCCGGAGTGATGCAATGACCGATGCTGTAGAGCATGACGTTGAACTGGACGCCAGCGGCCTGAATTGCCCGTTGCCGTTACTCAAGGCCAAGATGGAGCTCAACCGGCTGGCCAGTGGCGCGGTACTCAAGGTCATCGCCACCGATGCAGGTTCGCAGCGCGACTTTCGCACCTTTGCCCGATTGGCCGGTCATACCCTGCTTCGTGAAGAAGATGAGGCGGGTGTTTACCGCTACTGGTTGAAAAAAGCCTGAATTGTGCTGCGTTTGCTCCTAAGGATTATTGATGTTCAAAGTGTTACGCGACTGGATTCAGCGCTATTTTTCCGATGAAGAAGCGGTGGTGCTGGCTGTTCTGCTGTTTCTGGCGTTCACCGCCGTATTGACCCTGGGCGGCATGCTGGCGCCGGTGCTCGCCGGAATGGTGCTGGCGTATCTGATGCAGGGGCTGGTGGTGACGCTTGAACGCCTGCGTGTGCCGGGCGGGGTCGCGGTGGGGATGGTCTTTGCGTTGTTCATGGGGTTGTTGCTGGTATTTATCGTGGTGGTCGTGCCGTTGCTGTGGCATCAACTGATCACCTTGTTCAACGAGTTGCCCGGCATGCTCGCCAAGTGGCAGTCACTGTTGCTGCTGTTGCCCGAGCGTTATCCGCATCTGGTGTCCGATGAACAAGTACTGCAGGCCATCGAAGTGGCGCGCGGCGAAATCGGCAAGTTTGGTCAATGGGCACTGACGTTCTCGCTCTCGAGCCTGCCCTTGCTGGTGAACATCATGATCTACCTGGTGCTGGTACCGATCCTGGTGTTTTTCTTCCTCAAGGACCGGGCCATGATCGGCCAGTGGGTGCGCGGTTACCTGCCCCGTGAGCGGGCGCTGATTACCCGGGTCGCCCATGAGATGAATCGGCAGATCGCCAACTACATTCGCGGCAAGGTCATCGAGATCTTCATCTGTGGTGGCGTGACATACATTGCCTTTGTCGTGCTTGAACTCAACTACGCGGCATTGCTGGCACTGCTGGTGGGGATTTCGGTGGTGGTGCCTTATGTCGGTGCCGTGGTGGTGACTGTGCCCGTGTTTCTGATTGCGCTGTTCCAGTGGGGCTGGAGCGATCAGTTCATCTACTTGATGGCGGTCTACGGAATCATCCAGACGCTCGATGGCAACGTGCTGGTGCCCTTGCTGTTCTCGGAGGCGGTCAACCTGCACCCGGTGGCGATCATCTGCGCAGTGCTGTTGTTTGGCGGGTTGTGGGGCTTCTGGGGGGTGTTCTTTGCGATTCCCCTGGCGACGCTGTTCAAGGCGGTGCTGGATGCCTGGCCGCGCAAGGAGCCGGAAGTGGCGCCGTTGTTGTAAATCGAAAAGATCGCAGCCAGAACAGCATCCACATGCCCTGGCACCTTCACACCACGCCATTCCTGACGCAGCACGCCATCCTTGTCGATCAGGAAGGTGCTGCGATCCACGCCCATGTATTCCTTGCCATACAGCTTTTTCAGCTTGATCACGTCGAACAGCTGGCAGATGGCTTCGTCCTTGTCGCTGATCAGCTCAAAGGGGAATTCCTGTTTGCACTTGAAGTTCTCGTGGGACTTCAGGCTGTCGCGCGACACGCCGAACACTTCGGTATTGGCGGCCTTGAACGCAGCATACTGGTCACGAAAGCCCTGGCCCTCGGTAGTGCAGCCCGGTGTGCTGTCCTTCGGATAGAAGTAGATCACCACCTGCTTGCCCTTCAGGTCTGCGAGGCTGACGGTCTGCCCGCTGGTAGCGGGGGCTTCGAAATCGGCAACCGGTTGGTCGATGGCAACGGCCATGAAAGCTTCCTTACATTGGGTTCTGTGGGCGCCAGGGTTCGATCAGGGCGTCCAGGTTCAGCGCGTCGGCGAAATCCAGGAACTGATCGCGCAGCCAGCTGATCTGCACGCCGGCCGGCAGGGTCACGGTAAACGTGGCGTTGAGCATGGTGCCGCCGGTCTGCGGAGCCTGATAGGTGTCGCAGGTCAGGTTCTCCAGCTCGACATTGTGGTCCATGAAGAACTGGCACAGCTCGTTGATGATGTCCGAGCGGTAGGCCGAGCTGACATAAGCGACGTACGGCAGGGCCTGTGGGCGGTTTTCCAAGGCGGCGCTGCGCACCACGTTGACCGTGAATGCATGACGCTTGGCCAGCACGGGCAGGCTGCCTTCCAGGCGCGCCAGGGCATCCCAGCTACCGGAGATTTCCAGCACCAGGGCACTGCATTCGCCATGACGGGTCAGGCGAGAGGTGACAACGGCGCAGCGGTTTTCATGGCTGGCGCGGCACAGGACGTTGGTCAGCTCCATGGGGTTGGCGCCGAGGGCACTGATAACAAGGAATTGTTCGCGAACTGTGGGGGTGGACATGCAGCATTCCTAAAGCGATGAGCGGTCGGTACGTCTAAAGGCTGATTGGTCGGGAGCGAGCCTGCGGATGCGAACTCAGAAAGTCCCCAGTGACAGGTTGCGAACAGGCTCCGCCGGAGCGGGAGCGAGACGTGGCAACGCTGGATCAGGACTTGTGATGCCGAAAATGGAGGCTGAAACCCGACGGACGAGCTTGTCTGTAACGATCAAAGTCTGAAGGGTAGCGAAAACCGGCGCCAAGGGGAATGGCGGCAGCACAGTACTTCGCTTGTGCAAGCAACTTGGCGCCAGTACCATTACGGCTCTCTTTTTCCGGCAGGAGCGGTTTCATGATTGCGGGCAGTATGGTGGCACTGGTCACTCCCATGGATGCACAGGGGCGTCTTGACTGGGACAGCCTCAGCAAACTCGTGGACTTCCACCTTGAAAACGGCACCCATGCCATTGTCGCCGTCGGTACCACCGGCGAATCGGCAACCCTTGATGTCGATGAACACATCGCCGTCATCAAAGCGGTAGTCAAGCAGGTCAATGGTCGCATTCCGGTGATTGCCGGTACCGGCGCCAATTCGACCCGCGAAGCCGTCGAGTTGACCCGCAATGCCAAGGAAGCCGGCGCCGATGCCTGCCTGCTGGTCGTGCCGTACTACAACAAGCCGACCCAGGAAGGCCTGTACCTGCACTTCAAGCACATCGCCGAAGCGGTCGACATCCCGCAGATTCTCTATAACGTGCCAGGCCGCACCTCCTGCGACATGCAGGCCGAGACCGTGATCCGCCTGTCCACCGTGCCGAACATCATCGGTATCAAGGAAGCGACCGGCGACCTCAAGCGCGCCAAGGCCATCCTCGATGGCGTCAGCAAGGACTTCATCGTGCTGTCCGGCGATGATCCGACCGCGGTCGAGCTGATCCTGATGGGTGGCAAGGGCAACATCTCCGTCACCGCCAACGTCGCTCCGCGTGAAATGGCCGACCTGTGCGAGGCCGCCCTCAAGGGTGATGCCGAGACTGCACGGGCAATCAACGAAAAACTGATGCCGCTGCACAAGGACCTGTTCATCGAAGCCAACCCGATTCCGGTGAAGTGGGCTTTGGTCGAAATGGGCCTGATGCACGAAGGCATTCGCCTGCCGCTGACCTGGCTGAGCGCACCTTGTCACGAAACGCTCCGCACGGCCCTGCGCCAGTGCAGCGTCCTGGTTTAATTGAGGAAGTACAACGCATGAAGCGAATGGCCGGACTTTCCGCACTTGCCTTGATTATCTCCAGCACCAGTGGCTGCGGATGGATCTGGGGCCCGGAAGGTTATTTCCGTGACCGTGGTAGCGATTACCTGGAAGCGCAACAGACTGCACCGATGCAAATTCCGCCGGATATCCATACCGCCAAGCGTCTGGATCCGCTGTTGCCGATCCCGCGCAACGTGGCCGATGACACCGCTACGGGCGAATACGTCGTTCCTCGTCCCCAGCCACTGACGGCGGTTGCCGACGCCAGTCCTTATTCGCTGCAGAAGAGCGGCGGCACCAGCTCGATCCTGGCGCAGAATCCGCCTGCCGAAATCTGGCCTGTGGCCGTTCAGTTCTTCCAGGACAACGGTTTCCGTCTGGATGAACAGCGCCCGCAAACCGGCGAATTCACCACGACCTGGCAGCATTCCGATGAACTGTCTGCGGCCATGGCCAAGCGCCTGAGCGCGGCCGGCGTCAGCACCGACAGCGAAACCCGCGTGCGGGTGCGCATTGAGCCGGGCGTGCAGCGCAACACCAGTGAAGTCTACGTGGTCAGCGCCGAGCGTCCTGCCGGCAGCACCGCCGACGTCGAGTTCACCAACCGTTCGGTCAACACTGGCCTGGACGCGGCACTGGTCGACGACATGCTCGCGAGCATGAGCCGTATCTCGGAGAAGGGCGGTTCGGTCTCCATGCTGGCTTCGCGTGATTTCGACGCGCCCAGCCGTGTCAGCCTGAGTGAAGACGGCAGCGGCAACCCTGTACTGAACGTCGGTACCGACCTTGACCGTGCCTGGTCGAGCGTAGGTCGTGCGCTGGAACAAGGCGAATGGCGCGTTGAGGACATCAACCGCAGCCTGGGCCTGTACTACATCAACCTGGCCGAAAAAGCCGAGAGCAAGGACGACAAGCCAGGCTTCCTCAGCAGCCTGTTCGGCACTGCGCCGAGCAAGGAAGAGCTGGAAGCTCGCGCCGAGCGTTATCAGGTTCGCCTGAGCAAGGTTGGCGAGAACGTCCAGGTCACCGTCGAGAAGAACATCAACACCGTGGCGCCGGCAGATGTGGCGCGTAAAGTGTTGAGCAAGATTCAAGACAACCTGGGCTGATCCTATGCGTTTTGCCGTTCTCGGCAGCGGCAGTCAAGGGAACGGCACGCTGATAGCCAGCGCTGATACGTACGTGCTGGTGGATTGTGGTTTTTCCCTGCGGGAAACCGAAAAACGCCTGCTGCGACTGGGTGTGAACCCTGCGCAGTTGAGCGCGATACTTGTGACCCACGAACATGCCGACCACGTGCATGGCGTGGGTTTGCTGTCTCGGCGCTACAATCTGCCTGTCTACCTCAGTCGCGGGACCTTGCGCGGGATGCGCAAACCGATTGAACCCGCAGGCTTTCTGGCCGGCGGCGAGCAGTTGCAGATCGGCGACTTGAGCATCGGTGTCATTGCCGTGGCCCACGATGCACAGGAACCGACGCAGTATGTCTTCAGTGACGGTTTACGGCGTTTCGGCCTGTTGACCGACCTGGGCTCCTATTGCGACAAGGTGCTGGACGGTTACCGGGACCTCGATGCATTGATGATCGAGTCCAACCATTGCAGGGACATGCTGGCTCGCGGTCATTACCCGTACTTTCTCAAGCAGCGGGTGGGCGGTGAACTGGGACATTTGAACAACCATCAGGCGGCATTCCTGGTGGCCGAGCTGGGCTGGAAGGACCTGCAACACTTGGTCCTGGCCCATCTGAGCAGCAAGAACAACCTGCCGCAGCTGGCCCGGCAATGTTTTGTCGACACCCTTGGGTGCGACCCGGACTGGCTGCAACTGGCCGATCAAGATTCAGGGCTCGACTGGCGTCACATCGCCTAGCCCATCTACTTAGCAAGCGGAGCCCATCATGGAAAAACGTGAAGAACTCTACCGCGGCAAAGCCAAGTCGGTTTACAAGACCGACGACGCTAACCGTTTGATCCTGCTGTTTCGCAACGACACTTCGGCGTTCGACGGCAAGCGTATCGAACAGCTCGACCGCAAGGGCATGGTGAACAACAAGTTCAACGCCTTCATCATGCAGAAGCTCGAAGCGGCCGGCGTGCCGACCCAGTTCGACAAACTGCTGGGCGACAACGAATGCCTGGTGAAGAAGCTGGACATGATCCCGGTCGAGTGCGTCGTGCGTAACTACGCCGCTGGCAGCCTGGTCAAGCGCCTGGGTGTCGAAGAGGGCATGAAGCTCAATCCTTACACCTTCGAACTGTTCCTGAAGGACGACGCCAAGGGCGACCCGTTCATCAACGAATCCCACGTCGTGGCTTTCGGCTGGGGCACCGCCGAGCAACTGGTTCGCATGAAAGAGCTGTCGCTCAAGGTCAACGAAGTCCTGAGCAAGCTGTTCGACGACGCCGGCCTGCTGCTGGTCGACTTCAAGCTGGAATTCGGCGTGTTCCACGATGGTTCCATCGTGCTGGGCGACGAGTTCAGCCCGGACGGCTGCCGTCTGTGGGACAAGGCTACCGGCAAGAAAATGGACAAGGACCGCTTCCGTCAGGGCCTCGGTGACGTCATCGAAGCCTACGAAGAAGTCGCCAATCGTCTGGGCGTACCGCTTTAACCGACGCAAGCATCTGAAAGCACAGAAATATTTCGCTTAGGGGGTTCGCTTCCGGCGAAAGTGTTGTTATGATGCGCGCCGTTGGAGAGATGCCAGAGTGGCCGAATGGGACGGATTCGAAATCCGTTGTACCTTCACCGGTACCTAGGGTTCGAATCCCTATCTCTCCGCCATTACATAGAGAAAGCCCCGTAGCTGAAAAGTTACGGGGCTTTTTCGTTTCTGTGATTACCGCCGACAACTATCAAATCTCCTTGATCGGGGTCTCATCCTGCACCCCCATGATCAACTGGATTACGTGCAGGCAATCCACCTTGTTCACATAAGACTCGCCGCTGGCGATGATCTCATGGTTTCCCGCCCGCAACCTTCATCGCCATTAGCCTTTTCCGGTGCTCGGAGTGCCTTTGAATTGCCTGTAAATCTCGAAGTACATTCAGTTCGCTCCCTGCGATAGATCGTGCGACAGCCTGTGTGACGCATCGGTGCAAGCCTGGCAGAGCAGTTTTTTTTGGTTATCGGACATTTGTTTCAAATCCCAGGGGGATGCTCTGATACAGCGGGTTAGAGCGGGTGGATCAGTCTTTGAATTGTCCAAAACGGCGCCGTTTCACCCTTGCAACACCTTCGGAGCTACTGCTTAATATGGAGTCGTTCATAGCGTCCAAAATATTTCGGCAACCGAAAACCATTATAAAAAGAGCACTCCATTTGACTGAGCACGGAACGCAACCGGCCTTCCAGGTGACGTTATCGCTGGTTGTCCCCGTTTTTAATGAGGAAGACAGTCTCGACACGTTTCTCCTGCGTATTGATGAAGTTTTCCGGCAGCAGGAATTGATAAAGCTTGAATTGGTATTCATCAATGACGGCAGCACTGACGCCACGCTTGCACGCCTGCTTGAGCGACAGCAGCACGATTCGCGTCTGCGCATCGTTGACCTGAGTCGCAACTTCGGCAAAGAAGCGGCATTGTCCGCCGGTTTACAGATCGCCACCGGACAGATCGTTGTGCCGATCGACGCCGATCTGCAGGATCCGCCAGAGATTATTTTACAGATGATCGAGCGTTGGCGAGAGGGCTATGAAGTGGTACTCGGTCACCGGATCAGCCGTCGTAGCGATACGTGGGCCAAACAGACTTCCGCCCACTGGTTCTATCGCCTGCACAACAAGATCGCTGAGCAGCCGCTGCCGGAAAACGTCGGGGATTTTCGCCTGATGGATCGCTGTGTGGTCGATGCCTTGCTCACCTTGCCCGAATCTCGGCGCTTCATGAAAGGCCTGTTTGCCTGGGTCGGGTTTCGCACTACCCACGTTGATTACATGCGTCCCGAACGGGTGGCGGGGCAGAGTAAATTCAACGGTTGGCGGTTGTGGAACTTTGCGCTGGAAGGTATCACCAGTTTTAGCACTGAGCCTTTGCGAGTGTGGACGTACATAGGGGCGCTGGTGTCGCTCGTCTCTTTCGCTTTTGCCATATTTATCGTGGTGCGCACGTTGGTCCATGGTGTCGACATGCCCGGTTACGCCTCGCTGATGGTCGCCGTGACGTTCCTTGGCGGCCTGCAACTGATTGGCATCGGCGTACTCGGTGAGTACTTGGGCCGCACTTACATCGAATCTAAACGCCGGCCGGTTTTTCTCGTGCGCCGCGTCTATGACCCCAAGGCCTAAAGCATGGATCTCAAGGAAACCGCCATCCTCGGCGATAGCATCGGTGAGCATTGGTATTACTGCTCGAAAGCGGCAGCGACCCGCCGCCTGCTGGGTGACGCGCCAATCAAGCGGATTCTCGACGTGGGCGCTGGTTCGGGTTTTTTTACCCACCATTTGCTGACTCATACCGAGGCGCGCGAGGCCTGGTGCGTCGATATCAGCTACCTCGCCGATTCCAGTGCGACCACCGCCGGTAAACAGGTGCATTACCGTCGTGGCATCGAGACCGTCGACGCCGACTTGGTACTTTTGATGGACGTGCTGGAGCATGTCGATGACGACCTCGGTTTGCTCAAGGCTTACGTCGATAAAGTGCCGTCAGGCAGTCGGTTCCTGATGACAGTGCCTGCCTTCCAGTTCCTCTGGAGCGGCCACGACGACTTTCTAGAACACAAGCGTCGCTACACCCTGGCCCAATTTGAAACCCTGGCCCGGAACGCGGGTTTGACGGTGCAACGCGGTGCCTACTATTTCGGTGCGGTGTTCCCGATTGCCGCTGCGTTACGCTTGTTGCCCCACGGACGGCAGGGGGCGGTACCTCGTTCACAGCTCAAACGCCATCATCCGCTGGTGAACAATGTGCTCAAGACCCTCTGTAAGCTTGAATTGCCATTGTTGGGCATGAACCGCCTGGCCGGTTTGAGTGTATTCGTACTGGCGCGAAAGCCGTGACATCCGCCGAAAAAACAGCGCTGATCCAGCGCGGATTGCGCTTTGCTGTAACCGGATTGTTCGTTACTGCCCTGCATGCGCTGGTTGCGGTGCTGTTCATCAATTTCGTCGTCGCACATCCGCCTCTGGCTAACGGTGTGGCATTTGCCGTGGCGACGGTGGTGTCCTACGTCATCAACACTACCTGGAGTTTTGCTGCCCGATTGCATGGCAGAACTCTGCTGCGTTTCCTGCTGGTATCGGCGGGCGGTTTTTTGTTGGCGATGTTTGTCGCCTGGACCGCGCAGATGGCGGGGTTGCATTATCTGCTGGGGATAGGTGCGGTAGCGCTAACGGTACCGGCATTCACTTTTGTTTTGCACAATTTTTGGACGTACCGATGAAGCTTTGCACAACGCGCCGGGTGACTGGGCTGCTGCCCGTCCTTTTGGGAATCCTTGCATTTTTCATCGTGGTCGGCCCGCGGGCATTGAACCCGATGAATATTGCCTGGTTGGAGGGGGGCGATCCAGCCACCCATTACCTGGGCTGGGCTTTTTTCAGGCATTCACCCTGGACATTTCCGTTAGGGCTTAATCCCTTGTATGGGTTGGAATTGAGTAACGCGGTAATTTTCTCGGATTCCAATCCGCTGTTCGCTTTTATCTTCAAGCCGTTTTCAGCTCTGCTTCCTGAACCATTCCAGTATTTCGGGATTTGGTTTCTGACGTGTTTCATCCTGCAGAGCTGGTTTGGCTGGAAGCTGACCGGATTGGTCAGTCGCAATGTGGTGTTGCAATTGCTCGGTGCCGGGCTGTTTTTGTTCGTCCCGGCGATGATTATCCGCATGGAAGTGCATTTATCCCTGGCTGGACATTTTCTCGTATTGGCAGCGCTTTATCTTGCCCTGCGCCCATTTACGCAAAAACGCTGTCTGGCCTGGGGGGCGCTGCTTGGTGCGACAGCACTGGTGCACGCTTACTTGCTGGCGATGGTTGCATTGATCTGGATCGCGGACCTCGCGGCCAAAGCCCTCCAGCGCCGCCTGACGCCGGGCAAAGCGCTGACCGAGTTGATCGGTCTGTTCCTGTTGGTCAGTCTGTGTTGCTGGCAAGCGGGTTACTTCAGTGTTGGCGATAGTGGTCTTTCGTTAATGGGATATGGCTTGTTTCGGGCGAATGTCCTGACCTTCTTTGATCCGGGTACGTGGTCCTACACCATGCGGGACATGCCAGGTGTGTTGGGCGACAGTGATGGGTTTGCCTTCCTGGGGTTGGGTGTCATTTTCCTGCTCATCTGCGCTTTAGTGCTATTGCTGCAAGGGGCGGGGGACCTTGGCGCCAAGGTTCGCCGATACCCTCTGCTTTTTGTTGCGCTTGCTAGCCTGGCGATGTTCGCCGTATCCAATAACGTAGGTGTAGGGTCATTCGAATTCCGGATACCCCTGCCGGACGCCGTTGTAGCCGTCGCAACCATCTTCCGTGGCTCAGGACGGATGATCTGGCCGGTGATGTACATGGTTATTTTTGCCACACTTTATGTGGTGGTTCGTGGGCATACCCCGCGCACGGCGGTGATGCTGTTGAGCATCGCTTTGGTGATTCAGGTGGCGGATACGCGATCGGGATGGACAGTCGCGCGCGGTTTTTTCATGACTTCACCAGCGTCCGAGTGGAAGACGCCACTGGCCGATCCTTTCTGGCAACAAGCAGCAAAGCATTATCAGTACGTGCGATGGATTCGCCCGCAGAACTTATCGGAGCAGTGGATGACATTGGCCGATTATGCGCATGCCCATCATCTACCCACAAATGCCGTCTATCTTGGGCGAGTCAGTTCGCTGGCCGTCGAGGCGGCGCAGGCAGAGTCGGTTCGGATGCTGGATTCGGGAAGTTACTCGCAAGATACCCTGTACGTGCTGGATAGCCGCTCCTTGCTCCAGGCTGCCCTGACATTGAAGAGTGATATCGATGTGCTCGCCAGAATTGATGGTTTGAATGTGTTGGCGCCGGGATGGAAGCGCTGTAACGATTGCCCGCCCGTCTTGGTGCCGGATGCATTGAAGCTGATTCCGGAACTCAAGCAAGGCGAGAGAGTGGTGTTCAGTAAAGAGAGTCCGGCGGTGGATTATTTGGCCAAGGGATGGTCGCTCAATGAACCGTGGGGAACCTGGTCCGAAGGTGCCGAGTCGCAAATCGTTTTGCGGCCAACATCAAGGGTTAATTCATTGTTGCTGGAGACCAACGCGTTGCTCGCACCTACGCACACAGAGCAGTCGCTGGAGATTGTCGTCAATGATGTGAGTGTACTGTCCACCCGGTTGGTCAAGCCTGAAGCAAACCGAATCAACATCGAATTACCCGCAGCCGTGCAACAGCTCATCGAACGTCAAGGCGTGCTGCGTATTTTTTTCAAATACCCCAATGCCATCAGTCCGGGCGAGCTTGGCATGAGTAACGACCCGCGCAAACTGGCAATCGGATTACAGGCGCTGACTTTGAACTGAACAAACGTAACGTCTGCACCGGCATTGTCTGTCGTGCAGGCACGTAGACGTTATCCCCGAGCCTTTCTTGGGGATCGGGGGGCACTGGATGAATCGCAACGAACTTCGCAAGGCGGATATCAACCTGATGGTGGTATTCGAAACGCTGATGCTGGAGCGCAATGTCACTCGGGTGGCGGAGAAGCTGTTTCTCGGTCAGCCGACCATCAGTTCTGCACTCAACCGCTTGCGTGCGATGTTCAATGATCCGCTGTTCATCCGTGTTGGCCATCGCATGGAGCCGACGGCACGGGCAGAGGAGATCATCAGGCACCTGTCGCCGGCGCTGGATTCCTTGTCCGTGGCCTTGAGCCTGACCCATGATTTTGACCCGGCCAGCAGCACGATGACGTTCCGCATTGGCTTATCCGACGACGTCGAGTTCGGCCTGTTGCCGCCGTTGCTGCGAACCCTGCGCCAGGAAGCGCCAAAGGTGGTGTTTGTGGTGCAGCATGTCGATTACTGGCGGATTCCCGACTTGCTGGCGTCCGGCGATATCACGGTGGGTATCAGCCAGACCCGTGGCTTGCCGGCCAATGCCAAGCGCAAGTTGCTGCGGCATATCCAGCCCAGCATTTTGCGCGCAGATGCTTCCGACACTCCGCTGACGCTCGACGAATATTGCGCGCGGCCGCACGTGCTGGTGTCCCATACCGCCAACGTCAGTGGCTATGCCGACGAGTGGCTGGCGGAAATCGGCCGCACGCGCCAGGTGGTGCTCTCGGTACCGCAATACAGTTCGTTGCCGGCACTGCTCGCCGGAACGGACCTGATCGCCAGCCTGCCGGACTACACCGCCGAGGCGATGGCTGCTTCGGGCATGCTGTTCAAGGAGCCCTTTCCGTTCAAGACACCGACCCTGGATTTGTCCATGGTCTGGCTCAGTCATGTCGATACCGACCCTGCCGAGCGCTGGTTACGTTCGCGTTTGGAGGCGTTCATGAGTGAGCGTGCCGTTTTGCCGCTGCCCGAATGAACGGGGCATGTTATACGTACGACCTTTCCATCCCCTTCCAGGAGCCAACTCATGCCTCACCTGCACATGGAATACACCGCCAACCTGACTGACCTGAATGCCGATGTGGCGTTGATGCGGTTGAACAATACGCTGGTGGGTTCCGGTCAGTTTGCTGCCGAATTCGACATCAAGAGCCGCGCGGTCAGGGTCGAGACGTTCAAGGTCGGTACTACTTTGGCTGAACGGGCATTCGTGCATGTGAAACTGGCACTGTTGAGTGGGCGTTCCGCACAGATCAAGAAACAACTCTCCGAAAGCCTGCTGGCGGTGGTTCAGGACTTGTGTGAGTGGCCGAGCGGTGTTGAAGTCCAGTTGTGCGTGGAAATTCTCGACATCGATCGCGATTCCTACAGCAAGACCGCCATCAGCCACTGAGTATCAGGCCGTTTCCTGCACGGCGCAGGCCTGTATCACTTGCGCTCGCAGCCAGGTGTTGGCGCTGTCCTGATCGACGCTCTGGCTCCACTGCATGTCGAGGGTGAAACCCGGCAAACCCTCGGGCGCTTCGCAGTGATTGAAGGTGTCGGTACTGGCCAGCAGCCGCTGGATGCGCCGGGGCAGGGTCAGGGCATAGTCGGTGCCGGTAATCAACTTCAGCGCTGCACTGTAACTGTTGGCGCGCGCGACGATTTGGCGCTGTTGGGCCTGCTGCGCGAGCCAGCCGTCGACCATGTTGGTGGCGGACATCCAGGGTGTCGGGAACACGTGTCGACGTTCGACATAGGTTTGCAGGCTCAAACGCGGTTCCGCCGGGGTGGCGCGTTTGTCGAACACACAGACCAGATCATCTTCGAGCAGCGTCCGGGATTTGAAATCGACGTGGCTGCGATGAAAGTTCGGGCCGAAACACATCACCAGGTCGAGACTGCCTTCGCGCAACGCTTCGGCAGGGATGTCGGCTTCGAGTTTGAGCACATTGACCGTCACCGGAAGATCGGCGAGGGCGAAGGTTTTCAACAGGCGCGGCAGGATCAACTGCTCGAAATATTCCGGTGCGCAGAGGTTGAACGTCACGGCTTGCAGGCCAGGGTCGAACGCGGGTGAGCCGGCGTGACACAAATTGATGCTTTCCAGGATTTTCAGCACGTGAGGGTACATCGCGCTGGCCTTGCCTGTGGGCTGCATACCGCCGATACGGGTATGGATGAACAGTTCGTCCTCGAAGCTGTTGCGCAGTTTTTTCAGGCAGTAACTCACGGTGGACTGGCTGACGCTAAGCATCTCCGATACGCCGGTGACGCTGTTCTGCTCGTACACGGCGACGAACACCGTGAGGTCCTGCATGTCGAGTTTTCTAAGCGAATTACTGTTCAGCATCCATTGCGTCTCGCTGCGTCCCCTTGCACTGACCGTGTGCCAGGGTGAGTGAACGATCCTAGCGGAATGAGCGAACAGGGAAAATGCCTTGCAGGAAGTTTTGCCCTGGAGCCCTTCAACTCTGGATCATCGCCGACACGGCGCGGCGACTGGAGATCAACAGCGCGAACATGCCGATGCCCACCAGCAGCGCGCCGGCCAGCTCCAGCGGCAGCGGCATCTGGCGGCCCCAAAACCAATGAAACAAGGTGATGAACAGCGTGCTCAGGTAGATGTAGGAAATCACCGAGGATGGCGCGATCACGCCGATGGCCCGATGCAGCAGCCAGAACGTCGCCAGGGTGGCGAACACCGCCAGGTACATCAACCAATAGAAGTCCTTGAGCGTCAGTGATGATGCCGAGCGCCAACCGCCACTGAATCCACAGAACACCAGCAGAAACAGCGCGCCGAACAGCATGTTCCAGAATGTCATGGGCACCGGCCCGCGTCCCTTGAGACTATTGGCTTTCAGGCGTTGGCTTAGAGGGGCGTAAAGTGCCATCGCCAGGCAACCGATGCCGTACACGGTCAGCGCATACGGCGATGGAAAGTCGTCGGGGCCGGTGCCTTTCATGATCAGTAACACCGCCCCGGCAGCGGCGAGCAGCATCGGCACAATCCGTTGTTTCAGGCGGCTGTCAGGTATGAGCACGGCCTCGAAAGCCAGGGTCATCAGCGGTACCAGTGTAAACATCGTTCCGGTATTGACGGCCGAGGTGTAGCGCAATGCTTCGAACAGCGAACCGAAGTACAACGCCAACAGCAGGCCGAGCACCGCGTGACCCAGCAGCCCGCGGGCGGTCATGACGGCATTGCCTTCACGCAGCAACAGCGGCAGAAACACCAAGGCGCAGAACAACAGGCGCAAGCCGGTCAGCAGGATCGGGTCGATGGCCTGGCTGACTTGCGCCGCCGCGGAAAACGAGGCGGCAATCAGCAAGGCCCAAAGCAGCATGCTGGCGTGAGCGGCGGCGAAACCGGTGGTTTTCATGGCAGGCTCCGGGTTAGTGGATGTGGCGGCTGTAGTGCCTTGGGTTGAAGCGCAAAACCATCAACATCATCAGTGCCATGACCGCCGCCAGCGACCACCAGGCCCATTCAAAGCTGCCGAGCCGGTCGCGGATGATCCCTGCCAGCAGAGGCGACAGGCTGGCGATCAGGTAGCCGATGCCTTGTACGAATGCAGTCAGGCCACCGGCGCGCAATGGATTGTCCAGGTGATCCAGCGATACGATCAGGCTCATCGGGAACAGCCCGCCAATGCCCAGCCCCAGCAGGCATGGCCACATCAGGCTCAAGTGCTGCGGGCTCAGAATCAGTCCGCAGAAACCGGCGATGATCAGTGCCAGCAAGACCATCAGCACGACTCTGCGGTCGCGGCAGCGATTGGCGATGAAGGGCGTCAGCAGGCCCGACAGCACTTCCATTGCGGTGAGAAACCCGAGCAGCAATCCGGCGTGTTGTTCGCTCCAGCCCTTTTCCACGTAGTACGGCGCCAGCCAGGCCAGAACGCAGGTGTAGGACGCAGTGCCCAGGCCAAAGAAGATCGCGAGTAACCACGCGCGGGAATTGGCGAAGAACGATCCTTTGCGGGATGCCCTCGAATCCAGTGTTGGCATCCTTGTGCTTTGGCTGCGCCAGAAGAGCAATGCCAGCACGGCGAGAACGGCCCAGATCGCCAGGCCCATACGCCAGCTGCCGGTAGACGCCATCACCAGTGGCGCAAAGGACGCCCCCATGGCGGCACCGCCCATGATCGATGTGACGTAGAGACCCATGCACAGGGCAACGTGGTCGCTGAAGCGGGATTTGATCAGCGCAGGTATCAGGGCCTGGATCAGGGCGATGCCGATACCTGCCAGTACGGCGCTGAGGATCAATTCGCCTACCGAATCGACAAACAGGCGCGACACCGTGGCCACGCCAATGATCAGCAACGAAAGTACGACCGTGCGCTGTTCACCGAGACGCTGGCTGACACGTAGTCCGAAAAACATCGCCAGTCCCATGGCCATGACCGGCAACAGGGTCAGCAGTGATGCCAGGCTGAAACTCAGCGGGATGTCCTCGCGAATCGCCGAGAGCAACGGCCCGACGGCGGCCATGGAGGGACGCAGGTTCAGGGCGACGAGCGCAATGCTGAACATCAACCAGAGAGCAGGGCGGGTAGTCGCGCGGGTGTTTTCCATGATCGGACCTTGAACGGTAGAGGTGCGATTAGGCGCGCGAGGCCGCAAGGCCGCAAATCAGAAAGTCTGGTGATGTATTTGGAAATTAAATAAGAGTGCGGTCATATGGACGCCGTTGAATGTTTAGCCATTCGACATCCAAGGTTCTTCAAATCCTGATTTAACGACTGAACCCATCGTGTGACGCTGCCGGTCATCTGTTTTCTGCGGTTCTCTCTATGGACGGTTGGCCAGTCGCAATCCACTTCAAGGCAACCTTCGGCGCTCGTGCGTCGAGCCTTGGTCGTCGATTCACGCCCGCCACTGCGCCAAGCCTCTCTGCACTTCCTTCTGAACTGGCCTTCTGGGCGCTGTGGCATTGCCGACATGCGCGCCCGCCGGATTCCTGCTTTTTCCGCTGATCGTTCCTACATATTCCGGTAGGTACCGGAATTAAAGTGCGTGTGCCTTTGTGCACCCGTCAAACACGGAAAAAGAGAATTCCCATGAGTTGTGCCACGACCTCGTTCGCCACCCGGCTTGAAGCCCTGACTTTTCTGGAACAGAACCCGGATATTGAAATGTTCGAGCTGTTCATCCTCGACAACAACGGTGTGCCGCGGGGCAAGCTGCTGCACCGTGACGAGCTGCTGGCGGTGTATGAAAGCGGGCGCCCATTGCCGAGCACCATCCTCGGCCTGACCATCAACGGCGATGACGTGGAAAACTCCGGGCTGGTCTGGGATGTCGGCGATATCGACTGCCGGGCTTACCCGATCAGCGGCAGCCTCACGCGTATGCCATGGCGTCTGATACCGACCGCGGCCGTGCAGGTCAGCATGCACCCGACTGAGGGGATGCCCGCTACCATTGCCGATCCCCGTCACTTACTGGCGAAAGTCATCGAAGGTTTGCAGGCTGACGGCTATTACCCGGTCATGGCGGCGGAGCTGGAGTTCTATCTGCTGGATCAGCAACGCGACAGCAATGGCCGGCCGCAACCGGCACGGGATGTCGATGGCGGGCGTCCGCGCGGCACCCAGGTCTATGGATTGCGCGAGCTTGAACAGATCGAGCCGTTCCTGGCCGATCTCTACAGCGCCTGCAAGCTCCAGGGGATTCCAGCACGCACGGCCATTTCCGAATACGCGCCGGGGCAAGTGGAAATCACCCTCGAACACCGCACCGACGCGTTGCAGGCCATGGACGAAGCGGTGCGTTACAAGCGTCTGGTCAAAGGGGTGGCGCACAAGCACGGCATGACAGCGTGCTTCATGGCCAAGCCATTCGATGACCTGGCCGGCACCGGGATGCATATGCACGTGAGTCTGGCGGACAAGCAGGGCAACAACCTCTTTGCCAGCGAAGCCCCGGATGGAACGCCCCTGCTCAAGCAGGCTGTCGCCGGCATGCTCAGTACCTTGCTCGATTCGCTGTTGCTGTTCTGCCCCAACGCCAACTCCTACCGTCGATTCCAGGCCAACAGCTATGCACCGCTGGCAGCCACCTGGGGTGTGGACAATCGCACCGTGAGTTTGCGCGTACCGGGCGGGCCGGCGTATTCCCGGCACATCGAGCATCGAATTTGTGGCGCGGATGCCAACCCCTATCTGGCGGCTGCAGCGATTCTGGCCGGTATTCATCGCGGTATCCGCGAACAACTCGACCCGGGTGCGCCGGTGGAGGGCAATGGCTACGCCCAGGCCGCGAAACTGTTGCCGACGGACTGGCTGACCACTTTGCGATCGCTGGAAGGTTCCAGTTGGGCCAGGGAAGCCTTCGGCGGCGAGTTCCTCGGTGTCTACCTGGCGGTGAAGCGCGCCGAGTATCGCCAATTCATGGGGGAGGTCGGGGAGCAGGACTGGCGCTGGTACCTGCATCAGGCTTGAGCCGAAACTGAACCCGAGCTGAACCATTCTCAAATAGTCTGAAGTTTCAGGCCGGTGTTATAAGCCAACTAATTGTTGGCTTCTTTTTCACAAAAAATTGATGGTTGGCTACCTAAAATTAGAATTGTCTCGGTCAATGAAATTTTCACATTGACCGAGGGCACTTCTTTTCAGGACTCGCCGAACCTCATGTTTAAGATTAAAGCCGTGCGCCCCGAATGGGTGACACTGATTGCCAGTGCATTTTTGTTGGTTGGCTTCAACTTTGTACTCTGGCAACACCTGTTCGAAATCACTACGTCCGATGGCAAAGGCATGGTCATGCGCGTGGCCTTCGGGGTGATGATATTCGCGGCCTTCAACATTGTGCTGACCCTGCTGGCCTTCCGACCGGTGCTCAAGCCGCTCCTGACCCTGCTGTTCATGGTCAGCGCGGGCGTGGCGTATTTCATGAGCCAGTATGGTGTCCTGATCGACACCGGCATGTTGCGTAACTTCGCTGAAACCAATGCTACGGAAGTGCGCGACTTACTGTCGCTCAAGTTGTTTGTTTATATTGTACTGCTCGGTGTATTGCCGTCGTGGCTATTGTGGAAGGCACCGATTAATTATCGTCGCTGGCACCGTGAACTGCTCAGTAAAGTCCTGGTGATATTTGCTTCTGCGGCCGTCATTGGTGGTGTTGCACTGGTTAACTATCAAGGCTTGTCTTCGCTGTTTCGCAATCACCACGAGTTGCGCCTGATGGTGGTGCCAAGCAACTACATTGGAGCCTCGGCTGGTTTATTGCGCGAGAAAGTAGCGACTGCGCGGCAACCCTTTGTGAAGATCGGTGAAGATGCCCAACGCAATACGGTCTGGCAAACTCACGGGCGCAAATCCCTGACGGTGCTTGTCGTCGGGGAAAGTGCCCGGGCGGAGAACTTCGGCATCTTTGGCTATGACCGCGACACCACGCCAAAACTGAGTAAGGAAGATGGCCTGATCGCCTTCACCGATGTGCATTCCTGCGGAACTGAAACCGCCGTTTCGGTGCCTTGCATGTTCTCCAACATGGGGCGCAAGGATTACAACGCCAGCAAGGCCAAGAACGAAGAAGGCCTGCTGGATGTGCTCAAGCATGCGGGTATCGACGTGATCTGGCGTGACAACCAGTCGGGCTGCAAGGGTACGTGCGATCGCGTCACCCTTCAGGACGTCAGCAATCTGAAAGACCCGGCATTGTGCGCCAACAGTGAATGCCGCGACGAAATCCTGCTGCAGGGGCTGCAACATTTCATCGATACCCTGGACAAGGATACCGTGCTGGTATTGCACCAGATGGGTAGTCACGGTCCGGAGTACTTCAAGCGTTATCCGAAAGAGTTCGAGCGCTTCACCCCGGTTTGCGAGAGTAATGCCCTGAACAATTGCAGTCGCGAAAGTATCGTCAATGGCTACGACAACACCTTGGTCTATACCGACCATGTGCTATCGACCCTGATCGATCTGCTGCGCAGTAACCAGTCCAAAGTGGACACCGCGATGCTGTATCTGTCGGACCACGGTGAATCCCTGGGCGAGTACAACTTGTTCCTCCACGGCACGCCTTACATGCTGGCACCGGAGCAGCAAAAACATGTAGCCATGTTTGCCTGGTTCTCTGACAACTATAAAAAGTCGTTTGCGGTCGATACCCACTGCCTGCAACAGAGTCGTGAAAAGCCCCTGAGCCAGGACAACCTGTTCCATTCGATGCTTGGACTGCTGGAGGTCAACAGCAAGGTCTACAACCAGGATCTGGACATGTTTGCCGGATGTCGTGGCCCGGTGACTGACGGCGTGCTGGCCAAGGATTGAGTGCTCCGATTTTGTTTCACTCGGTGGCTGCCGACCTGCGGCCTGTTGAACGTTTATCAAGAGCCATTGCACATGTCCGCTCAACCCCCATCCGCCATCGAGCTTGAGATTGCCCGGCGCTACGATCAGGAACACGCGCGCGTCTGCCTTCAGCCGCAAGCGCCGGGCCTGGCCGGGCGGCTGACGCACTGGCGCGAGGCGCGTCTGGTGCGCAATGCACTCAAGGTCGCTGGTGAACCGGGGCTGATCCTCGACGTGGCCTGCGGGGTGGGGCGTTTCTGGTCGGTGCTGGCCGAACATGCGAATCGGGTGATCCTCGCGACGGACCCGTCCCAGGACATCCTCGATCATGCCCGCACACATCACCCGCAAAGCCTGCTGAAGCGGATCAAGACCTTTCAAAGCTCCGCCTTCTCGATTGGTTTGTCGGAAAACGCGGTTGACTGCATTTTTTGCATGCAACTGTTTCAGCACCTTTACAGTCCGGAACATCGTCTGGCGATGCTGGGCGAGTTTTACCGGGTCAGTCGCGATACGGTGATCGTCGCGGTGCGCCTCGATGGCCTATTCAAGGGCGCGCATTCCAGCATGGAGGAGCCATTACCGAGCAAGGCCGGGGTCGAAAGCGAGTTCAGGCAGGCGGGATTCCGTTTGCTCAGCCATCAGGATTTTTTTCCGGGTTGTGCACAGATGCGGGTCTACGTGCTGGGTAAGACCAGCTAGGCCGAGCTTGTCGGACTATTCTTCATGTCACGCAGTCATTTTCGCTAACGCTCTTGTTCAGTGGATGCGCGGAAATCGCCGGGGGCGATATATACTGCGCGCCATTCTTCAAGGGAGAGCCGTGTGGCCATCGATATTCACTGGATTCGCGACAACGATAGCCTCGGTCGGTTTTGTGCCGAGTGGCAGCAACTGCCATTCGTTGCCCTCGATACCGAATTCATGCGGGTCGACACCTTCTACCCGATCGCAGGCCTGCTGCAGGTCGGCGATGGCAAACGTGCCTACCTGATTGATCCGCTGACCATCGACAACTGGCAGCCTCTGGCTGCATTGCTGGAAAACCCGGCCGTGCTCAAGGTTGTCCACGCGTGCAGCGAAGATCTCGAAGTCCTGCTACGCCTGACCGGTAGCCTGCCGGTGCCACTGTTCGATACGCAATTGGCAGCCGCTTACCTGAACCTCGGTTTCTCCATGGGCTATTCGCGGCTGGTGCAGGAAGTGCTCGGCATCGACCTGCCCAAGGGTGAGACCCGTTCCGACTGGCTGCAGCGTCCGCTCTCCGAAACCCAGATCAGCTATGCCGCCGAAGACGCCGTGCACCTGGCCGAAGTCTTCGTAAAGCTGCGTCCAAAGCTGTCTGACGAGAAATACGCCTGGGTTCTGGAGGACGGTGCCGAACTGGTGGCCAACCTGCGCCGCGAGATCGATCCGAACGAGGTCTATCGCGATGCCAAGCTGGCCTGGAAGCTGTCCCGCGCCCAACTCGCGGTATTGCGTGAACTCTGCGCCTGGCGTGAAAAGGAAGCCCGTGCCCGCGATCTGCCGCGCAACCGGATCATCCGCGAGCATTCGTTGTGGCCGCTGGCGCGTACGCAACCGGATAACCTCGGCGCCCTGGCGAAAATCGAAGACATGCACCCGCGTACCGTGCGTCAGGATGGTGAGTTTCTGCTTGATCTGATCAAGCGCTCTGGCAGTGTGTCGCCAGATCAATGGCCGCCAGCCGTGCCGGAGCCGCTGCCGGTGGACGCTGCCGTGTTGCTCAAGCAGCTCAAAGCCATCGGCCAGGCCGAGGCCGAGCGCCTGAACATTGCGCCGGAACTGATGCTGCGCAAGAAAACCCTGGAAGCGCTGCTCAAGAGCGGCTTCCCCAATGGTCCCTACCAATTGCCTGATTCGCTGCGTGGCTGGCGCCGCGAATTGATGGGCCAGGCGCTGCTCGACAGCCTGGTCACCGCCGGAGAACAGCCTTGAAACGTATTTGCTCCATCTACCGCAGCTCGAAAAGAAACGAAATGTACCTGTATGTGCTCAAGAGCGATGCTCTGGAGCGCGTGCCGGATCCCCTGATGGCAGCCTTCGGCAAGGCCATCCATGCGTTCGATCTGGTGCTGAGCCCCGAGCGCAAGCTGTCGCGCGAGGACATCGCTGTCGTGCTGGAAAACCTCGAGAAACAGGGTTATCACTTGCAAATGCCACCTGCCGAAGACGAGTACATCGAGCACTTGCCGGAAGAACTGTTGCGTCGCAACGATCCGGTGTGAGCGGCAGACAGGCTCTGTTCAGCGTGGTTATGAAACACTGATTGATTTTAGCGATGGCAGCATCGACAGAGCACTGCTCTGTCGGCTGCCGTCTGCACCGTTTTTGAAAGGTTTGAAGCATGCGCGTCCTGATTGCTGAACACGACCACCCCGTGTACGCCCAACTGTTGCGCGAGGCAGCACCGGACCTGGAGGTGCTGACCAGCGGTGATTCCGCCGAACTGGCCGGCCAGGCCGCCGATTGTCCGGTGTGGCTCGGCCAGCCTGATCTGCTGGCGACCCTGTTGCGCCAGGGCCATCAACCGCAATGGCTGCAATCGACCTGGGCCGGCATTACGCCGCTGCTGGCCGATGGCTTGCCACGGCACTATCGATTGACCCGTGCAGTCGGCATCTTCGGGCAAGTCATGGCCGAGTACGTGCTCACCTATATGCTCGGTCACGAACGTGAAGTGCTGGCGCGACTGGTCAGCCAGGTCGAGCGCAAATGGGACAGCCGCCATGGCCAGAGCCTGGCGGGGCGCAAGGTGTTGATCGTCGGCACGGGTGATATCGGCCAGAGTGTCGCGCAGTTCCTCGTGCCGTTTGGTGTCGAGCTGTATGGCGTTGCCAGCAGCACGCGGGAACAGGCGCCGTTTATCGAAGTCGGTTCACTGGCGGATCTGCCGCGGCTGGTCGGTGAAGTCGATTACGTGGTCAATCTGCTGCCGAACACGCCGCAAACCCACGATATCTACGACGCGGCGCTGTTCAGGCAATTCAAGCCGACCGGGTTGTTCATCAATGCCGGGCGCGGTGTGGCGGTGGTCGATGCGGATCTGGTGGAAGCCTTGAAGGAAGGGCATCTGGCGGGCGCGGTGATCGACGTCTGCCGTCAGGAGCCATTGCCCCAGCGGCATCCGTTCTGGACAGCCTGGGGCCTGCTGCTCACCGGCCACAGCTCGGCACCGACTTCGCCGTCGATGATGGTGAAGCTGTTTGTCGAAAACCTGCGGGCGTTTCAGGCGGGGGAGGCATTGCGCGGGGAAGTGGATTTCGATCGCGGGTATTGAAATCACTCTCAAAAACTGTGGGAGCGAGCTTGCTCGCGATGAGGCCATTAGCTTCAACATCAATGTTGACTGACTGGCCGCCATCGCGAGCAAGCTCGCTCCCACAGGGATTTTCAGTATGGCTTAGAGAGTGAAGTCGCCTTCAGCCGCCAGCTCGCTCAACGGACGACGCGGGCTTGGTACTTCACGGGCCTGCAGGTACTCCGCCAGGCTGGCCTTGTCCCCCAGCTTGCCCACCGCGACGGCGGCGTGCAGGGCGTAGCCTTCGGGAATGTTCAGCTCCTTGCGGGTCAGTTCCTGGTCGAAGCCGGCCATGCCGTGGGTGTGCCAACCGCTCAGGCTCGCTTGCAGGGCCAGGTGGCCCCAGGCGGAACCGGTGTCGAAGGTGTGCCACAGGGCCGGGGTTTCCTCGGTGGCGCCAGGCGCGACGAAGGTGGTTTTCGAAATCACGATCACCAGGGCCGAAGCATGTTGCGCCCAGCTGCGGTTGAATTCGTTCAGCAGTCCCAGGTAGCGCTCCCAGTTCGGCGTGTCGCGACGTGCGTAAAGGAAGCGCCAGGGTTGCGAGTTGTAGGCCGAGGGTGCCCAGCGCGCGGCTTCGAAGAAGCTCAGCAGGGTTTCTTCGGCAATGGCTTCGCCCGTGAAGGCGCGGGGCGACCAGCGATCGGTGAACTGAGGGTCAATGGTGTAATCGGCAACGCGTGGGTTGGCACTCATCAAGAGATTCCTTGCTACGTTTGAAAGTGGGAGCGACGAAAAACCCTACTTGGCAGCGCAGAAACTGACAAGCCCGTTCTACCGACAGTCGCCAATGCTTGGCCCACGGGGCTACGGGCACTAGACTGGCGGCCTTTTCACCACCTGATGTCGATGCTCGAACCATGGCCGCCAAAGTAGAACCGTTCTGGATACGCAAGACCCTCGATCAACTCGATCAGGAGGAATGGGAGTCGCTGTGCGACGGCTGTGGATTGTGCTGTCTGCAAAAGCTTGAAGACGAAGAAGACAACAGCGTCTATTACACGCGCATCGCCTGCAAACTGCTGGACCTGAAAACCTGCCAGTGCACGGATTATCCTAACCGTCGTGCCACTGTGCCGGACTGTATCCAGCTCACGCCGGGCAAGGCCGACGAATTCAAATGGCTGCCGCCGACGTGCGGCTATCGCCTGGTCAGCGAAGGCAAGGACCTGCCGTTGTGGCATCACCTTGTGTGCGGTGATCGCGATGCCGTGCATCACGAGCGGATTTCCCAGTCCGGGCGCATGCTCGCCGAAGGCAGCGTGCCGGAAGACGACTGGGAAGATCACCTGATTTTCCGCGCCGGCTGACTGCCAGAGGCTCAACCTTTCACGAAGGAGTGTGTATGGCTGTGGGATGGCGGCAGGCGTGGGGCGTTGGATTACTGGCCGTGAGTGCGCCCGTATGGGCAGCGAACAAGGTCGATCTGGATTATCACGTGCGCCTGTTGCCGCAGAGCGATCAAGCCGAAGTGCGCCTGACGCTCGCCCAAGGCTCGGCGGTACGCAGCCTGGATTTCGACCTTGGCGATGGCAGCCACTACAGCGATTTCAAGGCCGACGGCCAATGGCAATTGACCCCTGGTAAAGCGACGCGGGGTGTCTGGCGTCCAGCGGCCGACAAGGCCAGCCTGACGTATCGGGTGAGTATCAACCACGGGCGTAAGAACGGCAGCTTTGACACGCGCATGACGCCAGACTGGGCATTGATGCGCGGCGACGATCTGGTGCCGGCTGCCAGGCTCGATCAACAGGATGGCGTCGAGCTGGTTTCACGCCTTCAATTCGAGCTGCCCGGTGGCTGGAAAAGCGTTGAAACCGCGTGGCCACGGATTGGCCAGAACAGGTTCCGTATCGATAACCCTTCCAGACTGTTCGACCGGCCCACGGGCTGGATGCTCGCCGGCCAGCTTGGCAGCCGCCGGACTCGTCTGGGCGAGACTGAAGTCACCGTCGCCTCGCCGCTAGGGCAGGGCATGCGGCGTATGGATGTGCTGACGCTGCTGACCTTCGTCTGGCCGCAAGTGCAGGCGCTATACCCGCGACACCCGGGCAAACTGCTGATCGTCGGGGCCAATGATCCTATGTGGCGTGGCAGCCGGTCGGCGCACGAGTCGATCTACCTCAACAGTCACCTGCCATTGGTCAGCGAAAGCGGCACCAGCGCCCTGGTCCGCGAGTTGGCCCAGGTGTTCGGACGGATCAACGGCACAAAGCGCAGTGACTGGATCGGCGAAGGCTTTGCCGAGTATTACGCCATAGAGCTGGTGCGCCGGGCCGGCGGCATGAGCGATGAACGCTACGAGAGCCTGCACGGTAAACTGGTCAAGACCAGCCAGAAAGTCACCACGCTGCGCAGTGATCGGGTCAACCCGGTGCAGGTGGCCAGGGCGGTGGTGTTGCTGCAGGAGCTGGACCAGGAGATTCGCCTGAAAACCCACAACAAGCGTTCGCTGGATGATGTGTTGCGCGGGGTGATGCGGCTGGGGGATATCGATACCCAGGCGTTTGTTCAGCTCAGCGAGAGCGTGATAGGTGGGTCTTCAAAAGTGCTCAGTACCGAGTTGATTCAGTAACACCGTCATTCGCGAGCAAGCCCGCTCCCACAGGGGATCTGTGTCGTACACAAATCCCCTGTGGGAGCGGGCTTGCTCGCGAAGAGGCCGGTAGCCTCACCGAAACTGTTGGATCAAACCCCGGCTTTCGGCGACTTCAACGAATCATTACCCGTCACGGTTGCAGTTTTGGTCGCCGCCTCGGCATTGGCCTTCAACTGGCTCAGCTCCTCGCCAGCCCGCTGGATTTTCGCCCGCACGTTGTCCATGTCCCGGCGGCTTTTCTCCAGCAGGCTTTTCGCCGAACTGTGGCCGGTAATGCCGCGCGCCAGGGCTACGCCGCCGATGGCCACCTGGATCAGGCCGAAGATCCCGCCACGACGCAGGCCCTTGCCCACCATCACCACGCCGCCGGCCAGGGAGCCGATGCGTTCCCAGCCTTGCACGTTCTGCTCGGAAGGGCTCTGGAAGGGGGTGGATTCGATACGCTCGACGCGTTTGAGTTCGCTCATGGTCTGTCTCCAGGCTTCAGTGATCGATAGTCAAGCTGACCGCCGGGGCGGGCAGCTCGTTCAATCGGATGTGCGGCGATTCAGCGGAATTTTGGACCGGAACGGGTATTGAGCCCCTTGGACATGCGGTCGTAGAGCACGACGTTGACCGTGGCGGCCAGGTTCATGCAACCAGTGGTCGGAATGTAGACCACGTCTTCGCACCAGTCGCGAATCTCCTTATCCAGCGAGCCGTCCTCCGGGCCGAAGATGTAGAGCGCGCGATCCGGGTGGGTGTATTCCGGCAGAGGGCGGGCACCCTCAACCAGTTCCACGGCGACGGGCACACAGTTGAGCGGCAGGATTTTCTTCAGGTCATCGATGCCGATCAGCGGGATGTCGTAGTGCACGCGCTTGGTATCGGTGACGAAGTCGGCGGCGCGCTCATAGCGCTTGCCGGTGTAGAACACCGACGCCACGCCATAACAGCCAGCGGCGCGCATCACCGAACCGACGTTCTCCGGTGACTTGGGGTTATACAAACCAATGCAGCTGTACCGTTTGTCTGCCACGAGCGGGGTGCCTTTCGGGAAAAAAGCGCGATTATACGGGGATTGGGGGAGGGCGGGCAGATTCAAGACTTGTGGTGTCTGAGCCATTGCTTTCGCGGGCAAGCCCGCTCCCACAGGTTTGTGTGGCGTACACAGTTTTTGTGAGCACCGCCAATCACTGTGGGAGCGGGCTTGCCCGCGAAGAGGCCAGTTCAGGCACTGAAGATTTTCAATCTTCTTTTTTCATCAACCCAGCCAACGCCGCAAACGGGTTATGCGTGGCCTTGGCGATTTTCGGCGTGCTCAGCGAGCCTTCGTCGAAATACTGCTGGTCGGTATAGCGCGAGTGTTCGTTATCGTGGCAGTACAGGCACAACAGCTCCCAGTTCGAACCGTCCTGCGGGTTGTTGTCGTGGTTGTGGTCGCGGTGGTGCACGGTCAGCTCGCTCAGGCGCTTGCCGGAGAACTCACGGGCGCAGCGGCCACAGACGTGCGGATACATCTTAAGGGCTTTGTCGCGGTAGCCCATTTCCTTGTCGCGCTGGTTGTCGGCGAGGATGCGATCCAGCTTCGAAGTGTTGGTCGGGGTGGACGAACTCATGGGTTCACCTTTGTAGAAAGACTGATGACGGTTATAGGGTGAAGTTTAGCCTAGCCCTTGAGCTTCTCGGCAATCCAGATGGTGTGGCGGGTGCCCTTGTTGCCGTGGGCGAAGACCTGCACTTCCTCGGCCTTGAAGCCGGCTTTCTTCAGTTTGTCGGAAAATTGCCGATCGGCGCTGGCCGACCAGACCGCCAGCACGCCTTTGGGGCGCATGGCCCTGGCGCAGGCGTTCAGGCCGGCGGCGGAGTACAGCCAGCTGTTGGCCTTCTGGGTCAGGCCTTCGGGGCCGTTGTCGACATCGAGCATGATGGCATCGAAGCCCTGGGGTTCAGCTTGCAGGACCTTGGCCACGTCTTCCATGCGAATCACCGTGCGCGGGTCGAGCAGCGGGTTGCCAGCCTTTTCGCCCAGCGGTCCACGGTTCCACTCAACCACACCGGGGACCAGCTCGGCGACCACCACTTCGGCGCTCTTGCCCAGGTGCTTGAGCGCCGAGGCAAGGGTGAATCCCATGCCCAGGCCGCCGATCAGCACCCGTGAATTCGGTCGGCCCGCGACTTTGCGGCAGGGGATCTCGGCCAGGGCATCTTCGGAGCCGTGCATGCGCGTGTTCATCAATTGTCCGCCGTCGCCACCCTGGATCTTGATGACGAAATCCTCGCCATATTCGAACAGGCACAGGGCACCGCCGTTTTCAGGAATGGGGGTGGTGTCCAGCAGAACGAAACGTTTCATGGGGCTCACTTGAAGAAAATTGGCAGAACTCGGGAGGGCAAACAGACGCAGTTGGGAGTAGCCTGTTCATGACGACAAGGCCAACGGAGCCATTGATGAAGCGCACCATTCTAACGGTCATTGCCCTGGCCGCGCTCTCGATAACTGCAGCGCAGGCCCAACAGTTGCAAACGATTCCCGTCAGCCCCGCGCCGATACCCGGTTCGCCCGGCACCGCCACGCCCACGCCTTACCCGCAAATCAGCCCGGCGCCCTTGCCGAAAGTCGGCCCCGGCAGTAGCGGGCCGCCGTTGGTGCCGATTGAAATGCCCAACCCGCCAACCAAGGATCAGCCTGTGCCGGGAATCGAACCGAACCCGCCGAAAGTCAAATCACCGGGTGGCTAGACCTGCTGCGACAGCAATTGACCGTCGGCCATGCGCAGGCGTTTGGACAGGGAGACGGCGAGGGCACGGATGATCTTGGCGGCGATTTTCGGTGCATCGTTGAGCATCTTTTCCAGTGAGTCCTTGCCCAGGTTGAGCAACTGGCAGTTGCTGGCGGCCACGCAACTGGCCGAGCGCCTTTCGCCGTCGAGCACGGCCATTTCCCCGAACGAGCGGCCGCTGCGCAACGTGGCGATGGTGACTCGTTGCCCGTCAGCGGTGGTTTTCTGCACCGCCACCTGACCGGTATGGATGATGCACATGAAGCTGCCGGCATCGCCCTCCTGGAAGATCACCTCGCCCTGGGCAATGGTGCTGATACTGAAGTAGCCCGAGGCCGCGGCGAAGTCCGCCGGCAACAGTTGATTGAACAGGCCGCAATCCATCAGCCAGTCGCGAATTTCGTTGTTCAGAAAGGTTGATTCAGACATGTCGTCACGGTCTTTTGTTTGTCTGGTTCCCTGTAGGAGCTGCCGCAGGCTGCGATCTTTTGACTTTGATTTTTCAAGATCAAAAGATAGCCGCCTGCGGCAGCTCCTACAAGGGATTGGTGTTGTATCCGTCCGCAATCAAGGCCGGTTTATACCCAATACCTTGAACAAAAATGCATATTCGAGCGCTACGTCACGCAATCCCTGATATCGACCGCTCATCCCGCCATGCCCGGCACCCAGTTCAGTCTTGAGCAGTAGCGGATTGCTGTCGGTCTTGGTCGAGCGCAGTTTCGCCACCCACTTGGCCGCTTCCCAGTACTGCACGCGGCTGTCGTTGTAACCGGCGATCACCAGGGTCGCCGGATACGCTTGCGCGGTGACGTTTTCGTACGGGGCGTAGGCCTTGATCCGATCATAAACGTCCGGCTCTTCAGGGTTACCCCACTCGTCGTATTCCGTCACGGTCAATGGCAGGTCAGGGTCGAGCATGGTGTTGAGGACGTCGACGAACGGCACTTCGGCGATGGCGGCGCCAAACAGCTGCGGCCGTTGATTGAGCACTGCGCCGATCAGCAAGCCGCCAGCGCTGCCGCCGCTGATTGCCAACTGCGGTGCAGTGGTGAAGCCTTGGGCGATCAGGTGTTCGGCGCAGGCGATAAAGTCGCTGAAAGTGTTGTGCTTGTGCTCCTGCTTGCCAGCGCGATACCAGGCTTCCCCCAGTTCGCCGCCGCCTCGTACGTGGGCAATGGCAAACGCCATGCCGCGATCCAGCAGGCTCAGGCGCGCATGGGAAAACCATGGGTCGAGGCTTTCGCCATAGGCGCCATAACCGTAGAGGTACAGCGGCACCGGTTTGCCGAGGTCGGTACGTTTGATCACCAGGCTGATGGGCACTTGCGTGCCGTCCGGCGCCGTGGCCCACAGGCGCTGGCTGATGTAGGCGTCGGCGTCGAACGGGCCGAGCACCGGGGTTTGCTTGAGGACTGTCTGTTCGCCGGTCGCCAGCTCCAGTTGGCGGATTTGCGCCGGACGGTTCAACGCTTCGTAGCGCAGGCGAATCCGCTCGCTTTCGAACTCCAGGCTGTTTTGCACGTGCAGGCTGTAGGCCGCATCCGGCAATTGCACGCGATAAGGCGCCAGGCCTTGTGGGTGTACTTCAATGACCGGCAGACCGCCAAGCCGCAGGCTGAGGGTCATGGCCCCGGTGTTCAGGCTGATGCCGTCGATCATCACCGTGTCGCTATGGGGGATCAGGTTCTGCCAGTCGGCTTCGGTGGGCGCGGCGCCGGTATCGACGGCCGTGTACAAGGCGAAATTGATGCCGTCGCGGTTGGTGCGGATGAACCAGGTCCATTGTCCGTCGAGTGCGCCGTGATCCACGTCGTACTCATGATCCTCAACCCGTGGCGCCAGGCAGGTAAACGCCTGCTGGGGCCGGGAGGCATCGAGCACCCAGACTTCGCTGGTGGTCTTGCTGCCCACGGACAGCAGCAGTTGCTGCTCGGAGCTTGAACGGTAGCAATGCATGAAGAAGCGACCGTCCGGCTCATGGAACACTTCTTCGGCCGCCGTACCGTCCAGCCGATAGCGATACAGCTTGTGCGGGCGATGGGTGTCGTCCAGTTCGCCAAAGAACAGCGTCAGGCTGTCGTTGGCCCAGGTCATGCTGCCGTCGCAGTCCTGGAATTCCAGTTCGCTGACGCGACCGTCGGACAATTCCTTCACGAACAGCGTGTAAATCTCGTCGCCACTGGAGTCGATGCTGTAGGCCAGGCGCTGATGGTCCGGGCTGATGCTGAACGCACCCAGGGAAAAGAAGCCGCCGTTGGCCAGTTCGTTGGGGTCCAGCAGCAGTTGTTCGCGGCTTTCGTCGAGGGTCAGGCTGTCATCGGCCGGACGCGGGCAGCGGTAGTGCCGGGCATACTCATCGCCTGCGGTGGTGCGGGTGTAATACAGATACGGTCCCCAGGGCGAGGGCAGGGACAGGTCGGTCTCGAGAATCCGCCCCTTGATCTCCTCGAACAGGGTTTCGCGCAGCTCGGCCTGGTCGGCGGTTTGCGCCTCCTGATAGCTGTTTTCGGCTTTCAGATAGTCGAGTACTGCATCGGTGTCGCGCTCTTGCAGCCAGGCATACGGATCGGAGCCATCAGCCTTGTGGGCAATCGGAGCGTCGTGAATGTTGGCGGATAGGGGCATGAAGGACTCTCGAGCAGTGTACGGAATTGGGGGTGAATAACCTGTGGGAGCGAGCTTGTGTGGCGAGGGGGTTTGCCCCCGTTCGGCTGCGAAGCAGTCGTAATACAGACACCGCGTTGTTTAAATACCGCAGTGACTTGTTTTAGGGCCGCTTTGCGACCCACGGGGGCAAGCCCCCTCGCCACAAAAGCTCGCTCCTACAGGGTTCTATGTGTTGATGCAGCCTGACGGGCGAAAAGCCGTTATCATAAGCGCCTCTTTGCCTGCCTTGCCATGGACACCATGACCGAGAACGACTATCTGATCGCTTGGGGCCTCTACGCCTTCGCCGCTTTGGGCTGCCTGTTGGTGTGGATGCGCTTGACCCGCTGGATGTGGCGTTGGCTGCGTGAGCCGCTGCGGCTGCTGATGGTCGTGCTGCTGTTCAGCCCGACCATCATCGACCCGGTCAAGGATAAAGTCGCACCGGCCGTCGCCATTACCGCGCTCGACCTGCTGTTCAAGGTCGGCAACAACGCCTGGCGGGCGATTTCCGATCTGTTCATGTACGGCATGATCGCATTCGGCCTCTATCTGGTGCTGGTGGCGATCCGTTTCCCCATCGAACGCGCCGCCAACGCCCGCAAGGAGCGTGAGGCTGCCACCAAAGCCGCCGTCCGCGCCGAAGAGCCTGAGGATGATCAACCGTTTGGCGGTGCCGGCGATGATCGTTACGGTCGTCCGCCCGTGCCGAGCAATCCTCAGCGGATGAGAGTCGAACCCCGTCTGTAATCTTGCCCCTGCGATAGAGCGAGCGTCCGAACATGTGTGAGTTATTGGGCATGAGCGCCAATGTCCCGACCGATATCGTGTTCAGCTTTACCGGGCTGATGCAGCGCGGCGGCCGCACCGGCCCGCATCGCGATGGCTGGGGCATTGCCTTCTATGAAGGCCGTGGGCTGCGGCTGTTCCAGGACCCGGCGGCCAGCTGTGAGTCGGAAGTCGCCAACCTGGTGCAGCGCTATCCGATCAAGAGTGAAGTGGTGATCGGGCACATCCGCCAGGCCAACGTCGGCAAGGTCTGCCTGTCCAACACCCATCCGTTCGTCCGCGAGCTGTGGGGGCGCAACTGGTGTTTCGCCCATAACGGCCAGTTGGCGGATTTTCAGCCAACGGCCAGTTTCTACCGCCCCGTGGGCGATACCGACAGCGAAGCGGCATTCTGCGATTTGCTCAACCGTGTGCGTGCGGCCTTCCCCGAGCCGGTCGAGGTCGAAGCGCTGTTGCCGGACCTGGTGGCCGCTTGCGCCGAGTACCGCAGCAAAGGCGTGTTCAACTGCCTGCTCAGCGACGGTGACTGGCTGTTCTGCTATTGCTCGACCAAGCTGGCGCAGATCACCCGTCGTGCCCCCTTTGGCCCGGCGCGCCTGAAAGATGTCGACGTGATCGTCGACTTTCAGGCCGAAACCACACCCAACGATGTGGTCACCGTCATCGCCACCGAACCTTTGACCGAAAACGAAACCTGGACCCGCTACGAACCGGGTCAATGGAGCCTGTGGCGACGCGGCGAATGCGTCAGCCAGGGCACGACCGAATAAGGACTCCTTGCATGTTGCTCAGTTATCTACGGCTGGTGTTGTTTGCGGCGGGCTTGTTGATCGGTGTCCAGGTGCCGGGGTTCATCAACGATTACGCCAAGCGGGTCGAAGCCCATCTGATCGAGGCGCAAGCCGGGTTGAGCGGCTTCCAGAACACCGCCAACCAGTTCTTCAAGGGCGACATGCAGGCGCTGGTCGCGCATTACCGCGCCAGCGAGGACCCGATCTTTCGCAGCGATGCCGACAGCCTGAGCAACCTGCTGACCCGTCAACTGGTGTTGGATAAACAGTTCCAGGCGATGCAGGGGCCGTGGTACATCCGCTTCCTGCAAGTGGTGCTGGCCGCCGATCCGGACATCCGCAAGGAAACCTGGAACGGCTACAGCTACCAGATCCTGTTGACGCCCGAAGCGATGGTCTGGGGCATGAGCGGTGCTTTGCTGCTGTCGTTCGGGATCGAGTGCCTGTTCCGGCTGATCGACTGGGTGGTGCTGGGCGGCAAACGCCTGCGCCAGAGCCGGCCGATCGAAGAGCGGGATTTGCGCGGGTTGTAACAGCGTGCGGTTCCTGTGGCGAGGGGGCTTGCCCCCGCTCGGCTGCGCAGCAGTCGTAGAATTGGTAGCCGCGGTTTACCTGAATGATTTGGTTGATGGGTATTGGGGCTGCTTCGCAACCCAACGGGGGCAAGCCCCCTCGCCACAGGATGCCATCAACTGGAGAGGGTGATGTAGCGCTCTCCCACTTTCCGCGCATACCCCTCCAGCACCTGCTGACACAACGCCACAATCTCCTCGACCCACTCGACACCCACCCGCCACGACACCACCACCTGCAAGTCGGGTGGTCGCTGATCGATGTCCAGCAGGGTCAACTCCCCCCGTGCCAGCTCTTCGGCCACCAGCACCGGCGGCAACGCGCCAATGCCAAATCCGTCGCGCAGCAGCCGGGTAATCGCCGACACCGAGTTCACGCAGTTCAGTCGCGGCGCCATCACGCCATTGGCCTGCATCAGGGCCAGCACTTCCTGGTGCGGATGGGAGTTTTTCGAATAGGTGATGATCCGCTCGCCCGCCAAGTCAGCGATGCCCGAGTACTCGCGGTTGTAAATGGAGTTGCTGGCGACGATCCAGCCCATGGGGTGGCTGGCCAGTTCCAGGCTGCGCACGCTTTCCTGGCGCAGCAGGTCGGTTTGCAGGATCACGTCGAGAAAGCCTTTTTGCAGCTGATCGCAGAGGTTGAGCGAGGTATCGGCCACCAGTTCGATTTCCACCAGCGGGTAGTGATCGGTCATCTGCGCCACCAACGGGCTGAGCCAGGTATGGATCACCGTGTCCATCACGCCGATGCGCACCCGTCCGGCCTTGCTCGAACGGGTCTCGATCGATTGTTTGAGTGCCTGCATGGTGTCCAGCATCTGCTCGGCGTAATCGAGCACTTTGAGGCCTTCGGGCGTCAGGCTCACGCCGCGCGAATCACGCAGAAACAGCTTCACCCCAAGCTCGCCTTCAAGCACCGCAATTCGACTGGAGATCGAAGCCTGAGTGGTGAAGAGCTTGTCGGCGGTCAGGCGGAAACTCTTGAGTCGGGCGACCCAGACAAAGGTCTCGAGAAACTTCAGGTTCATGGGATAAAGATTTCTTATGTCTAAGGCGGGTTTTTATTAGTTGGACGCAGTGGGGGCGCGCGTCCAAAAATCGACGCATCCGGTTCCCACGATAGGCGTCGTCGGGGCTCAGAACAATACCAATAAAATCAGCGCGGAGATTTGCCATGAGTGCGCCCGACACCCCCGTCATCGCGAAAGCCACGGCTCGCCCGGGACCTTTCGACTGGTATCGCAACATCAATCAGCAGGAACGCCGCACCTTCTGGAGCTGCAAGATCGGCTATGGCCTGGACGGCATGGACACCCAGATGCTCAGCTTCGTGGTGCCGACCCTGATTGCCATGTGGGGCATCACCACCGGCCAGGCCGGGCTGATTCACACCAGCACCCTGATCGCCTCGGCCATCGGTGGCTGGGTCGCAGGGATTCTCTCCGACCGCATCGGTCGTGTACGCACCCTGCAACTGACCGTGTTGTGGTTTGCCTTCTTCACCTTCCTCTGCGGCTTTGCCCAGAGCTACGAGCAACTGCTGATTGCACGAACCCTGATGGGCTTCGGTTTCGGCGGCGAGTGGACGGCCGGCGCCGTGCTGATCGGCGAAGTGATCCGCGCCAAGGACCGCGGCAAGGCTGTGGGCATGGTGCAATCCGGCTGGGCGCTGGGTTGGGGGTTGACGGCGATTCTGTATGCGCTGCTGTTCTCGGTATTGCCACCGGAAGACGCCTGGCGCGCGCTGTTCATCCTTGGCATCGTGCCGGCGATTTTTGTGATTTTTGTCCGCCGTCTGGTCAAGGACCCGGAAATCTATCGTCAAGCCAAGGCCCGGCAGGAGCCGAGCAACCCGTCGAAGTTCTACGAGATCTTCGCCCCCGGCATTCTGTTCACCACGATTCGCGCTTCGTTGCTGACCACCGGGGCATTGGGCGGCTACTACGCCATCACGTCCTGGCTACCGACTTTCCTGAAAAACGAACGCGGTTTGAGCGTACTCAACACCAGCGGTTATCTGGCGATGGTGATCGTCGGTTCCTACGTGGGTTATGTCATCAGCGCCTATTTGACCGACATCCTCGGCCGCAAGAAGAACTTCATTCTGTTCGCCGTCGGCTCGTTCACCATTGTCCTGCTGTACACGCAAATGCCGGTCAGCAACGGCGTGATGCTGTGGCTGGGCTTTCCCCTGGGCTTCTTCGCCTCGGGGATTTTCAGTGGCATGGGCGCATTCCTGACCGAATTGTTCCCCACGCGCATTCGCGGTTCGGGCCAGGGTTTTTGCTACAACATCGGGCGTGCGCTGGCGGCGTTGTTCCCGCTGCTGATCGGCCTGCTCAGCCAGACCGTACCGCTGAGCGTGGGCATCGGTGCCTTCGCGGCGGTTTCCTACGGTGTGGTGATTCTCGCGGCCCTGAGCCTGCCGGAAACCCGTGGCAAGCAACTCGACGCCCAGTAACTGATAACCTGCGGGACTGTCCTACAGATATGTCCCGCAGCTGAAAAGAATAAAGCCTACAGGAGTGTTCAGTGTGAGCCGCCTGCTATTGAACTGCGACATCGGCGAGAGTTTCGGCAGCTGGACCATGGGTCTGGACGCCGAAATCATGCCCTTCATCGATTGCGCCAACATCGCCTGTGGTTTTCACGCCGGCGATCCGAGCATCATGCGCAAGACCGTCAGCCTGGCCCTCAGCCACGGTGTGCAAATCGGCGCGCATCCGGCCTATCAGGATCTGGTGGGCTTCGGCCGCCGCTCCATGGCCTATGCCACCCAGGAACTGCAAGACATCCTGCATTACCAGATCGGCGCCCTCGACGGCATCTGCCGGGCCCAGGGCGGCCGGGTCAGCTACGTCAAACCCCATGGTGCGATGTACAACGACATGATGGCCAACCCGGCGCAGCTGCGCGCCGTTTTGCAAGCGGTGGCGTCCTACGACCGCACGCTGCCATTGATGCTGATGGCGACCCGCGACAACAGCGCTGCCCAACAAATGGGCGATGAATACGGCGTGACGCTATGGTTCGAGGCCTTCGCCGATCGTGCCTACGACAGTGCCGGCAGGCTGGTCTCGCGACAACTGCCGGGCGCGGTGCATCACGACCCGGAAACAATCATCGAGCAGGCGCTGACCATTGCCCGTGGCGATCAGCTCACCGCCAGTGACGGCAGCGCCCTGCATTTGCAGGCCAACACCCTCTGCGTGCACGGCGACAACGCCAGTTCGGTCGCTGCCGTACAACGCATCCGTGAAGCCTTGAACCGGCAGAGTGCGTCATGAAGCTGCGGGTGGAAGTGGTGGCGCTGGATTGCCTGATGGTGCGCCTGTTCGATGAAATTGCCGAAAACAACATGCCATGGATGCTCGCGGCCAGTGAAAGTCTGCGCATGGCATTTGCCGGGCACCTGATCGATCTGGTGCCGTCCTACACCACATTGATGGTGCATTACGACATGACTGCATTGAGCCCGAGCCAGGCACGGGAACTGATCGCCCAGGCGCTGATCGATCTGTCGCCCAATGCGCGCACTCGAGGTACCTGTCATGTGTTGCCGGTGTGGTACGACTTGAGCGTCGGACCGGAATTGACGCTGTTGTCGCAGCGCAGCGGATTGGCGGTGGAGGAGGTGATCCGCCGCCACAGTGAGCGTGAATATCAGGTGTTCGCCCTGGGTTTTGCACCGGGCTTCGCCTTCATGGGGCTGGTGGAGGAAGCGCTCGCTGCGCCGCGTCTGAACACGCCACGCAAGAAAGTCGCGGCCGGCAGTGTCGGCATCGCCGAGCGGCAAACGGCGGCTTACCCGGTGGTGTCGCCGGGCGGCTGGAACCTGATCGGCCGCACGCCGGCCAGATTGTTCGACCGCAACCGTGACGGCTACAGCCTGATGCAACCCGGTGACACCGTACGGTTCGAAGCGGTCGGCCATGCCGAGTTCATTAACCTGGGGGGGGACGATACGCCTCTGGAGGCCCAGGCATGAGCCATCTGATGATTGAAACGAGTACGCCGCTGTGCCTGTTGCAGGATGCCGGTCGATTCGGCGTGCGGCATCTGGGCGTGACCCAGGGGGGAGCGGCGGATTGGCGTTCGATGTCCTGGGCCAACTGGCTATTGGGCAACGGACTGGATGCACCGGTGATCGAAATCACCCTCGGCGGGTTCACCGTGGTGGCTGAAGACGAATGCGTGCTGGCCTTGGCCGGAGCGGATCTTGGTGCGCGGGTGGACGGCGAGGCTTTGACCCCGTGGCGCAGTTTCAGACTGCACAAAGGCCAGCGTTTGCAATTCACTCAGCCGTTGCTCGGAGCCCGGGCGTATCTGGCGGCGCCGGGTGGGTTTGATGCACCGAAAGTGCTGGGCAGTAGCGCGACGGTGGTCCGGGAGGAACTCGGCGGGCTGGACGGCATGGGCCGAGCGCTGGATAAAGGGGCGAGCTTGAGCTATTCGGGCAACCCGGTGATGTTGCTGCGCGAATTGAGCGCAGACCAACGACCGGACCTGAGCCTTGATGCGCCGTTGGACCTGGTCCTCGGAGCACAGATCGGCGAGTTCAGCGGGCAGAGCCTGTTCGATGCGTTCAACAGCGTATGGCACCTCGACAGCCGTGCCGACCGGATGGGTATTCGCCTGCTGGGTACGGCGCTGCAGTACCAGGGCAAGCCGATGATTTCCGAAGGCATTCCGTTGGGTGCCGTGCAGGTGCCGCCCGACGGGCAGCCGATTGTGTTGCTCAATGATCGGCAGACCATTGGTGGATATCCGCGTCTGGGGGCGTTGACGCCGTTGGCGCTGGCGCGGCTGGCGCAGTGCCTGCCGGGGAGGGCGGTTCGACTCAAGCCGGTTGTGCAAGAGGTTGCGCATCGGGAACAGATCGAGTATCTGCAACGCTTTAAAGTTTGAAGATCAAAAGATCGCAGCCTGCGGCAGCTCCTACAGGGATCGGTGTAGGAGCTGCCGAAGGCTGCGATCTTTTAGCTTTATCTGGACAGAAAGCGCATCCCTTCTTCCAGCCCGCGAAGGGTCAGCGGGAGGTTCGACTCAAGCCCGTTGTGCAAGAAGTCGCGCATCGGGAACAGATCGAGTATCTGCAGCGCTTTAGAGTTTGAAGATCAAAAGATCGCAGCCTGCGGCAGCTCCTACGGGGATCGGTGTAGGAGCTGCCGAAGGCTGCGATCTTTTAGCTTTATCTGGACAGAAAGCGCATCCCTTCTTCCAGCCCGCGAAGGGTCAGCGGGCGGTTCGACTCAAGCCCGTTGTGCAGGAAGTCGCGCATCGGGAACAGATCGAATATTTGCAATGCTTTAAAGTTTGAATATCAAAAGATCGCAGCCTGCGGCAGCTCCTACGGGGATCGGTGTAGTAGCTGCCGCAGGCTGCGATCTTTTAGCTTTATCTGGACAGAAAGCGCATCCCTTCTTCCAGCCCGCGAAGGGTCAGCGGGCGGTTCGACTCAAGCCGGTTGTGCAAGAGGTCGCGCATCGGGAACAGATCGAGTATCTGCAGCGCTTTAGAGTTTGAAGATCAAAAGATCGCAGCCTGCGGCAGCTCCTACAGGGATCGGTGTAGGAGCTGCCGCAGGCTGCGATCTTTTAGCTTTATTTGGACAGAAACCGCATCCCTTCTTCCAACCCACGAAGGGTCAGCGGATACATCTGGTCCTCGATCAGGTCCCGCACGATGTTGGTCGAGGAGGTGTAACTCCAGGTGTCCTTCGGATACGGGTTGATCCAGATGAGCTTCTTGTACTTTTCCTTGAACCGCTGCATCCACACGTAACCGGCTTCTTCGTTCCAGTGCTCGACACTGCCGCCCGGCTGGGTGATTTCATAGGGCGCCATGGCGGCGTCGCCGATGAAGATCACTTTGTAGTCGGCGCCGTACTTGTGCAGCAGGTCCATGGTCGAGGTGCGTTCGGAGGTGCGGCGCATGTTGTTCTTCCACACCGATTCATAAATGAAGTTGTGGAAGTAGAAGTACTCCAGGTGCTTGAACTCGGTCTTGCAGGCCGAGAACAATTCCTCGCAAATCTTCACATGGGCGTCCATCGAGCCGCCGATGTCGAACAGCAGCAACAGCTTGACGGTGTTGCGCCGCTCCGGCCGCATCTGGATGTTCAGCAGGCCGGCATCCTTGGCGGTGTGGTCGATGGTGCCATCGATGTCCAGCTCTTCCGCCGCGCCCTGACGGGCGAACTTGCGCAGGCGGCGCAGGGCGACCTTGATGTTGCGCGTGCCCAATTCCACCGAATCGTCGAGGTTCTTGTATTCGCGCTGGTCCCAGACCTTGGCCGCCTTGCCCTGGCGCTTGCCGGCATCGCCGACCCGAATGCCTTCCGGGTTGAAACCGCCGGAACCGAACGGGCTGGTGCCGCCGGTACCGATCCATTTATTTCCGCCGGCGTGACGTTCCTTCTGTTCCTCGAGGCGTTTCTTGAACTCTTCGATCAGTTTGTCCAGGCCGCCGAGGGACTGGATCGCCGCCCGTTCTTCGTCGGTCAGCGAGCGTTCGAATTCTTTGCGCAGCCAGTCTTCGGGGATCAGCGCCTGTAGGTGGTCGTCGAGCTTTTCCAGGCCATTGAAGTAGGCGCCGAACGCCCGGTCGAACTTGTCGAAATGCTTTTCGTCCTTCACCAGGATCGCCCGGGACAGGTAATAGAACTCGTCCATGTCGGCGAAGGTCACGCGCTGTTTCAGCGCGTTGATCAGGTCCAGCAGCTCGCGTACCGAAACCGGCACCTTGGCTGCGCGCATTTCATTGAACAGGTTGAGCAGCATGGCATCAGCCTCTTAGCGGGTGCCGCGACGGCTCATGAACGCCAGACGCTCAAGCAATTGCACGTCCTGTTCGTTCTTCACCAGGGCGCCTGCCAGTGGCGGGATGGCCTTGGTCGGATCGCGTTCGCGCAGTACCGCTTCGCCGATGTTGTCGGCCATCAGCAGCTTTAGCCAGTCCACCAGTTCGGAGGTCGAAGGCTTCTTCTTCAGGCCCGGCACCTTGCGCACGTCGAAGAACACGTCCAGCGCTTCGCTGACCAGGTCTTTCTTGATGTCCGGGTAGTGCACGTCAACGATCTTTTGCAGGGTGGTGCGGTCGGGGAACGCGATGTAGTGGAAGAAGCAGCGGCGCAGGAAGGCGTCCGGCAGTTCCTTTTCGTTGTTGGAGGTAATGATGATGATCGGACGCTTTTTCGCCTTGATGGTCTCGTCGATCTCGTAAACGTAGAACTCCATCTTGTCGAGCTCTTGCAGCAGATCGTTGGGGAACTCGATGTCGGCCTTGTCGATTTCGTCGATCAGCAGGATGACCCGCTCGTCGGACTCGAAGGCTTCCCAGAGCTTGCCCTTTTTCAAGTAGTTACGAACGTCGTGGACTTTTTCGTTGCCCAGTTGCGAGTCGCGCAGGCGGCTGACCGCGTCGTACTCGTACAGGCCCTGGTGAGCCTTGGTGGTGGACTTGATGTGCCAGGTGATCAGCTTGGCGCCAAAGGATTCGGCCAGTTGCTCGGCGAGCATGGTCTTGCCGGTGCCCGGTTCGCCCTTGACCAGCAATGGCCGCTCCAGGGTGATGGCGGCGTTGACCGCCAGCTTCAGGTCATCGGTGGCGACGTAGGCCTGGGTGCCTTCGAACTTCATCTGCTAATCCTCGAACGGTAACGCCGACCTGAGCGAGGCAGGGCGGGGGGCGCAATAAAAGGGTCAGCCCCGACTATAACGCGCCGCCCGGTCGACTGTGAACGCAGACGGCTTATTCAGTCTCTGAATGGAGCGTCACATCTTGACTCAGTCTCGGCTGCTGGCCAGTATTGAGGTATCGCTATTTTGGCGATAGCTTGCCGGGCATGTCTACAAAATACCGATTTCGAGACACATACCGCATTCAATTGCGCGAAAAGGATCATCCACCCCCCATGTTCATCTGACGGGTGGCGGGCTGGACGTCATGTTGAGCCTGGAAACTGTCGAAGTGATGGTGGGCAAGGCGCCGCCGCTGATTCTCAGGGAAGCTCTGGAGTGGGTCAGAGCCCACCGGACTCAATTGCTGGAGGACTGGAAACGATGCTACCCATGAAACGACCACGGCTATCGGCAGTGCAAGCATTGCCGGATTACCGATTGGTGCTGACGTTTATCGATGGCCAGCAACTGCTGCTTGATTTGAGCCGCGACCTGCAGGCCTATCCGGGCCTGCAACCATTGCAGGGAGAGGCTTTTGATCATGCAGCGTTGGGTGACGATGGCTGGAGTGTCGAATGGCCTGAGCTGGATATCCAGATCGGTGCAGACACTCTCTACCTGGATGCCCTGGCGCAGAATGCAGCCGACGAAAACACCCGAATCTTTATCGATTGGCGTGCTCGCACCGGGTTATCGCTCAATCAGGCGGCTCAAGCGCTGGGGGTCAGTAGCCGCAGTATCACCCGATACAGCAGTGGTCGCGAAGCGGTGCCGAGATCCTTGGCCCTGGCTTGCCTGGGCTGGGATTTCCTGCAACAGCAATCGAATTCGCCCCGCGCGGCAGAAGACACTGGTCGGTACGTGGTCACGCGCAAAAATTAGCCGGCATCCGGCTTGGGCCGTTCATACCGCGCATTGAAAGCCTGGATGAAACCATTGCGTAAAATCTGCAAAAAAGCCTGGAATGCGCTGACATCTTGCTGATGCACATTGCCCTTGAGCTCGACCCGTGTCGCAAACTGGTTTTTGCCCTGGTTTTTCAGGACCGTCTCGGTTCCACCGACGAGGGCTTCCCATATCGAGCGGAACAGCCCTTTGTCCTTGTTTTCCACGTCCTGCTGCCAGTTGAACACGTCAACATCGCGCATCAGCGGCTTGATATAGCCGGTCAGTCGCCCCTTGTTGGCCTGGGCTTCGATCACCACGTCGCCATGGCCGGCATTGAAGTCGAACTTGCCGTAGGCCGCGGCGAAGTCGTTCAGGCGCTTGAGTTCGATATCCGTGGTACGCAAGCGAAACTCGAAGTCTTCAAAGTCGCTCAAGGGATCGAAAGTGGCCGTGGTTTCCAGTGGCGCGTGCCCCAGCAGCAAGGCTTTGCCTTCAAAGCGTGCGTCGCGTTTGCCTTTGGTGTCGACCACGTTGGTCAGGTTGAAAATACGGGCATCCACCTTTGTGGCGTTCATGTTCACCGGTGGTTTGGAGTTGAAGTTGCGAAAACTGATCTTGCCATCGATGATCCGCACTTCGTTCAGGGTAATGGGCAGCAGCTTGCCTAATTGGGCACGCCAGTCGGTGCCCTGGCCGGTCTGGGAATTTCGCTTGTTGGCCCCGCCGTCGACGAAGTTGACCTCGGGCGTGATGAACTGCACTTTGGCCACCACCGCGTGGTCGTGCCACAGTGAGTGCCAACTCACCGAGAGGTCGATCAATGGCGCGTTGACGAAAGGCACCGGAACCTTGCCATCGACCTTGACGATTTTCAGTCCGTTGATCTTGTAGGCCCCGCGCCACAAGGCCAGGTCCACGTCGGTGATCTGGCCCCGGTAGTCGCCCATGTCCGCCAGCCTCTCATTCAGGTAGTCGCGCACCAGATAGGGCAAGGCGATGTGCAACGTTATCAGCAGTGCAACGAGGCCGATGAGGGTCCACAGGGGCCAGCTGTATCGACGTTTCATGGCGGCAAATCTCTGGCGATCTAAAGCCATTGACTGCACTGACAGGCGGACGTTCGACCCGACTGGACGCCTGCGGGCAAGAGGGCTTACCTTGATGCCCTATTTCAATGCTGTCGTTAAGGACCCAGCCATGAGCCGCATTTTCGCTGACAACGCCCACTCCATCGGCAATACGCCGCTGGTGCAGATCAATCGCATTGCGCCGCGTGGTGTGACCATTCTGGCCAAGATCGAAGGGCGCAACCCCGGTTACTCGGTCAAGTGCCGGATTGGCGCGAACATGATCTGGGATGCCGAGAGCAGCGGCAAACTCAAGCCGGGCATGACCATCGTCGAACCCACCTCCGGCAATACCGGTATCGGCCTGGCGTTCGTGGCCGCCGCCCGTGGCTACAAACTGATGCTGACCATGCCGGCGTCCATGAGCATCGAACGTCGCAAGGTACTCAAGGCACTGGGTGCCGAGCTGGTGTTGACCGAACCGGCCAAAGGCATGAAGGGCGCTATCGAAAAAGCCGGTGAAATTGTTGCCGGCGACCCGTCGAACTTCTTCATGCCGGCGCAATTCGACAACCCGGCCAACCCGGCCATTCACGAAAAAACCACCGGCCCGGAAATCTGGAACGATACCGATGGCGCGGTCGACGTGCTGGTGGCAGGCGTCGGAACCGGTGGAACCATCACCGGGGTTTCACGGTATATCAAGAATACCCAGGGCAAACCGATTCTCTCGGTGGCGGTGGAGCCGGTGGTGTCGCCGGTGATTACCCAGGCCCTGGCCGGTGAAGAAATCAAACCGAGCCCGCACAAGATCCAGGGCATTGGTGCCGGTTTTGTGCCGAAGAACCTCGATTTGTCGATCGTCGACCGGGTAGAACTGGTCAGTGACGAAGAGTCCAAGGCCATGGCCCTGCGCTTGATGCAGGAAGAAGGAATCTTGTGCGGGATCTCCTGCGGCGCTGCCATGGCCGTGGCCGTAAGATTGGCGGAGACCCCGGAAATGCAGGGCAAGACCATCGTCGTGATCCTGCCGGATTCTGGTGAACGATATCTGTCGAGCATGTTGTTCAGTGATCTGTTTACCGAACAGGAGAATCAGCAGTAAGCGCCAAACAATGGCGGATCGTGGCTGGCGGCGGTTGATAAGGGATTCACATCAGCCGCCGTTCAGGTGCCACATGTTAAGAAATGCTTTGTTGCACATTCGTTAACATTGAATGTTGAAAAGTGCAGGTTTTTTACCGGATCGGCAGTGTTTATCATGCCGCAAGCCTCGTCGGGCAATGGACCTGGTGCAAAGTCGTTTATCTTCAAAGGAGTTGTTGATGACCTTTTCGTTTGCCGCGAAAGCCTCGTTGTTGTTGCTGTTTCTCGGCAGCACCCTGTATGTGCACTTACGCGGTAAGGCGCGTCTGCCGGTTTTGCGCCAATTCGTTAACCATTCGGCACTGTTCGCACCCTATAACGCCTTGATGTACCTGTTTTCCGGTGTGCCTTCCAAACCCTATCTGGATCGCAGCAAGTTTCCCGAACTGGATGTGCTCAAGGACAACTGGGAAGTGATCCGCGACGAAGCGATGCACTTGTTCGACGAGGGGTACATTCGTGCGGCGGAAAAGAACAACGACGCCGGTTTTGGCTCGTTCTTCAAGAAGGGCTGGAAGCGTTTCTATCTCAAGTGGTATGACAAACCGCTGCCTTCTGCCGAAGTCCTGTGCCCGAGAACCGTGGAATTGGTCAGCAGCATTCCCAACGTCAAGGGCGCGATGTTTGCGCTGCTGCCGGGCGGCAGCCACCTCAACCCGCATCGCGACCCGTTTGGCGGCTCCCTGCGTTATCACCTGGGGCTGTCCACCCCCAATTCCGATGATTGCCGCATCTTTGTCGACGGTCAGGTTTACGCCTGGCGCGATGGTGAGGACGTGATGTTCGACGAGACCTACGTGCACTGGGTCAAGAATGAAACGCAAAAGACCCGGGTCATCCTGTTCTGCGATATCGAACGTCCGCTGAGCAATCGCTTCATGACCCGCATCAATCGCGGTATCAGCGCCTGGCTGGGGCGCGCCACCGCGCCTCAGAACCTGGATGACGAACGTGTGGGCGGGATCAACAGGGCCTACGCCTGGAGCAAGAACTCCAGCGATAAAATCAGTGGTGTGGTCAAGCAATGGAAGCGGCGCAATCCCAAGGCTTACCGTGTCCTGCGCCCGGTGCTGGCGGTAGCGGTGCTGACGTTGTTGGGGTATTGGTTGTTTGGTTGAAGCCGGATACGGAATTAAAAAGACCGCTCGTTGTGAGCGGTTTTTTATTGCCGAGAAATACCGGCTACCCCCTTCAGCCGCACTGTATCGACGGTCGTTAATGGCCTTTTGACCAACTCGTTGCAATCCATGTCGAACGCTGGTTATAGTCGGCACACGGTGAGTTTCGGACTCACTTTTTATCTCTCGAGCAAAGATCAGCCCAATGCCTGCATTCCTCCTCAACGCGGTAGTCGATTCAGCGGTCAACGCTGGCGTCGTGCCGTGCGGGAATCAGCAGCCCGGGCAGATCAGTCATTACCCCCCACCTGTCAGTAGCACGCCGGTGTGCGCAGTCGTATCACCGCCAGGCGTCGGCATTTCGGGCTGATCAGCTGTCTTCTGCTGTTCCCCCGCCCGCCTGAAAAAACTACTGGATTTCAGCTTTTGCTGAGTTGGCTTTTTGCCTGACTACAGGTGGTATTCATGTTTGTCCTTTCGAAAAAATCCGCGCTCGCGGCGGCGTCCACGAGCCTGTTCGTGCTGCTGTGGAGCAGCGGGGCGATCTTCTCCAAATGGGGGCTGGCCCACGCGTCACCCTTCGCTTTCCTGATGTTTCGTTTCGTCATCGCGCTATGCGGGCTGGTGTTGCTGGTGCCGTTGTTCAAGCTGAAGTTGCCCAAGGGCGGCAAGCCGATGCTGTATGCGATGGCCACCGGCGTGGTGTTGTTGGGGGGCTATCAGATTTTCTATCTGCTGGCCCTCGACCTTAAAGTCACCCCCGGGGTGATGGCGACCATCATGGGCGTGCAGCCGATCCTTACGGTGGTGATCATGGAGCGTCAACGATCAGCCAGCCGGATGTTCGGTCTGGCGCTTGGGCTGGCCGGTCTGATCATGGTGGTTTACCAGGGCATCGGCCTGGCCGGGATGTCGCTGGCCGGAATGCTTTTCGGTCTGCTGGCGCTGGTGAGCATGACGTTCGGTTCGATCATGCAGAAACGCATCACTGAAAATCCTCTCGGCACGCTACCGGTGCAGTACCTCGCCGGGCTGCTGTTGTGCGGGATTTTCGTCCCTTTCCAGCCGTTTCACTTCGAACACAGCAGCGGTTTCATCCTGCCGGTGCTTTGGATGGGGCTGGTGGTGTCGGTGCTGGCGACACTGTTGCTGTACCGCTTGATCGCCCGGGGCAACCTGGTGAACGTCACCAGTCTGTTTTACCTGGTGCCGGCAGTGACGGCGGTGATGGACTATCTGGTCTTCGGCAATCGCCTGGCGCTGTTGAGCCTGTTCGGCATGCTGTTGATCATCGTCGGGCTGGTGTTTGTGTTCCGTAAATCGGCTTAAAACCGCAAAGGTCCGGAGCAATGCTCCGGGCCTTTTTCATTTGGCCAGCGCATGCTCGGCCCGCACCGAATTCATGAACGCCTGCATCGCCGACGATTGAATGCGATGACGCCGGGTGATCAACCCGTACGGTGGCAGCCGCGCCTCGAACTTGATCGGCAACACCGCCAGCAGATCCCGACCGGGGTAATCCTCGACCACCGACACCGGCGTGACGCCGAGCATGTCAGTCTGCTGAATCAACGACAGCAAGGTCATGATCGATGTGGTTTCGACGATGCTGCTCGGGATGTCGACCCGCGCGTTGTGGAACACCTGATTGATGATCGCGCGCATCGGGCTGGGCTGCTGTTGCAGCACCCAGGTCATGTTCTGCAATTCGGCCCAGCTCAACTGCGTGGCTTTGGCCAGTGGATTCTGAGCGCCGGAAATCACGCACAGCGCTTCCTCGCCAAGGCTGTCGAACAGCAACTCCTCTGCCCGGGCACCGGCGGGAATCCGTCCTAATACGATATCCAGCTGATCTTGCAACAACGCCTGCACCAGCACGTCGCTGGTGTCGACCTGAATGCTCATCGACAAGCGTGGGTGGCTTTGTTTCAAGGTGGCGATGGTGCGCGTCAGCAGCCCCGAAGCCAGTGCCGGAATGGCCCCGACCGCGACCCGGCCAAGGTTGCCGGATTCGAGGGCGACCAGCTCTTCACGCATGCCGCTGAGTTCGGCGAACACCATGCGTGCGTAATAAATGACCGTTTCCCCGAACGGGGTAGAGCGCATGCCCCGGGGCAGGCGTTCGAACAGCTCGACACCCAGCAGGTCCTCGGCTTCATGCAGCATTTTGGTCGCGGCCGGTTGGGTCATGCCGATGTGGTCGGCGGCGCGACGCAACGAGCCGAATTCCTGCAACGCCAGCATCAGCCGCAGTTGGCGCAGGCGCAGTCGGCTGTGGATTACGTTGGCAGCAGGAATTCGGGTCATGGGCCGTGCTCGCAATAAAGTCCTGCGGCAAGCCTGACAACAAATGCCAGGCGTTGCCAGCTTTGGCGTGTCACAGCACCGATTTTGGTTTGGCGACCTGGGGTTTACGCAGGCCGATCAGGGTTTGCAGCGTTTTGGAAATCAGCGGCCAGAACAGCATCAGCAGCGCCGCCGTGGTCAGACTGCCCACCAACGGGTTGGACCAGAAAATCCCCAGGTGCCCGTCGGAGAACAGCATCGACTGACGGAACGCATCTTCTGCCTTGTCGCCCAGCACCGCCGCCAACACCAGCGGCGCAATCGGGTAGCCGAGTTTCTTGAACAGATAACCCAGCGCACCGAAGCCCAGCATCAGCACCACGTCGAAGAACGAGTTGTGCACCGAGTAGGCACCGATGGCGCAGACCATGATGATGATCGGTGCGATGATCGAGAACGGGATGCGCAGGATCGAAGCGAACAGCGGCACGGTGGCCAGCACCACGATCAGACTCACCACGTTGCCCAGGTACATGCTGGCGATCAGGCCCCAGACAAAATCGTGTTGCTCGACGAACAGCGTCGGCCCCGGATGCAAGCCCCAGATCATCAGGCCCCCGAGCATCACCGCCGCAGTCGCCGAACCGGGAATGCCCAGGGTCAGCATCGGCAGCAGGGCACTGGTGCCGGCCGCGTGGTCAGCGGTTTCCGGGGCGATCACCCCTTCGATTTCGCCCTTGCCGAAGTTGTCGCGGTTTTTCGAGAAACGCCGGGCCAGGCTGTAGCTCATGAACGACGCGGCAGTCGGTCCGCCAGGGGTGATGCCCATCCAGCAGCCGACCAGGGTGCTGCGCACAATCGTCCACCAGTAACGCGGCAATCTGGCCCAGGTGCGCAGGATCACCATGGGCGTGATCCGCGCATGCTCGCCGCGGAACACCAGTCCCTCTTCCACGGTGCAGAGGATTTCGCCGATGCCGAAAAGGCCGATCACCGCCACTTCAAAGCTGATGCCGGTCATCAGGATCGGCTGGTCGAAGGTCAGGCGCAGGTTGCCGGACACGGTGTCCATGCCGACGGCGGCCATGGCGAAACCGATCATCATCGCCACCACGGTTTTCAGCGGCGGGTTCTTGCTCATGCCGATGAAGGTGCAGAACGCCAACAGGTACACCGCGAAGAACTCCGGCGAACTGAAGGACATGGCGAACGCGGCAATTTTTGTCGAGAGGAACGTCAGCAACAACACGCCGGCCAACGCACCCAGCAACGCCGAACTGAACGCGGCGGTCAGGGCTTCGGCGGCGCGGCCTTCGCGGGCCATCGGATAACCGTCGAAGGTAGTCGCCACCGATGAGGGCTCACCGGGGATGTTGAACAGGATCGAGGTGATCGAGCCGCCGAACAGCGCGCCCCAGTACATGCACGACAGCAGGATGATCGCCGAGACCGGCGACATGGTGAACGTCAGCGGCAACAGCAACGCCACGCCGTTGGGGGCACCGAGACCGGGCAGTACGCCGACCAGAATGCCCAGCAGCACGCCGATCACCATCAGGCCGATATGGCCCGGCGTGAGGATCAGGTTCATGCCTTGCAGCAGGGAATCGAACTCGCTCATTTGAAATGTCTCCCGGCCAGGGCAATCCAGTCGCCCATTGGGCCGGCATCCAGCGGCACTTTGAACCACAGCGCGAAAATCAGGTAACTGGCCAGCACCGCGCCCAGGGACACGCTACCGATCATCCATTTGCCGTAAGGCTTGGCGCGGACCTTGTCACGCCACATGAACCAGGCAATGAAGCAGGCCGAAGCGACGTAGATGCCGGTGAACGGCATCGCACCGACGAATAGCGCGATGGGCACGAACACCGACAGCACTTGCATGAACGCACTGCGGCTGACGAATGAAATGCCCAGGGCTTGCCAGCGCACCAGGGTCAACACGCCGTTGGCCACACTGGCGGCGCTCAACATCAGGCCGATGTAGAAGGGAAAGTAACCCGGCTCGGGGCCCGCATCACCCCAGCCGATACCCTGTTCAACGCTGCCGAACATCACCACCGCGCCGATCAGCGTGGTGAAGAGTGCCAGGCCGAGCTCGACCCAGCGCGTACCGACCAGCGCTGGTGAATCCGAAGAATGGGACATGAAAGCACCTCCAGAGGTGACGGCCGTACGCAGGGCGGGCGGCCGTGAGCAACTCAGTTTTTCAGCCAGCCGGCCTCTTTGAACACCGGCGTGACGCGGGCGGTGTCTTTTTCGATGTAGGCGGTCAGCGGCTCGCCCTCGAGGAAGGTCGGCACCAGGGCGTTCTGCTTCACGTAAGCCTTGAACTCATCGGTCTGGGTGACTTTGCGCATCAACTCGACATAGAACGCACGCTGCTCGGCGGTGACGTCGCCGGGCATGAACACGGTGCGCGGGAAGCGGTACTGATCGATGCCCAGGCCTTGTTCGTGACAGGTCGGGACGTCGGCCCAGGATTTGTCGCCGGCGACTTTGTCGGTATAGCCCATGCGCTCCTTACTGAACACGCAGAGCGGCTCGACCTGATCGCCACGCCATTGGCTGATGCTCTCGCTTGGGTTGTTGACGTTGGCGGCGATGTGCTTGCCGGCCAGTTGCGTCGCGGCTTCGCTGCCGCTCTTGAACGGGATGTACACCAGTTTGCTGTTGTTGGTCTGGTTCAGCAGCAGGGTCAGGGTCTGGTCGACGTCCTTGGACTGGCTGCCGCCCATGCGCAGGTTCGACGGGTCGGCCTTGACCGCGTCGTAGAAACTTTTCGCGTCTTTCCACGGCGCGCCCTTGTAGCTCCAGAGAATGAAGTCATCCTCGGCCACCGCGGCAATCGGGGTCAGTTCCTGCCATTCGTAGCCGAGCTTGGACACCAGCGGCAACAGGTAGATGTTGTTGGTGCCGATCACCAGTTTGTCGGCATCGCCCTTGCTCATTTTCAGGTCGAGAAAGGCTTCGGCGCCGTTGCCACCGCCCTTGTTGAGGACGATGGTGTTCACGTCGAGCAGCTTGTGCGTGGTGATGATCGACTGGATCAGGCGACCGAGCTGGTCGGTACCGCCACCGGGACCACCGGCGACGACGATTTCGACGTTCTTGTCCGGTTGCCAGGCGGCGTTGGCGAGAGCGGGAAGGGTACCGGCGGCGATCAGTGCGCAACCAAGAAACAGACGGGATGTACGACGGACGAATGCATTTCGCATGATGGAAGAGCCTCGTATTCATGTTCTTGTAATTGTTATGAGCGGCTTGTTTGCGCGGTAAAGCCGCAAGCCTGGCCCGAGTGTGTGAAGGTGCGGGCACGGCGTCTAGTCAAAACAATACATACACCGATAGCCTGGGGTTATAGCTCGGCAAACTGCTGACTACTGTAGGAGCGAGCCTGCTCGCGATGGACTCAAGGGCACCGCGTTAATTCAGGAAGCATGTGTTTTCGTTCAAGACCATCGCGAGCAGGCTCGCTCCTACAGAAAAGAATGCGGGTCCACGTTGAAAGGTCGTTGAAAGCAGGGCATGACATAACCCGAGGCTATCGCCCGATTTCAAGTTTTGATTAGACGGTTATCAGCGAGCCTTCGATAGTGCTCACAAATGTCGCCAGGAAGCGGCGCTGCAGTCCCCACAAAAATAATAAAAGAGGTACGCACCATGGCTCGTTCCAGTGCATCCCTGAACCTGGCCGGCGCGGATATCCAGCCCCAGGCCGCGGCACCCGCGCAGAGCTGCGCCGTCAAGGCCAGCAGCGTGCGCTGGCGGATCTTCGCGATCATCTTCGCGCTGACCATGGTCAACCTGATCGACCGGGTGTCGCTGTCCATTGCGATGCCGACCATCGCCCATGAGTTTTCCCTGTCGCCGAGCCTGCAAGGGCTGATCCTCAGCAGCTTTTTCTGGGCCTACGCACTGTTGCAGATTCCCGGCGGCTGGCTGATCGACCGCTTCGGCCCGCATCGGGTCATCAGTTGGTCCACCGGGTTGTGGGGCACGTTTCAGGTGCTGGCGGCGTTCGCCACCGGCGGCTTGTCGTTGTTGTTTGCCCGGGTTGCACTGGGCGCCGCCGAAGCACCGCTGTTCCCGTCGGGCGGCAAGCTGATTTCCCTGTGGCTGGCCCCGAGCGAGCGCAGTCGCGGCGCGGTGTTGATGGACAGCGGCAGCCCGTTGGGCGTGGCCCTTGGCGGGTTGATCATTGCCTGGCTGATTGCCTCGCTGGACTCCTGGCGCCTGGCCTTCGTGATCGCCGGTATCGCCACCCTGGTGCTGGCCTGGCTGGCGCGGCGTTACCTGCGTGATGACCCGGCCGGTCACCCGCAAGTCAATGCGGCGGAGCTCGAGAAAATCAACGTCGGCCGCGCAACGCCCGCTGCCGAAGCGGCCCGGGCGCCGGTCAAGGGGTTGGGTATTGCGCCACGCTCGCTCAGCGGTTTGCTAATCGGCCGGGCGAGTTGGGCGATGGTGTATTTCGGTCTGCTGACCTGGGGCCCGAGTTACCTGGCCCAGGCCCGGGGTTTCGATATCAAGGGGATTGGTGCGGCGACCTTCGTGATTTTTGTCTGCGGTGCACTCGGTTCGTTGACCGGGGGTTTCCTCTGTGATGGCTTGATTCGCAAAGGCGTGAGTCGCGGGGTGGCGGTCAAGAGCCTGCTGGCGTTTTCCGGGCTGGTGGCCCTCGGCGCATTCCTGTTGCTGCCGACCTTGAGCCATCCTTTTGCGGCGGTGGCGCTGTTGGCCATGACCGCGTTCTTCCTGATGTGGGGCAGCCTCTACTGGAGCTTCCCGGCGCTGCTGGCGGCGCCGGCGCGAGTCGGTTTGATCGGCGGCGTGATGAACATGGCCGGCAGCAGCGGCGGCATCGCCGTGCCGATCCTGGTGGGCGTGATTCTGCAAGCGGCCGGTGGTTTCGCCCCGGTGCTCGGGTTCTTCGCGGCGTGCTCGGCAGTCTTCGTGCTCGCGACCTTGTTCATCAGCCTCGACGAGGTGCGTCATGACTAATGCGTTGTGGAACGGCCCGATCATCGACGCCCATCATCACTTCTGGGACCCGACCGTCAACGACCACCCATGGCTTGCCCCCGAGGCCAACATTCCGTTTCGCTACGGAGACTACAGCGCGATCAAGCGCCGCTATTTTCCCGAGGATTACTTCGCCGACGCAGGGTCGCATAACGTCGTGCAAACGGTGTACGTCGAGACCGAGTGGAACCCGCAGGACCCGATTGGCGAAACCCGTTTCATCGAGCAACTGGCCGCCCGCTACGGCGTACCCAATGCGGTCGTGGCGCAAGCCTGGCTCGATCATCCGGACGCTATCGATGTGCTCACCGAGCAGGCGCGTTTCAAGCATGTGCGCAGCGTGCGCCACAAACCCGGTGGCCCGATCGCGCCGACGCAGGTGGGGCACATGCGCAGCCTGATGAGTGACGAACACTGGCGCCGCAGTTACGCCGCGCTTGAAGGGCTGGGGCTGCATTTCGACTTGCAGACACCCTGGTGGAACCTGCACGAGGCCGAACGCCTGGCCCGGGATTTTCCCGGCATCACGCTGATTCTCAACCACACCGGTTTGCCCAATGACCGCAGTGCCGAAGGCCTGGCGGGCTGGCGTCTGGCGATGGCGCGGCTGGCGCAGTGGCCGAACGTGCAGGTGAAGATTTCCGGCCTGGGGCAGGGCGGCCAGCGCTGGCGCGCCAAGGACAACGCCTGGATCGTGCGCGAGGTGATCGCCATGTTCGGCAGCCACCGGGCGATGTTCGCCAGCAACTTCCCCGTGGACAGCCTGTGCGGTTCGTTCGACGACATCTACAGCGGTTTCAAATCCATCGTCGCCGATCTGCCGACAGCCGATCAGGAACGACTTTTCTACAGCAACGCGCAGCGGGTCTATCGCTGCGAGCCTTGCGCCAATGAGCGGGCGCAGCCTGAACCCTTGAGGAGTGAAGCATGAGCAAATCCACCATCGCGATGGTCCTCGGCGACCCGGCGGGCATCGGCCCTGAGCTGATCGCGCGCCTGCTGGGCGAGCCTGAAGTGCGTGCCCAGGCCAATGTGATCCTGATCGCCGACGAAGCGGAAATGCGTCGCGGCATGCGCATTGCCGGGATGGAATTTCCCTATCGTCGCGTCGAGTCCCTGGAGCAGTTGGCATTCGTCGATGACACGCCGCTGTTCTATGACTTTCGCGGCGACACTATCGGTGAGTTTCCGCGTAGCGAGGCCAGCGTCATCGGTGGCCGCTACAGCCTCGACACCCTGGAAAAAGCCCTGCGCCTGACCGAAGCGGGCATCACTGACGCCGTGTTGTTCGGGCCATTGAACAAGACTTCACTGCACATGGCCGGCATGGCCCACAGCGATGAGCTGCACTGGTTCGCCGAGCTGCTGGATTTCCATGGACCGTTCTGCGAATTCAACGTGCTCGACAATCTCTGGACTTCGCGGGTGACCTCCCATGTGGCCCTGGCCGATGTGCCGGGCCTGCTCAGCCAGCAACGGGTGGTCGAAGCGATTCAATTGATCGACACCGCGCTCAAGCGCAACGGGCTGGAAAAGCCGCGCATCGGCGTTTGCGGGCTGAATCCGCATAACGGTGATAACGGTTCGTTCGGTCGCGAGGAGCTGGACATCATCGGCCCGGCGGTGCGTTCGGCGCAGGCACTGGGGATCGCGGCGGACGGGCCTTATCCGGCCGACACGATCTTCCTCAAGGTCCAGGGCGATGCCAGTGCCTTCGACGCGGTGGTGACCATGTACCACGACCAGGGGCAGATCGCGATCAAGCTGATGGGCTTCTCCCGTGGCGTCACGGTGCAGGGCGGACTGCCGATCCCGATCACCACCCCGGCCCATGGCACCGCGTTCGACATCGCGGGGCAGGGCAAGGCCAACGTCGGCGCGATCCGCCAGGCGTTCGAGATCGCGTGCCGGATGGGTGGCAACAGCTACTGATTGCTGAAAGATCAAAAGATCGCAGCCTTCGGCAGCTCCTACAGGGGATCGCATTCCTCTGTAGGAGCTGCCGAAGGCTGCGATCTTTTTTGCGTCACCCGATAACCCGAAACGCCCAATAACCGGATTCCGCTATCACCCCAGGTTATCGCCGGATACGCATAAGTGATTATCCGCAGCCCTTGGCCGCTGGCTAAAGTCGCTCCATCGAATGCGCAAGACCGCCACCCGAGTGGCATTGCGCAGCGACTCACAATGACAAGAAGCCGGCAGCGCAAGGAAACCGTATTCATGAAAATCAAAGCGATCCGTACCCGCGTTTTCGAGTGGAAAGGCAAGGTCGTGCCACCTCAGGCGCACTTCTGCACCAACGCCAGCGACATCCTGTTCGAGCGCGGCGACGCCATGGGCTCGTTCCGTTTCCACGGCTGGCTGGTGGTGGAAGTCGAGACCGACACCGGCCTCGTCGGCATCGGTAACTGTGCCCTGGCGCCGCGCGTGGCCAAGGAAATCATCGACACCTACCTGGCGCCGATCGCCATTGGCGAAGACCCGTTCGACAACGAATACATCTGGCAGAAAATGTACCGCCAGAGCCACGCCTGGGGGCGCAAGGGCATCGGCATGGCGGCGATCTCGGCCATCGACATCGCGATCTGGGACATCATGGGCAAAGCGGTGAACAAGCCGGTGTTCAAGCTGCTGGGCGGGCGCACCAAGGAAAAGATCTGGACCTACGCGTCCAAGCTCTACGCCAACGACAACCTCGACCTGTTCCTCGAAGAGGCCCAAGGCTATCTGAACCAGGGTTTCACCGCGCTGAAGATGCGTTTCGGCTATGGCCCGAAAGACGGTCCGGCGGGCATGCGCCGCAACATCGAACAAGTGCGCGCCCTGCGTGAGCTGGCCGGCCCCGACGTCGACATCATGCTCGAATGCTACATGGGCTGGACCCTCGAGTATGCCCGGCGCATGTTGCCGAAACTCGCCGAGTTCGAGCCGCGCTGGCTCGAAGAACCGGTGATCGCCGACGACATCGAAGGCTACATCGAGCTGAAGAAGATGGGGATCATGCCGATCTCCGGCGGCGAGCATGAGTTCACCTCCTACGGCTTCAAGGACCTGCTGGAACGTCGTGCCGTCGACGTGATCCAGTACGACACCAACCGCGTCGGCGGCATCACCGCCGCGCGCAAGATCAACGCCATGGCCGAGGCCTGGTCGGTACCGGTCATCCCGCATGCCGGACAAATGCACAACTACCACCTGACCATGTCCACCACGGCTTCGCCGATGGCCGAGTTCTTCCCGGTGTTCGACGTCGAAGTCGGCAACGAACTCTTCTACTACGTGTTCAAGGGCGAGCCGCAACCGGTCAACGGCTATATCCAGCTGGATGACAACAAGCCGGGCCTGGGCCTGGAAATCTCCGATGAGTACCTGAGCGATTTCAACATCATCGAGTGACCGTCCGGCGCCGCTTTCTCGCGGCGCCCACCACGACTTTTCGGAGGACCGACATGCGTCTGATTCAGTTTGAAAACAGCGACGGGCAACGCCAGGTTGGCGTGGTTGAGGGCGCTCGGGTCCAGGTGCTGCGCGATACCCGCAGTACCCGTGAACTGGCCCTGGCCGCCATCCGTGCCCAGTGCAGCCTGCAAGAAGAAGTCGCCCGGCGCGGCAGCGACCCCGGTCCGGATTACGCGCAGCTGTTGCAGCAGCGCAAGGTCCTGCCACCGCTGGACCACGAAGACCCGGCCCATTGCCTGATCAGCGGCACGGGCCTGACCCATCTGGGCAGCGCCGCGACTCGGGACAAAATGCACCAGCACGACGGTGAAGTCGAAGCCGGCATGACCGACACCATGCGCATGTTCAAGTGGGGGTTGGAGGGCGGTAAACCGGCGGCGGAGCAGGTCGGTGCGCAACCGGAGTGGTTCTACAAGGGCGACGGCAGCATCGTCGTGCGTCCCGGTGCGGATTTCCCGGTGCCGCCGTTTGCCGAGGACGCCGGTGAGGAGCCGGAACTGACCGGCCTGTATGTGATCGGCGACGACGGCCGGCCGTACCGTGTCGGTTACGCGCTGGGTAACGAGTTCTCCGACCACGTCATGGAGCGGCGCAACTACCTGTATCTCGCCCATTCGAAGCTGCGTTGCTGCTCCTATGGTCCGGAGTTGCGCGTCGGTGAGTTGCCCAGGCATCTGGTCGGCACCAGCCGCATCACGCGCAACGGCCAGACGATCTGGGAAAAAGAGTTTCTCAGCGGCGAGGACAACATGTGCCACAGCCTGGCCAATCTCGAATTTCATCACTTCAAGTACGCGCAGTTTTTGCGTCCCGGCGATGTTCACGTGCACTACTTCGGTACCGCCACGCTGTCGTTTGCCGACGGTGTGAAGACCCAGCCGGGGGACAGCTTCCAGATCAGCCTCGATGAGTTCGGTGCGCCTTTGGTCAACGGCATCGGCGAGAGCGCCCAGCCGCTGGCTATCGGTCAGGTACGCACACTCTGACCCCCGTAGGTCTGCAATCGATCAAGGAATCCACATGAGCCTGTTTCCTGGACACAACTACATCGGTGGTCGCCGCAGCGCCAACGGCACGTTGCAGTTGCAAAGCCTCGACGCCACCACTGGCGAGCCCTTGCCCGGAACTTTCTTCCAGGCCAGCGAAGCCGAAGTGGATGCCGCTGCCAAAGCCGCGGCTGCGGCATACCCGACCTACCGCAACCTGAGTGCGGAAAAACGCGCGCGGTTTCTCGACGCCATCGCCGATGAAATCGACGGTTTGGGCGATGAGTTCGTCGCCACCGTGTGTCGCGAGACAGCATTGCCGGTCGGGCGTATCCAAGGTGAGCGTGGCCGCACCAGCGGCCAGTTGCGCCTGTTCGCCAAGGTGCTGCGTCGCGGCGACTTCTATGGTGCGCGCATCGACCGAGCCCTGCCGGACCGACAACCGCTGCCGCGTCCGGATCTGCGTCAATACCGCATCGCCCTGGGGCCGGTGGCGGTGTTCGGTGCGAGCAACTTCCCGCTTGCCTTTTCCACCGCCGGTGGCGATACCGCCTCGGCACTGGCCGCCGGTTGCCCGGTGGTGTTCAAGGCCCACAGCGGGCACATGGCGACCGCACAATGGGTGGCTGACGCGATCATTCGGGCCGCGGAAAAAACCGAGATGCCGGCCGGTGTGTTCAACATGATCTACGGCGGTGGTGTCGGCGAATGGCTGGTCAAACATCCGGCGATTCAGGCGGTGGGCTTCACCGGTTCACTCAAGGGCGGCAATGCCCTGAGCCACATGGCTGCAAACCGGCCGCAGCCGATCCCGGTGTTCGCCGAGATGTCGAGCATCAATCCGGTGTTCCTGCTGCCGCAAGCCCTCGAGGTGCGCGGTGAGCAGATCGCGGCGCAATTGGCAGGTTCGGTAACCCTGGGCTGTGGCCAGTTCTGCACCAATCCCGGGCTGGTCATTGGTGTGCGCTCGCCGCAGTTCAGTGCTTTTCTTGAGGCTTTCTGCGCCCACATGAACCAACAGCCGGCGCAAACCATGCTCAATGCCGGCGCGTTGGCCAGCTACAACCGGGGCCTTGGCGAACTGCACGAACATCCGGGCCTGAGCCATCTGGCGGGCCGGCCGCAACAGGGCAATCAGGCGCAGCCGCAGGTGTTCAAGGCCGATGCCGGCCTGTTGCTCAAGGGCGATGAATTGCTGCAGGAGGAAGTGTTCGGGCCCACCACCATCGTCATCGAGGTCGAGGATCGGGCGCAGTTGGCGGCAGCATTGCAGGGCTTGCGCGGGCAATTGACCGCGACCTTGATTGGCGAAGCCGACGAACTGCTGGAGTACCGCTGGCTGGCGGAACTGTTGCAAGAGAAGGTCGGGCGGATCCTGCTCAACGGCTATCCGACCGGGGTCGAAGTTTGCGAGTCCATGGTGCATGGCGGGCCGTATCCGGCGACATCCGACTCGCGGGGGACCTCGGTCGGCACCCTGGCGATCGATCGCTTCCTGCGGCCGGTATGCTTCCAGAATTATCCGGACGCGCTGCTGCCCGAGGCGTTGCAGAACGGCAATCCGCTGGGGATTCGTCGGTTGGTGGATGGGGAGGTGAGTATTTCCGCTTTGTGATTGTTGGTGTCTGGTCTATCGCCTTCGCGAGCAAGCCCGCTCCCACAAGGACCGCGCAAACCCTGTGGGAGCGGGCTTGCCCGCGAAAGCGTCATCCGCCACGCAACAACTCTACCGCTCAGCCACCAAACCCGGCTTCACCGCAGCCGGCTTCAACACCAGCCACAACGCCAACGCAATCAACACCCCGCCATAGATATGCGCCATCGACAGCGGCTCATCGAGAAACAGCGCTCCCCACAACACGCCAAACAGCGGGATCAGGAAGGTCGTGGTCATCGATTTCACCGGGCCGATCGAACTCAGCAGCCGGAAGTAAATAATGTAGGCAAACGCCGTGCAGCCCAGCCCCAACCCCAGCAACGACAGCCACACGCTCCAGCCGCCCCAGCTCGCCGGTGGCTGGCTGATCACGCTGTAGCCGAACAGCGGCAGCAGGAACAAGGTCGCGCCGAGCATGCTGCCCAGTGCCGACAAACGACTATCGAGACCGCCGGCCTGATCGAGCCAGCGGCGGGCGAGGAATCCGGCAAATCCGTAGCACGTGGTGGCGAGCAGGCAGGCGACGGCCCCCATCAGCAGTGACATGTCGAACGCCACCGGACCGGCACGGGTCAGTACGCCCACGCCGAACAACCCCAGGAATACGCCACCGAGCTTGGCGCCAGTGAGCCTTTCATGGAAAAACAGGCCGCCGATCAGCACGCCCATCAAGGGAGTCGTGGCATTGAAAATCGACGAATAACCGGCAGGCAGCACCTGCGCGGCAACGGAGTACAGGGTCGCCGGGATGCCGGAGTTGATCACCCCGAGCAGCATCACGGTCTTGAGTTTGCCCTTGAAGTCCCAGCTGATGCGCATCAGGCCAAGAATCACCAGCAACCCGACGGCGGCAATCGATACGCGAAAAAACGCCGTGGGCAGGGAGCCGATCACCGGGGCGATGATGCGCATGAACAGAAAACTCGCACCCCAAATGGCCGCCAGGGACAGTAAACGGAAAATATCGACGGGGTTCACAGCGCGTTCCTTCCATGATGAAGGGGCGAAAGTGTTGCTGAGTGCGTGATCGATGGCAACCGAAAACCGGGCATTGAACTCTTCAGGGCGTCGATGACGCGGCGCCTGGAAAATTGCGCTTCTCCTGAACCCGGTTCACTGGCTAAGCTCAAGCCTCCCGAATTCCCGCAGAGGTCTCACCATGCCGCAGCAATGGCCAGCCGCCGACATCGCCCGTTTGATCCTCGATGGCTTTGACGATTACCGCGAGCATTTCCGGCAGATCACCGACGGTGCCCGGGCCCGCTTCGAACAGGCCCGGTGGCAAGAGACGCAATCGGCGTCGGCAGCGCGGATCAATCTGTACGAAGATAAAGTCAGTGAAACGGTGGAGCGACTGCGCACCGCATTTGACGCCGAGACACTGGATGTCAGCTGCTGGCCACTGGTGAAAAGTGCCTACATCAGCCTGATCGACCTGCGCTTCGACGATGAATTGTCCGAGACCTGGTACAACTCGATCTTCTGCGGGCTGTTCAGCCATGACCTGATCAGCGACGGCTGCATGTTCATCCACACCACCCGGCCGAGCCTGCGTCGTGCCCGGGCTGCGCAAACCCGTACCTACAAGCCGCAAGGCCAACTGTCGGCGATGCTTGCCAGCATCTTCGCCGACTACCGCTTCAGCGAGGATTACGCCGACCTGTCCGGTGACCTGAAGCGCCTCGAAGCGCAACTGCGCGAGAACCTGCCGGACTGGGTGTGCAAGGACCCGGAGTTGAGCGTCGAGCTGTTTTCCTCAGTGCTGTACCGTAATAAAGGTGCGTACCTGGTGGGGCGCATCTACACCGCCGACGAGCAATGGCCGCTGGCAATTCCCTTGCTGCACCTGGAAGGTCGCGGCATCCAGATCGATGCGCTGATCACCGACGAAGCGGACGTGTCGATCATTTTCTCCTTCACCCGCTCGTACTTCATGGTGGATGTGCCGGTGCCGGCGGAGTTCATCGGCTTCCTGCGGCGCATCCTGCCGGGCAAGCACATCGCCGAGCTGTACACCTCGATCGGCTTCTACAAGCACGGCAAGTCGGAGTTCTACCGGGCGCTGATCAATCACCTGGCCAACACCGACGACCAGTTCATCATGGCCCCTGGCGTGCGCGGCATGGTCATGAGCGTGTTCACCCTGCCGGGGTTCAACACCGTGTTCAAAATCATCAAGGACCGTTTCTCGCCATCGAAAAATGTCGACCGCGCCACGGTGATCGAAAAGTACCGTCTGGTGAAAAGCGTCGACCGGGTCGGGCGCATGGCCGATACCCAGGAGTTCGCCGACTTCCGTTTCCCGCTGAGCAAGTTCGACCCGGCGTGCCTGGAGGAATTGCTGGACGTCGCACCCTCCACGGTGTCGGTGGAAGGCGACACGGTGCTGATCCGTCACTGCTGGACCGAACGGCGCATGACCCCGCTGAACCTGTACCTGGAAAACGCTAACGAAGCGCAGGTGCGCGAAGCCCTGGAAGATTACGGCCTGGCGATCAAGCAACTGGCGGCGGCCAACATCTTTCCCGGTGACATGCTGCTGAAGAACTTTGGCGTCACCCGTCACGGCCGGGTGGTGTTCTACGACTACGACGAAATCTGCTTTCTCACCGAGGCCAACTTCCGCCACATTCCCCAACCGCGCACACCGGAAGACGAGATGGCGTCCGAACCCTGGTACTCGATCGGGCCGCTGGATGTATTCCCGGAAGAGTTTCCGCCGTTCCTGTTTGCCGATTCGGGGCAGCGCAAGTTGTTCGATCAGTTGCATGGCGAGCTGTACAACGCCGATTACTGGAAGAGCCTGCAGGAGGCGATTCGCGCCGGCAAAGTGATCGACGTGTTTCCGTATCGCCGCAAAGGCCTCGATAACGAATAATTCAACCTGATCGTTCCCATGCTCTGCGTGGGAACGATCACATCAAACGCCTGTAGGAGCTGCCGAAGGCTGCGATCTTTTGATCTTGATTTTTTCGACATCTTTGAAAAGCAAGATCAAAAGATCGCAGCCTGCGGCAGCTCCTACAGGAGAACCAGCCAATCCATGGCAAATCTGCGACAATCGCCACCCTGCGCCACTAGACGACTGAATTGCGTACCCGATGACCGACGAATCGCCCTCCATCGACAAACTGCTGAAAAACCTCGATCACGCCATGCTCGCCGACCGCCACCGGCTTCGGCGGCAGTTGCTTGAGCTGCGCAAGAAACCCGACGAGGCCAAGCTGGGCCAGTGGGTGGCGCGCATGCAGGCGTCCTGTGAGCAGGTGCTGGCCCGCCGCGCCAGCCTGCCGGTGATTCGTTACGACGACAGTTTGCCGATTGCCGCCAAGCGCGACGAAATCAAGAAGGCGCTGGAAAAGCACCAGGTGCTGATCATCGCCGGTGAGACCGGCTCGGGTAAAACCACCCAGTTACCGAAGATCTGCCTGGAAATCGGGCGCGGCCAGCATGGCTTGATCGGCCACACCCAGCCACGGCGGATCGCGGCGCGCAGCGTGGCCAGCCGGGTCGCCGAAGAGTTGGGCACACCGTTGGGTGCACTGGTCGGCTATCAGGTGCGCTTCGAGGACCAGAGCGATTCCAATACCCTGATCAAGCTGATGACCGACGGCATCCTGCTGGCGGAAACCCAGAACGACCGCTATCTGGAACGCTACGACACGATCATCGTCGACGAAGCCCACGAACGCAGCCTCAACATCGATTTCCTGCTCGGCTACCTGAAAACCCTGCTGCCGCGCCGCCCGGACCTGAAGGTCATCATCACCTCGGCGACCATCGACCTGGAGCGTTTCTCCAAACACTTCGACGATGCGCCGATTGTCGAGGTGTCCGGCCGTACGTTCCCGGTGGACACCTGGTATCGCCCGCTGACCCTGGAGCAGGACGAAGAGGGTAACCGCGTCGAGGACGACCTGACGGTGGATCAGGCGATTCTCGCCACCCTCGACGAAATCGCCGCTTATGAGCGCAGTGAACGCCGCAGTCCCGGTGACGTGCTGGTATTCCTGCCGGGTGAACGTGAGATTCGCGACGCCGCCGACATGCTGCGCAAGGCCCAGCTCAAGCACACCGAAATCCTGCCGCTGTACGCGCGCCTGTCGCCGGCCGAGCAGCAGCGGATTTTCCAGTCGCACCCGGGGCGTCGCGTGGTGCTGGCGACCAACGTCGCGGAAACCTCGCTGACCGTGCCGGGCATCCGCTACGTGATCGACAGCGGCACCGCGCGCATCAGCCGCTACAGCTACCGGGCCAAGGTCCAGCGCCTGCCGATCGAAGCCGTTTCCCAGGCCAGCGCCAACCAGCGCAAGGGCCGGTGCGGACGGGTCGAGCCGGGCATCTGCGTGCGCCTGTACAGTGAAGAGGATTTCCTCGGTCGCCCGGAATTTACCGATCCGGAAATCCTGCGGACCAACCTCGCGGCGGTCATTTTGCAGATGTTGCACCTGCGCCTTGGCGAGGTCAGCGCGTTCCCGTTCATCGAGCCGCCGGATGGCAAGGCCATCAGCGACGGTTACAACCTGCTGCAGGAACTCTCGGCGGTGGACCGCAACAGCCAGTTGACCCCGCTCGGTCGCCAATTGGCGCGGCTGCCGGTGGACCCGCGCATGGGGCGTATGTTGCTGGAAGCGGCGAAGCTCGGCAGCTTGCAGGAAGTGCTGATCGTCGCCAGCGCCATGTCGATCCAGGACCCGCGCGAACGTCCGCCGGAGCGTCAGCAAGCGGCGGACCAGGCCCACGCCCAGTGGAAAGACGCCGACTCGGACTTCGCCGGTCTGGTCAACCTGTGGCGCGGATTCGAAGAGCAACGCCAGGCGCTGACCGCCAACCCGCTGCGCAACTGGTGCCGCAAGAATTTCCTGAATTACCTGCGCCTGCGCGAATGGCGCGACTCCCATCGCCAGTTGAGCCTGATCTGCCGCGACATGCAGTTGAGCCTCAATAAGGAGCCGGCGGACTATCCGAAACTGCACAAAGCGGTGCTGGTGGGGTTGCTCAGCCAGATCGGCCAGAAAACCGAAGAGGGCGATTACCTCGGCGCGCGTCAGCGGCGGTTCTGGATTCACCCGTCGTCTGGCATCGGCAAGAAGCGTCCGCAGTGGCTGATGACCGCCGAACTGGTGGAAACCACCAAGCTCTACGCGCGCATGGTGGCGAAGATCGACGCCGACTGGATCGAACCGCTCGCCGGGCACCTGATCAAGAAAAACCACTTCGAACCCCATTGGGAGAAGAAGCGCGGCCAGGTGGTTGCGTTCGAGCAGATCACCCTGTTCGGGTTGATCGTGGTCGGCCGGCGGCCGGTGCATTACGGCCCGGTGGACCCGGTGGTGTCTCGTGAACTGTTCATCCGCGAAGCGCTGGTGCGCGGCGAGATCCAGTCCAAAGCCAAGTGCCTGACGGCCAACAAACAGTTGCTGGAGCAACTCGACGAACTGGAAGCCAAGGCCCGCCGTCGCGACATCCTGGCGGATGAAGAAACCCTGTACGCCTTCTACGACGCGCGCCTGCCGGCGGAGATTCATCAGACCGCGACCTTCGACAGCTGGTACCGGATCAACAGTCAGAAAGATCCGCAGCTGCTCATCATGCGCGAAGAAGACGTGCTGGCCCGTGAAGCCAGCGAGGTCACCGCGCAGCATTACCCGGATACGCTGCACATCGGCGATCTGGAGTTGGCCCTCAGCTACCACTTCGAACCGAACCATCCACGGGACGGCGTGACCCTGCGCGTGCCGGCACCGCTGTTGCCGATGCTGCCGCCGGAGCGCCTGGACTGGCTGGTGCCGGGTGTCATCGAAGCCAAGTGCATTGCCCTGGTGCGCAACCTGCCCAAGGCCTTGCGCAAGAATTTCGTGCCGGTGCCGGACTTCGTCAAGGCCGCCTTGCAGCGCATGACCTTTGCCGAGGGCTCGCTGCCCCAGGCCTTGGGTCGCGAGTTGCTGCGCATGACCGGAGCGCGGGTCAGCGATGAAGCCTGGGCCGAGGCGGCACAGCAGGTCGAAAGCCATCTGCGGATGAACCTGGAGATCGTCGACGGCCAGGGCAAGTTCCTCGGTGAAGGGCGTGATCTGGCCGAGTTGACGGCGCGTTTCGCCGAGGCGAGCCAGGCCGCATTGGCGGTGCCGCAAACCGCGAAGAGCCAGCTGCCGGTGGAGCCGAAAGTCTTCGCCGCGGTGGCCGAGAAAACCCAGCAGAAGATCGCCGGACTGTCGATGACGGTCTATCCGGCGCTGGTGGAAGAAGCCGGCACGGTCAAGGAAGGGCGTTTCTCGACACCGGCCGAGGCCGAGTTCCAGCATCGCCGTGCCCTGCAACGCTTGCTGATGCAGCAACTGGCCGAGTCGGCAAAATTCCTGCGCGGCAAGTTGCCGGGCCTGACCGAGCTGGGCCTGCTGTACCGCGACATGGGGCGTGTCGATGCGCTGGTGGAAGACATTCTGCTGGCCAGCCTCGACAGTTGCATTCTCGAAGGCGAAGACCCGCTGCCACGCGATGGCGCCGGATTGGCGTCCTTGGCCGAACGCAAGCGTGGCGCCTGGACCGAGCACGCCGAGCGTGTGGCGAAGCTGACCCTGGAAATCCTCAAGCTCTGGCATGGTCTGCAAAAACGCTTCAAGGGCAAGATCGATCTTGCGCAAGCCGTGGCCCTGAACGACATCAAGCAGCAACTCAGCCACCTGGTCTATCCGGGGTTTGTCCGGGAAACACCGATGCAGTGGCTCAAGGAGTTGCCGCGTTACCTCAAGGCCATCGAACAGCGTTTCGAAAAAATCGGGGCCCAGGTCCAGCGCGACCGGGTCTGGAGTGGCGAATTGAGCGGCCTGTGGACGCAATACCAGACCCGCGCCAGTAAACACGCCCAGGAAGGCAAGCGTGACCCGCAGCTGGAGTTGTATCGCTGGTGGCTGGAGGAGTACCGGGTTTCGCTGTTTGCTCAACAGTTGGGAACCAAGGTGCCGATCTCCGACAAGCGCCTGAGCAAGCAGTGGTCGCAAGTCGAGCCGTAGACCCGAGGCCAGTGCAATACTTGTGGGAGCGAGCTTGCTCGCGATGGGGGCATCACATTCAACATCTATGTTGCCTGTCAGGCCGCAATCGCGAGCAAGCTCGCTCCCACAGTTTTGCATGGCCCGCAGGTAGGGTTCATCCAGCAAAAAGGCGCCAAAACCCACGCTTTATGGCAAACTTCGCGCCTATAAATGCCGGCCCCGCGGTTTTGAGCCCTCACGGTCGCGGGCAGGTCGGAATAAAGCGATGCCAAGTTTGCGTCCCCCGACGGGAATAGACCCTTTGTGTGTTGGTACGACGGTGCCAATGCTTTCTGCCTGAACAGATTAGAGACACGACCATGCATAACGTCGTCATCAGTGGCACCGGCCTGTACACCCCGGCCAACAGCATTTCCAATGAAGAGCTGGTCCAGTCTTTCAATACTTACGTCGCGCAATTCAACGCCGACAACGCCGATGCCATCGCACGCGGTGAAGTTCAGGCATTGACCGAGTCCAGCGCCGCATTCATCGAAAAAGCCTCCGGCATCAAGAGCCGCTTTGTCATGGACAAGGACGGCATTCTCGACCCGCAACGCATGGCCCCGCGCCTGCCGGAACGTTCCAACGACGAGTGGTCGGTACTCTGCCAGATGGCCATCGGCGCGGCCGAACAAGCCCTGCAGCGTGCCGGCAAGACCGCAGCGGACATCGACGGCGTGATCGTCGCCTGCTCCAACCTGCAACGTGCCTACCCGGCCATTGCCATCGAAGTCCAGGAAGCGCTGGGCATCCAGGGTTTCGGTTTCGACATGAACGTGGCGTGCTCCTCGGCGACCTTCGGTATCCAGACCGCCGCCAACAGCGTGCAACTGGGCCAGGCCCGCGCGGTCCTGATGGTCAGCCCGGAAGTCTGCACCGGCCACCTGAACTTCCGCGACCGCGACAGCCACTTCATCTTCGGCGATGCCGCCACCGCGGTGATCATCGAGCGTGCCGACCTGGCGACGTCCAAGTATCAGTTCGATATCGTCAGCACCAAGCTGCTGACCAAGTTCTCCAACAACATCCGCAACAACTTCGGCTTCCTCAACCGCGCGGCGGAAGAGGGCATCGGCGCCAAGGACAAACTGTTCGTGCAGGAAGGCCGCAAGGTGTTCAAGGAAGTCTGCCCGATGGTGGCCGAGCTGATCGCTGAGCATCTGCAAGAGAACCAGCTCAACATCAGCGACGTGAAGCGCTTCTGGCTGCACCAGGCCAACCTCAGCATGAACCACCTGATCGTCAAGAAACTGCTGGGCCGCGATGCGACCGAGCAAGAAGCCCCGGTGATTCTCGACACCTACGCCAACACCAGTTCCGCCGGTTCCGTGATTGCGTTCCACAAGAACCAGGACGATCTGGCCGCCGGTTCGCTGGCCGTGCTCAGCTCGTTCGGCGCCGGTTATTCGATTGGTAGCGTGTTGCTGCGCAAGCGCTGATTCTGCGGCTTGAAAAGATCGCAGCCTGCGGCAGCTCCTACAGGACCGGATTCACCGTGAACCCAACCCTGTAGGAGCTGCCGAAGGCTGCGATCTTTTTTTGCGGGAGAGAAAACAGCCTGGCGTTGATGCATCGGAGGATGATGGGGACCGATACATCAACGCCAGGCTGTAAAAGGGGCCCGGGCTTCCTTGCCCGAGTCGTGTAGCGGGTGAATCAGAACTTGGCTTCGGCATCCAGTTGCAGGGTGTTGATGTCCGAATCCTTCTTGTTGATGTTGGCGTTGGTCTGGTCCGAGGTCGCCATGTAGTAGGTCGCGCCCAGGGCAAAGTTCTTGTCCAGGTCGTAGCTCACTTTCAGCTTGCTGCCGCGCGAACCGGTGAAGCCGTTGGCGAAGTCGGAGTCGGTGAAGGCACCCACCACGGCGTTACGCTGTACGTCGCGGTAGTTGTAGTCCACGTTGAAGCCGTAGAGCTTGGACTTCACACCGGCCAGCCAGCCAGTGTCCTGGTCGTTGCTGGCATCGGTGTTGTTGACGTACTGACCGTAGATCGACAGCGGAACCGGCAGGTTGCTGAAGTCCAGCTGACCAAAGCCTTCGTACAGTTTGAACCGTTCGCCCGGGCTGTTGCCGTTGACGGCCAGTGCGCATGGCGCAGTAACGGTACCCGAGGTAGGGCAGGCGCTGCTGTCGTCGTTGTCGTAGGCGTAGAGACTGCCGCCCAAGGTCATTTTCATGCTGTCGGTGATGCCGAAGCGCGCACCCAACTGGCCGGCGTACAGACGCAGGTCGTGCTTGAATTGCACGCCTTCGCCGTCGACGTTGTCCTTGAGGGTGTAGTGACCGGCGCTACCGAACAGTTCGGTGCTGCCGCTCAGCGGGTACTTGTAGGTGACAGCCAGGCCTTCCGGGTTGATATCGCTATCCCAGATGATGTCGCCCATGCTCACCCATTGTTGCGGCATCTTGCCGCCAACCAGGTGCAGGTTCTTGATCGCGTCCGGGTGGTAGTCGATGTAACCCTGGTCCAGCCAGATCTGCTTCTTGTCGAAGTAGTTGTTCAGGTCCTGGTTGGTCGAGCGAGCGTCGTCGTTGCTGCCGGTGGCGATACGGATACCGGTGTCGACCTGCGGGTTGATTTCGCTGTAGGCACCCAGGCGGGCACGAATGCGCTGACGATCCTGGTCCTTGTTGTTTGGCACGCCATCGTTGTGGACGTTTTCCTGACGGAAGCGCACGTCGCCCTTGAACTGGGTCTTTGCCGCCCATGCAAGCTTCTGGTCGAAGGCGCTCAGTGTGTCGGTTTTCTTCGCGGTGGCCGCGATTTGCTCGTTGGTCTCTTGCTGAGCCTGACGGGCAATCTGCTGTTCTTTCTGATCCCTGGCCAGCTCGGCTTGCAGTTCGCTGTACTGCGCGTTGGTGATCGAGCCGTTAGCCTTGAGCATGTCGAGCAGTTTGGCGTCGACTGCGGCACTGGCCGGAACACTCATGGCCAGCAACAGGCCACCGCACAAGGCCGCCGCAGTTTTTGTGGAAGCAAGACGCATATCAATCTCCGAAGATGAGAGGGGATGACAGAGCCATCCGGGGCACAACCGACCGTAAGGGGCGGAAAACTGTGGCCGGGTATAACCCGGCGCTCTAAAAACAGGCGCCAGTATCGCGATGGTTTATTACAGAGCAGTGGCAATGTGATGTCATGTCCGTGACGATACAAAGCCGCCGTGAACCATTGAGTTAGAGCACTGTCGTCGCTTTGCCCGTGTGCAAAGTGGAGCGATAGGCGATACTCGCGGGGCTTTCACGCCATGAAGAGTGAGGACGGTGATGCCGTTGCAACGCCTGCAAAAACTGTCAGAAATCGCCCCGCAGACCTGGGATGCCATGGTGCCGGAGAGTCAGCCTTTTCTGCGTCACGCTTTTTTGAGCGCACTGGAAGACAGCGGCAGTGTCGGACCCCATTCCGGCTGGCAGCCCGAGCATCTGCTGCACGTTGAAGGTGATCGCCTGATCGCCGCGCTGCCCGGTTATCGCAAGTGGCATTCCTACGGCGAGTACGTGTTCGATCACGCCTGGGCCGATGCCTGCGAACGCGCCGGCATCGATTACTACCCCAAACTGTTGAGCGCGGTGCCGTTCAGTCCTGTGACCGGGCCGCGGCTGTTGGCGGCCACGGTCGAAGACGGTTTCGAACTGTTGAAAAGCCTGCCGGGTTATCTGGAACTCGAAGGTCTTTCCAGCGCCCACATCAACTTCACCGATCCATTCACCGATGCGGCATTGAGCGAGCAGCCTGGCTGGCTGCAGCGCGTTGGCTGTCAGTATCACTGGCAGAACCGCGGGTACCGGGATTTCCAGGACTTCCTCGACGTGCTCAGTTCGCGCAAGCGCAAACAGATGCGCAAGGAGCGCGAGCAGGTGGTCGGCCAGGGTTTCGAGTTCGAATGGCTGGAGGGGCGGGAGCTGAGTCAGGCGCAATGGGATTTCGTCTATGCCTGCTACGCCAATACCTACGCGGTGCGTCGGCAAAGGCCGTATCTGACGCGGGAGTTTTTCAGCCTGTTGGCCGAACGCATGCCGGAGTCGATTCGCGTGGTGCTGGCCAGGCAGGGTTCACGCCCAGTGGCGATGGCGTTCAGCCTGGTGGGGGGCGACAGCTTTTATGGCCGTTACTGGGGATGCCTGGCGGAGTTCGATCGCCTGCATTTCGAGACCTGTTTCTACCAGGGGATGGACTACGCCATCGTCAACGGTTTCCAGCGTTTCGATGCCGGTGCGCAAGGCGAGCACAAACTGATTCGTGGATTCGAGCCCGTCATTACCCATTCCTGGCACTACCTGCGGCATCCGGGGTTGAAGGCGGCGGTGAAAGACTTTCTGGAGCAGGAGCGGCTGGGGGTGCTGGCTTATGCAGAGGACGCGAAGTCAGCCTTGCCTTATCGACAAGGCTGATCTTCACCGTAGGGCGTGTCAGTTGTCTTCCTTGCCCAGCCAGCGATACAGCACGCCGCCGACCACTGCGCCGAGCAGGGGCGCGACCCAGAACATCCACAATTGTTGAATCGCCCAGCCACCGACGATCAGCGCCGGGCCGGTGCTGCGCGCCGGGTTGACCGAGGTGTTGGTGACCGGGATCGAGATCAGGTGGATCAGCGTCAGCCCCAGGCCGATGGCGATCGGCGCCAGTCCTGCCGGTGCACGTTTATCGGTGGCACCGAGGATGATCAGGATGAACATCGCGGTCATCACCAGTTCACAGACAAATCCTGCGGCCATCGAATAGCCGCCGGGCGAGTGTTCGCCATAGCCGTTGGATGCAAGCCCTCCCGCCAGTTCGAAACCGGGTTTGCCGCTGGCAATGAAGTACAGCAGGGCGGCTGCAATCACGCCGCCAATGACCTGGACAATGATGTAGGCTGGCAATTCACTGGCCGGAAACCGCCCACCCACCACCAGGCCGAGGGATACCGCAGGATTGAGATGACAGCCGGAAATATGGCCGATGGCGAAGGCCATGGTCAGTACGGTCAGGCCAAACGCGAAGGACACCCCGAGCAAGCCGATCCCCACCTCTGGAAAAGCCGCTGCCAACACCGCACTGCCGCAACCACCCAATACCAGCCAGAACGTACCTACCAACTCAGTCGCCGAACGTTTTAACAGAGACATAAGAGAGTGCCCTTTCGAGATTATGCTGCCTTGAGCCTCCAGCCGATGGACTGCAGAACCACCTCCAGAACGTTGCAGTGAGTACAGCACGGTTTTTTCAGAATTCCAGCAGGTACAAAAAACCGCCAGGCCCCGTTGTTGACGGGGCCTGGCGGTTTTTTGGAGGCTATCGGTCGCGCCAATCCCTGTGGGAGCGGGCTTGCTCGCGAAGACGGAGTGTCAGTCAGCATCGTTGTTGAATAATCTACCGCATTCGCGAGCAAGCCCGCTCCCACAGGTTTTGTGGCCGCAGCAATGCTCAATCGATCCCGACAAACCCACCGGTCTGGTGTTGCCACAACCGCGCATACAAGCCGCCATGGGCGAGCAACTCGGCGTGGGTTCCGGTTTCGGCGATCTTGCCGTTCTCCAGCACCACCAGCCGGTCCATCCGGGCGATGGTCGAGAGCCGGTGAGCGATGGCAATCACGGTCTTGCCCTGCATCAGGGTTTCGAGGCTTTCCTGGATCGCCGCTTCGACTTCCGAATCCAGCGCAGAGGTGGCCTCGTCCATGATCAGGATCGGCGCGTCCTTGAGCAGCACACGGGCAATGGCGATGCGCTGGCGCTGGCCGCCGGAAAGTTTCACCCCGCGCTCACCGACATGGGCATCGAAACCGGTGCGGCCTTCGGCGTCCGACAGTGCAGGAATGAAACCGTCAGCCCGGGCCTTGTGCACCGCTTCCCAGAGTTGGGCATCGGTGGCGTCCGGTTTGCCGTACAGCAGGTTGTCACGGATCGAGCGGTGCAGCAGGGAGGTGTCCTGGGTGATCATGCCGATGCGCTCGCGCAGGCTTTCCTGGCTGACGTCGGCGATGTTCTGGCCGTCGATCAGGATACGTCCGCCTTCGACGTCGTACAGGCGCAGCAGCAGGTTCACCAAGGTCGATTTGCCCGCGCCGGACGGGCCGATCAGGCCGATTTTCTCGCCAGCCTTGATGGTCAGGTTGAGGCCGCCGATGATCCCGCTCTGTTTGCCGTAGTGGAAGTCCACCTGCTCGAAACGCACTTCGCCACGGGCCACCGCCAAGGGTTTGGCCTGGTCGCGGTCGGTGACGCTGACCGGTTGCGAGATGGTCTGCAGGCCGTCCTGCACCATGCCGATGTTTTCGAAGATGCCGGTCACCACCCACATGATCCAGCCGGACATGTTGACGATGCGGATCACCAGACCGGTGGCCAGGGCGATTGCCCCCACGCTGATCAGCGACTGCGTCCACAGCCACAGGGCCAGGCCGGTGGTGCAGACGATCAGCAGGCCGTTCATGCTGGTGATGACCACGTCCATGCTGGTGACCACGCGGCCGGCCAGTTGGGCCTTCTCGGTCTGTTCCTTGATCGCTTCGCGGGCGTATTGCTGCTCGAAGTTGGTGTGGGCGAACAGCTTCAGGGTGGTGATGTTGGTGTAGCCGTCGACAATCCGCCCCATGAGTTTGGAGCGTGCATCGGATGCCACCACCGAGCGATCCTTGACCCGTGGCACGAAGTACCAGAGGGCGCCGATGAAGGCGAAGATCCACGTCAGCAGCGGGATCATCAGGCGCCAGTCGGCTTCGGCGAACAGCACCAGCGAACTGATGGCGTAGATCAGCACATGCCACAACGCATCCACCGCTTGCACGGCGGAGTCACGCAGCGAGTTGCCGGTTTGCATGATGCGCTGGGCGATGCGCCCGGCGAAGTCGTTCTGGAAGAAATTCAGGCTCTGCTTGAGCACATAACTGTGGTTCTGCCAGCGGATCATGCTGGTCATGCTGGGGCTCAGGGTCTGGTGCACCAACAGGTCATGCAGGCCCACGAATATGGGGCGCAGCACCAGCGCCACCACCACCATCCAGGTCAGTTCGAGGGCGTGCTCGCGGAACAGATTGGCGTTCGGCGTGCCTTGGGCCAGATCGATGATGCGGCTCAGGTAGCTGAACAGCGCTACCTCGATCAATGCACCAATCAGGCCGACGATCAGCAGGGCGGCGAAGCTCGGCCAGACCTGCTTGAGGTAATAGGTATAAAAAGGGAAAACCCGGTCCGGCGGAGACGCCGTCGGTGCTTCACGGAAAACATCGATCAGTTTTTCAAAGCGGCGATAAAGCATGGGGCGTTCGCCCGCGAGCGGGCTCTCCTTTTAACGTTTTGAGCGTTGCCGGCAAACACCGGCAACGGCTCGGACATCCTTGTCCAGCTTAGTCTCAGTCGATGCGCTTGGCCGACTTGATGAACACCGGGTCGGCCGGCACGTCCTTCATGCCGCTACGAACGGTGGTTGGCGAATTGACGATGATGTCGACCACGTCCATGCCTTTGACCACTTTGCCGAACACGGCGTAGCCGTCACCCTGGTCAAGGAAGTCGTTGTCCTTGACGTTGATGAAGAATTGGCTGGTGGCCGAGTCAGGCACGGAAGTGCGGGCCATGGACAAGGTGCCGCGAACGTTGACCAAACCGTTGTTGTGTTCGTTCTTGATCGGCGCCTTGGTTTCTTTTTGTTGCATCTGTTGAGTGAAACCGCCGCCCTGAACCATGAAGCCGGGGATCACGCGGTGGAAGATCGTGTTGTTGTAGAAGCCGCTGTCGACGTACTCAAGGAAGTTCTTGGTACTGATCGGCGCCTTGACCGGGTCCAGTTCGATTTCGATCTGGCCGTTGGTGGTTTCCAGCAAAACGTGCGGCGCCTTGGCGGGCGTTGCGGCCATCAGGTTGGCGGCAAACAGGACGGTGCCAGCGGCGAGGGCGATTTTTTTCAGCATGGGTCAGTGATCCTGAGTGGTGGTGTCGACTGCAGTCAGAAAATCCAGCAGCGTTTGGTTGAAGTGTTCCGGCTGGTCCAGCGGCGTGGCGTGGCGTGAATCGGCGATCACCACCAGCCGCGCATCGGGCAGCAGTCTTACGTAGTTTTCCTTCAGCGCCACCGGTGTGTAGTCACGGTCGGCACTGACGATCAGGGTTGGACAGGTGACCTTCGAAAGTCGTTCCTGGACCCCCCAGCCAACAATGGCATTGAAGCTGGCGAGATAAGCATGTTTGTCGTTTTTTGCCCAGCGTTCGGCCATTTTTTGTCGCAAGTCGGCCTGCTCGGACTTCGGGAACAACTTGCTGCCCAATGCCTTGCCGATGGTGCGCAGGCTGAGTGCGTGCATCAGGCTCCAGCGCTTGAACCACTGCCAGTAATCGTCGCGGCTGCGCAGTTTGACCTCTGGCGCACTGTTGACGATGCACAGGCTCTTGAGCAGTGTCGGCTGGTCCACACCCAGCTGGAAGCCGATCATGCCGCCCATGGACAAGCCGACGTAGTGTGTCGGGCCGAGATTGAGGTGCTCGATCAGCGCGATCAGGTCGGCGCTGAAACCGGCAATGCTGTAGCGCTCCCGGGGTTTGTCCGAACGGCCGTGACCGCGTACATCCGGGACGATCACCCGGTAGCGGGTGGCCAGTGCCGGGATCTGCCTTTCCCAGTCCAGGGTGCTGGAACCGAGGCCGTGGACCAGCAGCAGCGGCGTGCCGTGGCCATATTCCTCATAGTGCAGGTTGCAACCTTCGTGTTCGAAATAGGCCATGCATACACTCCGTGTCAGGCTTGTTCGGGGGCGGCGAACGGGGCGTCCAGTGGTGCGGTGTCAAAGGTGCGCAGCAGTTCGATGAGAATCTGCGTGGCCGGTCCCAGCGGTTTGTCCTTGTTCGAATACAGGTAAAAGCTCGGGTTGCGGCTACCGCCCTGATCCAACGGTAGCAGCTTGAGCGTACCTTCCTTGAGTTCCCGTTCGATCAGGTGCCGGGGCAGCCAGGCAAAACCCAGGCCGCTGCTGACGAAGGTCGCGGCGGTGGCCAGGCTGCCGACGGTCCAGCGTTGTTCGGCCCCGAGCCAGCCGACGTCCCGTGGTTGCTGGCGGCCCGAGTCGCGGATCACCACTTGCATCTGGCTTTCCAGGTCCTGGAAGCTCAGTTCGCGGTTGAGGCGGTGCAGGGGATGCTCGGGGTGGGCGACCGCAACGAACTCGACGTCGCTCAATTCCGCACCCAGGTAACCGGGAATACTGAAGCCGGTGATGGCCAGGTCGGCCACGCCTTCGAGCAGGACTTCCTCCACGCCCGACAGCACTTCCTCACGCAGGCGCACCCGGCAGCCACGGCTTTGCGGCATGAACGCGGTCAAGGCACGGACGAGGCGGGCGCTTGGGTAAGCGGCATCGACCACCAGGCGCACTTCGGCCTCCCAACCCTGTTCCATGTGGTGGGCCAGGTCTTCGAGTTGGCTGGCCTGTTTCACCAGTTGCCGGGAGCGGCGCAACAGTACGCCGCCGGCTTCGGTCAGCACGGCCTTGCGTCCGTCGATGCGCAGCAACGGCACGCCGAGCTGATCCTGCATGCGTGCCACGGTGTAGCTGACCGATGATTGCGAGCGATGCAGCGCCTCGGCGGCCTGGGCGAAACCACCGTGATCGACCACGGCTTGCAGCGTTCGCCATTGATCAAGGGTCACGCGGGGCGCTTTCATGTTGAGCTCCTCTTGTCCTAAGCTGGCAACCCTTACTGGAGGCTGCTGAATGAAAAAAATCTGTTGTGTGCTGCTGGCGCTGCTGCCGCTGACGGCGATGGCTTACCCGATCGATGTGAAGAAAGATCTCAACGGCATGAAGATCGATTACCAGACCTACGACACGGATAGCGACATCGGCTCCATCCAGGTGGCCAACTACGGCGACGTCGATGCAAGCTGCAAGGCCGTTTTCATCAATGGCCCGGAAGCCCCGCGTACCCGCAAGATCGACGTACCGGCCGGCAAGCACAAAAATGCCACCGCCAAATTCAGCCGCAACATCATCAAGCTGCGCATCGAGCTGAGCTGCACCCCGAAGTGATCTCGATCTCCTGTGGGAGCGGGCTTGCTCGCGAAAGCGTTTTGTCATTCGAAATATTATTTGCCTGACTCGGCGCCTTCGCGAGCAAGCCCGCTCCCACAGGGTATGTTGAGCTTATAAACGAATTTATTGATGGGTTATAGCAGTTATTTGCGCTTTTTCATCGATATGACTCTGTTTAACCTTCACTCCATCGACCTACAGCATTCTCAGATGGAGGCTACATCCGATGTCCCGCGTTCTGATCATCGAAAGCAGTGCACGTCAGCAAGACTCGGTTTCCCGTCAACTGACCCAGACCTTCATCAGCCAGTGGAAAGCCGCTCACCCGAATGACCAGATCACTGTCCGGGACCTGGCCGTCAAGCCGGTGCCGCACCTGGATATCAACCTGCTGGGTGGCTGGATGAAGCCCGCCGAGCAGCGCAGCGACATCGAACAGGCGTCCCTGGAACGCTCCAACCAGTTGACCGATGAATTGCTCGCCGCCGATGTACTGGTCATGGCCGCGCCCATGTACAACTTTGCGATCCCCAGCACCCTGAAAGCCTGGCTCGACCACGTGCTGCGTGCCGGTGTGACCTTCAAGTACACCGAAACCGGTCCGCAAGGCCTGCTCACAGGCAAGCGCGCCTACGTGTTGACGGCTCGTGGCGGCATCTATGCCGGCAGCACCGCCGATCACCAGGAACCGTACCTGCGTCAGGTCATGGGCTTCATCGGCATCCACGACGTGACGTTCATCCACGCCGAAGGCATGAACCTGGGCGGTGACTTCCAGGAGAAAGGCCTGAACCAGGCGAACGCCAGGCTTGCGCAAGTGGCCTGACCCGTTAATCGCCAGATAATCGCTGGATGGTCTAGTGACCTGGCGCAACCCTTCAAGCCTGTACGCGCATCGAACCTCCCTTCGCACTTTTTGCTCCTGAGTGCTCTGGCCCGATTGAACGCTTTAGCGAGATCGGGCTTTTTTTTGCCTGTGATTTAACAAGCACCTAAAAAACCTGTGGGAGCGAGCTTGCTCGCGATGACTGAGTGTCAGTCGACAATGATGTTGACTGATCCACCGCTATCGCGAGCAAGCTCGCTCCCACAATGGATTTTTGTATTGTTTGGGGGTTCGCGATCAGTAGCAAAACCCGCTATCGTCGCCGCCATTCGAAACGAGGCGAGCATGGGCTATCTACTTTTTGTCACGCTGATCCAGGCATTTTCCTTCAGTTTGATCGGCGAATACCTGGCCGGTCATGTCGACAGTTACTTCGCGGTGCTGGTGCGAGTGCTGCTGGCAGGGCTGGTGTTCATTCCACTGACCCGTTGGCGCTCGGTGGAGCCGGCGTTCATGCGCGGCATGCTGCTGATCGGTGCCTTGCAGTTCGGCGTGACCTACGTCTGTCTGTACTTGAGCTTTCGCGTACTGACGGTGCCGGAAGTGCTGCTGTTCACCATCCTCACGCCGCTACACGTGACCCTGATCGAAGATGCGCTGAATCGTCGCTTCAATCCCTGGGCCCTGGTCGCGGCCCTGGTGGCGGTGGCGGGGGCGGCGGTGATTCGCTTTGACCGGATCAACCCGGATTTCTTCATGGGGTTCCTGTTGCTGCAACTGGCCAACTTCACCTATGCCGCCGGGCAGGTGCTGTACAAACACCTGGTCGCCCGCCATCCGAGCGATCTGCCGCATTACCGACGTTTCGGCTACTTCTACCTGGGTGCACTGGCGGTGGCGTTGCCGGCGTTTCTATTGTTCGGCAAACAGAACTTCCTGCCCGAAGCGCCTTTGCAATGGGGCGTGCTGCTGTTCCTCGGCCTGGTCTCCACTGCGCTGGGTTTGTATTGGTGGAACAAGGGCGCGTGCATGGTGAATGGCGGGACCCTGGCAGTGATGAACAACCTGCATGTGCCCGTGGGCTTGCTGATCAATCTGCTGATCTGGAACCAGCATGAAGAGCTGGGGCGATTGTTGCTCGGCGGTTCGGTGATTTTGCTGGCGGTGTGGATCAGTCGGTTGGGCATCAGCAAGGGCACACAACCTGCGTAGGAGCTGCCGCAGGCTGCGATCTTTTGATCTTGAAATCAAAAGATCGCAGATGGGACTGAAGGACCTGCAGGCAGATATTTAGCGGGTCAGCCATGGACAGCTGTACTAAAGGAATACCTGCATGAATTCTGCGAACACAAATGTGCTTCTCCTTAAACGCTTATGTTTAATGCTCTTTTTTGTTGTGTCGCCGTCTTTTTTGTTGGCTGATGAAGCGCAAGTAAAAGATTGGGTAGGTCTAACTGTCAATGATCTTTCTGTCATCCGGCAACTGATAGTTGACTCTCATCCGGGTGCTATAGACAGTAAAAATGAGGCTTTTGCAGACTGGGTTGAACGGGGTTATCTGGAAGCCAGTCAGCTGGCGAAGCGTGTCAATTCAAGGAAGGACTCTCAAGCCGTACTTGATTTTTACATCGCAGGTTTCAAGGATGGGCACGTAGGGCTGAATCAACCTGATAAAGGGAGTTCTTCCTGGGCAGGTTTCATTTTGGATATGCGAGGTCAGAGTTTCGTTGTAAAGCACGTCGCAAAAAATTGGCCTGTCCCGCTACCACCGATTGATTCCAAGGTTATATCGTGTGATAACAAATCAGTTCGCGAGATACTGGAGAGCGAAATATCTCCTTATGTTGATCGTAGACTTGATCTGAAGTCGACCTGGTTGCATTTGGCTAAGCAGTTAACTGTCGAGGATTCCAATCATCCTGTGTTGGCGAGGGACTTGTCAAAAAGCTGTCTGGTTGCTCTTCCAAATGGAGTAAGACAAAACTTTACGTTGTTATGGCAAGAAGATTCCGGGCAATTGGAGGCTTTCCTGCGCCAACCCCAACCACCCCAAACGCTCAAGAATCTGGGAGGCGGGCGATATTGGGTACATGTATCCAACTTCATGCCTTCAGCAGCGGAAAATGCCTCCCTCGATAAAATGCTCGACGTCATCAAGAGTCTCGATGATGCCAACCTGGTTGTGCTTGATACACGAGGCAATCGCGGCGGTAACAGTTTAGTGGGGGCTGAAATACTGTCTGCTCTGTTAGGCTCGAAATGGGTAAAGAGCCTGGATGAGTCATCTCGTGCGTATGCGATGTGGCGAGTTTCGCCTTTTGCACTTTCAACGCTCAATAACGCTCTCACGACCATGGAAGGCGACTATGGAAAAAATAGTGAAGCTTATAAATTTGTTTTTAGTTTAACCAAGTCGATGGAGCTCGCATTTCACGAAAAGAAAGACTGGTTGCGTCAGCCCAGCACTTCCTCGGTCGATCAAGAGGGTTCGAGAGGAGACGATACCCAGGGTTTTAAAGGTAAGCTTGCGTTGGTGACTGACTCATTTTGCGCGAGTGCCTGTCTCGACTTTGCGGACGTCGTTCTTGCTGTTCCGGGGGTTGTCCATTTGGGGTTACCAACGAGCGCTGATACGCTTTATATTGATATAGGCGCTCAAACGCTGCCGAGTGGTGCCGAGTTCTGGCTACCGTTAAAGGTATGGAGAGGCCGAGCGCGAGGAAATAACCAGGCTTATGATCCCCGGTTTGTTTTTGAGGGGGATATAAACGATACGGCGGCCGTTCAAAAGTGGGTTCTTGATCACTTATGAACGGATCGGCGCCACTCCTCAATCGCTCGGCATTACATGATGTGTTTTTCCGGCTCGGGAATATGGCTTGCGCCCAACACCGCCGGTAACAACCCGGCTCTCAAATCCGTCCCGCTCGGCTGCTGATACAGGCTCAACCCGAACTCCGGCAGCACCGCCAGCAGGTAGTCGAAAATATCCCCCTGGATCCGCTCGTAGTCGGCCCACGCTGTGGTGCGGGTAAAACAGTAGATTTCCAGTGGAATGCCCTGGGCCGTGGTCTGCATCTGGCGGACCATGCAGGTCATGTTCGGCTGGATCCCCGGATGACTCTTCAGGTACGCCAGCGCATAGGCGCGCAAAGTGCCGATGTTGGTCATCCGCCGGCGGTTGGCCGACATGGCCGCGACGTTGCCCTGGGCCTCGTTCCAGGCCTTGAGTTCGGCCTGCTTGCGGCTCATGTAGTCGGTGAGCAAGTGCACCTGGGACAGCTTCTGCTCCTCGTCGTCGCGCAGGAAGCGCACGCCGCTGGCGTCGATGAACAGGCTGCGCTTGATCCGGCGGCCACCGGAAGCCTGCATGCCGCGCCAGTTCTTGAACGACTCGGACATCAGGCGCCAAGTCGGAATCGAGACGATGGTCTTGTCGAAGTTCTGCACCTTGACCGTGTGCAAGGTGATGTCCACCACATCGCCGTCGGCGCCCACCTGGGGCATTTCGATCCAGTCGCCAACCCGCAGCATGTCGTTGCTGGTCAATTGCACGCTGGCGACGAACGACAGCAGCGTGTCCTTGTACACCAACAGAATCACCGCCGACATGGCACCCAGGCCCGAGAGCAGCAACAACGGCGAGCGGTCGATCAAGGTCGCGACGATGATGATCGCGCCCAGCACGTACAACACCAGTTTCGCCAGTTGCACATAGCCCTTGATCGAGCGTGTGCGGGCGTGTTCGGTGCGGGCGTAGATGTCCAGCAGGGCATTGAGCAGGGCGCTGACCGCCAGCAGCAGAAACAGGAAGGTGAAGGACAGGGCGACGTTGCCGAGGAAATTCAGACTGGTCTTGCTCAGGTTCGGCACCAGATTGAGACCGAACTGGATCACCAGCGAAGGCGCGATCTGCGCCAGGCGATGGAACACCTTGTTCTGCAGAAAATCATTGACCCAGTGCAAGGCCGGTTGGCGACCGAGCATTTTTGCCGCGTGCAGGATGAGGTAGCGCGCCACCCGTCCGAGGAACAGCGCAAGGGCCAGCAACAGCAGCAGCGCCAGGCTGGAATGTACGAGCGGGTGCTGGTCGAGGGCACCCCAAAGGTCCAGGGCGTTGGTCCAGAGCTGTTTGATATCCATGGTTGAAAACGATTCTTCTGTAGGGCGCGAGAGGGGATTAGAGCATTTAAGACGCTTTGTATTACGTTTCGGGAAAAATCAGGCAACAAAAAACCAACTGTTTACCGCCATTTGCATAAAGAAACTCGGCCTGAGCGCTCGAAACCGTTACCCTATGCAGCTGTTTTTTTGCATTTCTTCGAGGTAGCACCCGTGTTTTCCCAATTCGCCCTGCACGAACGCCTGCTCAAAGCCGTGGCCGAGCTGAAATTTGTCGAGCCAACGCCTGTGCAAGCCGCGGCCATCCCGCTGGCGCTCCAGGGGCGTGACCTGCGGGTGACGGCGCAAACCGGTAGCGGCAAAACCGCTGCATTCGTTTTGCCCATCCTCAACCGTCTGATCGGCCCGGCGAAAATCCGCGTCAGCATCAAGACCCTGATCCTGCTGCCGACCCGCGAACTGGCCCAGCAGACGCTGAAGGAAGTTGAACGCTTCTCGCAGTTCACCTTCATCAAGTCCGGCCTGATCACCGGCGGCGAAGACTTCAAGGTCCAGGCCGCGATGCTGCGCAAGGTGCCGGACATCCTGATCGGTACGCCGGGCCGGATGATCGAGCAACTGAACGCCGGCAACCTCGACTTGAAAGAAGTTGAAGTCCTGGTGCTCGACGAAGCCGACCGCATGCTCGACATGGGCTTTGCCGAAGACGTGCAGCGTCTGGTGGACGAATGCACCAACCGTCAGCAGACCATGCTGTTCTCCGCCACCACCGGTGGTTCGGGCCTGCGCGAGATGATCGCCAAGGTCCTGAACAACCCTGAGCACCTGCAGCTCAATGCAGTCAGCCAGCTCAACGACACCACCCGCCAGCAAATCATTACCGCTGACCACAACCAGCACAAAGAACAGATCGTCAACTGGCTGTTGGCCAACGAGACGTACCAGAAGGCTATCGTCTTCACCAACACCCGGGCCATGGCCGACCGTATCTACGGCCGCCTGGTGGCGCAGGAATACAAAGCGTTCGTGCTGCACGGCGAGAAAGACCAGAAGGATCGCAAACTGGCGATCGACCGTCTGAAGCAAGGCGGTGTGAAAATCCTCGTGGCCACCGACGTCGCCGCTCGCGGCCTGGACGTTGACGGCCTGGACCTGGTGATCAACTTCGACATGCCGCGCAGTGGCGACGAATACGTGCACCGTATCGGTCGTACCGGCCGCGCCGGTAACGATGGCCTGGCCATCTCGCTGATCTGCCACGGCGACTGGAACCTGATGTCGAGCATCGAGCGCTACCTCAAGCAGAGCTTCGAGCGCCGCACCATCAAGGAAGTCAAAGGCACCTACGGCGGACCGAAGAAGGTCAAGGCCTCGGGCAAGGCTGTCGGCGTGAAGAAGAAAAAGACCGACGCCAAGGGCGACAAGAAGAAAACTGCCGCCAAGACCCCGACCAAGCGCAAGAGTGCCAACCGGCCGAAGAGCGACTCCCTGGTCAGCAAGGACGGCATGGCGCCGCTCAAGCGCCGCAAGCCGGAAGCGCCAGCGGCTGAGTAAGTCGCTGTAAGCGACCCAGGAAAAACCCGGACAGTGTCCGGGTTTTTTTATACCTGGCGTCTATCAGCTTTCGGTTTTCTTCTCGGCAGCGCCCAGCTCCTTCAAGCGCTGGTCGATCAACTGGCACTTGTCCGGCAAGTCTTTCGAGGCAGTGCCCAGATCCATTTTTTTCAACTCGTCATTGATCTCTTTGGCCTTGGTCGGGTTCTGCTCGGTGAGCTTGGCCACTTCCTGGGCCAGTTGTTCGCGTTTGGCGGTGGCTTCCTCGGGCGTGCAGGCCCAGGCGGGCAGGGCACAAGCGAGGGAAGCGGCGAGAGTGAGCTTCTTCAGCAGTGATTTCATGGGGGTGGGCCTCAGTTCCGGTCAAGGCGGGTTATCCGGTTGAGCGCTGGCCCTTTGGGAAAGTTCAGTCTGTGATATTTGCGTGGGTTGTCAGGGGCCCTTCGCGGGCAAGCCCGCTTCCACAGGTTTTGTGAACAACACGGAAAACTGTGGGAGCGGGCTTGCCCGCGAAGGCCGCGCCTCGTTGCCTGGGTCTATCCACCGTGGCAGCAACTCGATTTCGCCTGTTCCTCATATTTGTCATGGTGGCGCACCCACTCCATGATCTCCTCCTCGTTGCGCCCCTTGGGCGTCAGGTCCAGATAGTTGTAGGCGCCGACCAGCATGTCCAGCCCCCGCGCATAGGTGGAGTAGGTGTGGAATATTTCGCCGGCTTCATTGCGATAAAACACGCTGAGACCGGGGAGTTCTTCCTCGGCGCCGTCGGTTTTTTCGTAGTTGTACGTAGCCTTTCCTGCGGCGACCTCTTCGGCCCGGGCACAGACGCCAAAGTCGTAGTTGAAGTCGCATCCTGCCGACGACACCCAGTCGAACTTCCAGCCCATGCGCCGCTTGAACGCCTGGAATTCGGCGAACGGTGCGTGGGAAACCGCCACCACTGCAATGTCGTGGTGGGCCAGGTGCTGGTTGGCGCCGTCGATGTGATCGCTGAGGTACGAGCAACCGGGGCAGCCCTCGTCCCAGCCCTCGGCGAACATGAAGTGGTAGATGACCAATTGACTGCGGCCGCCGAACAGGTCCGCCAGTTTCAGTTCGCCATTGGGCCCCTGGAAATGGTAGTCCTTGTCGATTTTCACCCAGGGCAGGGCGCGGCGTTCGGCGCTGAGTTTGTCCCGTTCCCGGGTGAAGGCTTTCTCGTGGATCAGGTGTTGTTTGCGGGCGGCGAGCCATTCTTCCCGCGACACGACGGGGTGATTCTGGATGTTCATGTTGTTTTCTCCTGCGTGGGGCTGGGAGGTGACGTACACAGCCTAGTCGTTTGGCTTGTGTGGAATTCGACATACCGCCGGTCGGTCATCGGTGAAAGGTCGTCTGAACGGCTGTCGGGCGTACCGGTCACAACCTGTAAGGCCCGCTCAATTGCTCGGGCATCCATCGAACGGACACCGGAGGTTGAATCAGGATGACGACTTACAACTGGGACTTGATTGAGCGCTTGCTGCATGAAGTGCAAAACAGCGCGGGCCACAACTTCACGCCGCGGCCTTACGCCGAACAGCATGCGGCACAGAAGGCCGCGGAAGGCGAGACGATTGAAAATCTTGATCACTTGAAAACGGTGGCTGGCGAGTACGAAAAGCTGCTGCTGTTGCGTGGCTATATCGAGCCACGGCCGGAGGACGAAGGTGGCACGGGTGCCAATTACATTTTGACGGCGCGGGGTTCGCGTTTATTGAGCCTGCTCGACAGCAGTATTCCCGGTAATGATCACCCGCGGCAGGTGCTCGATGAGCAGGAGGATGCGCTGGATGAAGCGACATTCGATGAGGTGGCGTCGAAGGCGCAGATTGCCTGATGTACGCGTACACCCTGTGGGAGTGAGTTCCCACAGGGGGGGGGCGCTTAGCCTTGTTTCGCCGCTTTCAGGCACTTCAGATCACTGAAATCCTTCCTCACACCCTCGATTTTCTTCAGCAGACGCTCACGCTGGCTCGGTGTGCTTTCAGCCATCAGATCCACGAACAGCGAACGTGCCTGGGCCTCGGTGTTGGCAAAGGCCTGACGATAGGCGGGCGTCCACAAACTCTCGCGATTGATCAGAAGTGTCTCGATTCTTTGTGGGAATTGCGGACTGTGGCGTTGCGCAACGGCCGCGCTGAACTGTTTCTGCCAATGGACACGATTGGCCAGCCATTGCGTATTCTGATCACCCAAGGCGCTGGACCATGCGGCGACCCGCTGGTGCTGGGTGTTGTTCAGTGGGCCGAGCCAGTCGTTCAGGCGCTTCTCCATACGCGCGCTGCGCTCCTTGATCTGCTGGTCGAGTGTGGGCTTGAGGTATTCCTCCTGGCGTTTGCGCCGGTCCTTGGCGAAGGCTTCATTCATATCGGCGACTTGCTTGTCATCCAGACCTTGCAGCAACTCGATGGCCGACGGGGTGATTTCCCGCGCGGTCTCGGTGATCGCCTCTTCGGCTTCGTGGGCGCGGGCCTGCAAGGCAGCATCGGTGACCTGGTTGGTCGTGATCATGGTTTGCAGGCGGTCCAGCCAGTCGAGGTAGCCGGGCAGTTGGGTGGTGCAGTGCCAGCTCAGGTGTTCCTTCAGGCGTTCGTCCAGCCAGCTCTTTTGCTCGCCGTTCATGTCCAGGTAGTCGCTGAGCGTCCACGGGATGATCACATCGAGATTGCGGTAGGCCAGGCCCACGCGGCTGCACGCGCCGAGGGCGAGGGTAACGGTCAACACGACGGCGATATGTGTGAGCCAGCGGGACATGGGCGAATCCTTGCGAAAGCCAGTCTTCGGGGTCTGATTCTCTTGTGAACCCGGGAGGGGGCCGGCAGTTCAGCCGATCAATAGAACGCGTGTTCGGCCTTGAGCGTCACCAGCCCGTCGCATTGGCTGTTGTGCCCGGCATAGGCCGAGCAACCGCTGCCGCTGAGGCTGGAGTCACTGTAGATCAGGTCGAGGTCGATGCCCATGAACGGGCGGGACAATTTCAGTGACCAATCGGTAAAACTGCCTACATACCCGCCATCCACCGCCACTGGCGTATTGAATTGGTGGGTGGTGTATTTCAGGCTGATGCCGACACCGAACGGTTGATTGCCGCTCAAGTCAGCGAACAGGGTGTTGTTCTGTTTGTCCGGGTCATTGCTGAAGGCGATGCCGAAACGGCTGCCGAGCAAGGTCAGGCCGCCGAACAGTTCCTGACTGTCAGGGGTGGTGACTTCGGGGTAGCTGTAGCGGATCAGGCCCACTTCGTAGCCGAGGGTTTGGTCGAAGGGTTGTTTAAAGCCCGCGTAGGAGTCGATCTCGAGGTCTTTCCCCGGGCTGATGCCCATGCTGGGTGACCATTGGCCCACGTAGAAACCGCTGTCGTGGCTCAGGTCCAGGCCTCCGTGGAACGAGCCGACGGCCGAAGGTTTGACCAGGCCCTGGGCCATGCTGCGGGTGGGGGTGGTGCCGAGCTTGAGATCGAAGGCACCCAGCTCACGCTGAAAGATTTGTGCGTGTGCAGCGGAGCAAACCAACAGGCCGCCGAGCAATGCCGATAAACAGAAAGGTTTGAACATGCGTCACTCCATGAACAGCGAGGGCAGGCTGGCGAGCCCGCTGAAACGCTTGATCCAGACGCGTGCAAGGATACCGGCGAATGATCGGCAGCGAAGGCCGTTCGTCGATTTCGATGGATTTTAAGGGGGCGGAGGGAGTGACGAGGGTTCCAGTCCAAGCGCTTCGAGGCTCAAAGCGCTTTGGGACCAGGTGACGCGAGGGGGTTACTTTTTGCCCAGGGTGATCTGCTTGGACGGGCCGAACGTCTGGCCGCTGACGCCTTTGGCAATTTGCTGGATTTCACCGCCGGATTTGAGAAACGCTGCGATCTGGCTGTTGATCGACTCGCTGGTTTCAACGGCTGGAGCTGGCTTTGCTTTGCTGGTGGATGCTTTTACGCGCATGGCGGCCATTAACCTGTAGAAAATTAACTTGGCCAGGCATCGTACAGGAATTACCAGGTAATTGCTTGGCAAATATCCCCTCGCAATAATCCTGAGGTCGGGGTAATCAGTCCTCGGACACTATTCGAAATATACGTCTAAGCCGCTGTTTTAAATAAGAACATGCCTTGAAAAATGCCGAGTTACGCTTGTCTGGGCATGGCGTAAATGCCCGGATCGGCCTGACGAGCGGCCAGGCATGCGATGAAAGCCCGTGAAAATCAAGGCCTTCAGAGGATTTTCTCGCGCCACCGGGCCGGGGGCCGAACGCGGCGCTTAAAACCGGGTAGAATGCCGCCCACGCAATGAGGGTATTGGACATGGCTTTAGTCGGGCGTTACAACAGTTTACAAGTGGTTAAACACACTAACTTCGGTTTATATCTGGACGGTGGCGCGGATGGCGAAATCCTTCTGCCAAATCGTTATATTCCAAAAGATATTCCTAGCGAAGATGAAGACTGGCTCAACGTTTTTATATATCTGGACAGCGATGATAAACTCATCGCCACTACTGAAAAGCCGAAAGTTCAAGTGGGTGAATTCGCCAGTTTGAAAGTTGTTGAAGTCAACAGCATCGGCGTATTCCTGGACTGGGGTTTGCCCAAGGATCTGTTGCTGCCGTTCTCCGAAGAGAAGCGTCAGATGACGGCGGGCGAGTATGTGGTGGTACACGTCTACCTCGACAAGCACACCCGCCGCATCACCGCGACTGCGCGCCTGGACCGCTACCTGGACAAGACCCCGGCCAACTATACGGCTGGCCAGGAAGTGGACTTGCTGGTGGCCGAGGCCACGGACATGGGCTTCAAGGCCATCATCAACAACAAGCATTGGGGCCTGATCCACAAGAACGAAATCTTCAAGTTCATGCGCGCCGGTAAAGAAGAAAAGGGTTTCATCAAGGAAGTTCGCGCCGACGGCAAGATCAGCCTGAGCCTGCAGCCGGTCGGCCAGGAAGCGGCCACCAGCCTGAACTCGAAGATCCTCGCCAAGTTGCGTGAAAACAACGGCACCCTGGCCGTGAGCGACAAGAGCGATCCGGCGTTGATCAGCAGTCTGTTCGGTGTCAGCAAGGGCAACTTCAAGAAGGCCATTGGCGCGTTGTACAAGAATGGCCAGATTGTCATTCATGCCGATCGCATTGATCTGAGTTGATCCCACTCTGCCCCTGTAGGAGCTGCCGAAGGCTGCGATCTTGATTTTAAGGATCAAAAGATCGCAGCCTTCGGCAGCTCCTACAGGGTTATTTCCGGTGTTCTGGTTGATAATCGCCAGCCGGGGTTTTGCTTTTACTGCCGAGTCTTTGCCATGGATTGTGTCTTCGAGGTGTTCCGGTGAGCGCCACCCGGCGCAGTACCGACGGGTTCGCCCTGCAAGTGATGGTCGGGTTGTGCCTGATTTGGGGCGTTCAGCAGGTGATGATCAAGTGGGCGGCGGCCGATATCGCGCCGGTGATGCAGGCGGCCGGGCGTTCCGGCATGTCGGCGTTGCTGGTCGGGTTGCTGATCTGCTGGAAGGGCGGCTGGAACCAGGTGAGTACGACCTGGCGCGGCGGTCTGCTGGCCGGTGCCTTGTTCGGCCTGGAGTTCTTCTTCATTTCCGAAGGCCTGCAACTGACCACGGCGGCGCACATGTCGGTGTTCCTCTACACCGCGCCGATCTTCACGGCATTGGGTGTGCACTGGTTATTGCCCAGTGAGCGTTTGCGCCCCCTGCAATGGCTGGGGATTGTCCTGGCCTTTATCGGCATTGCCATCGCGTTTGCCGGCGGGGTGTCCTGGGACAACCTTGATTACCGCATGTTGATGGGCGATGCCTTGGGGGTGCTGGCGGGGGCCGCCTGGGGCGCGACCACGGTGGTGGTGCGCGCCTCGCGCCTGTCGGAAGCGCCGGTGACCCTGACGCTGTTCTATCAGTTGATTGTCGGTTTCTTCGGTTTGCTGTTGATCGCGCTGCTCAGCGGCCAGATCACCCATGTCAGCCTGACCACCGTGGCGGTCACCAGTGTGCTGTTTCAGGGCGTGGTCGTGTCGTTCTTCAGTTACCTGGTGTGGTTTTGGTTGTTGCGCCGTTACCTGGCGGCGAACCTTGCGGTGTTTTCGTTCATGACGCCGTTGTTTGGCGTCACCTTTGGTGTCGTGCTGCTGGGCGAGAAACTGAGCCTGAACTTCATCCTCGGCGCCGTGCTGGTGTTGGCGGGCATCACCTTTGTCAGCGCCGAGCAGTGGCTGCGCCGTCGTTTGCGCAAAGCTCTGGGGCAGCGCTGACCGGCGTGAGCAACAGACCGCCGGCGATCAGCAAGCCGCAGCCGGCGACCACCAGTGCCGGCTGCAAGCCGCCACTGAAATGACTGCTGAGCGCCGCCAGCAATGGCCCGCTGAGCTGGCCCACGGCAAAGCAGGCCGTCAGCAGGCCGGCATTGCGTTGGGTGGCATGGGGGGCCAGTTCCCGGGAACGCTGGATCACCAGTTGCATGCAGGCCAGGAACGGCGTGCCACACAGGATCACACCCAATGCCAGCCCCGGACCGTTGGCCAGCAGGCAGGCGAACACGCCAGCGGCTTGCAGCCATAACGTTGCCATCAACCAGCGCCGCGTAGCGCCCGCTTTTTGGCGACGCAGACTCACCAGCACCACACCCGTAGCCGCCGCAAGTCCGAAGCACGGCCAGAACAGGTCGGCCTGCCATTGACCCTGGAATTGCGCATTGGCCATTTGCGACAGGAAGGTCGCCGGGATGATGTAGCCCAACCCGTACAAGCCGTAGATCAAGCCCAGGCGAGCGATGCCTTGAGTGCCCGATGCACTGGCGCCAGGCGCAGCGGTCGCGGTTGCGCTCGTTTGCGGCAGGAACGGCAGAACCCCCAGCAGCATCGCCAACCCCGCGGCGGCGTACACCAGCCACAAGGTGGCGGAAGTCTGCCCCAGCAGATTGGAGCCCAGGGCCAACAAACCTGTGAGAAAAATCCCCAGGCCCGGTCCGGCGAAGACCAGGGCGCCGAGCCGGGGACGACCGGCCGCTGCCGCGAGCGGCTGGCTCAGTGCGGTGATCATCACCAACACCCAGGCGCTGGCCACACCGGTGCCGAAGCGCAGCAGCAGGTGCGACCAGAACCCGTTGGCCCAGAACGACGCCAGGGTCAGCAATACGCAGAGCCACAACCCGCCCAGCAAGCGCCGGCGCACTTGCGCGGGACGCCGGGAAAACATGGCGTCCACCGCACCGATGAAATAACCGAGGTAGTTGGCGGCGGCAATCAGCCCGGCGGCGGTCAGGTCGATCTGACCTTCGCTGAGCAGGTGTGGCAGTTGCGGCGTCAGGGCAAAACGGCCGATGCCCATGGCCATCATCAGGGCAACGAAACTGGCGGATAAGCGAATCAGGGGAGACATGGTCTGGATACCGTTCAGAGGATCGATGACCGTCAGGCTAGGGCTGATTGACTTTCTTTAAAAATGAATAATAGTGAGTAACTTGTTCTTTTTTGGAGAATGTCGTGGAGTTCAGCCAATTACGCATCTTCCAGGCGGTGGCGGAGGAAGGGTCCATCACCCGGGCCGCTGAACGGCTGCATCGAGTGCCGTCGAACCTGTCGACCCGGCTCAAACAGCTGGAAGAGCAACTGGGTGTAGAACTGTTCCTGCGCGAGCGTCAGCGTTTGCAGCTGTCGCCTGCGGGAAAAGTCCTGCTGGACTACACCGCCAAGCTGTTTGCGCTGCGCGACGAAGCCAGCGCGGCGGTGCAGGGCGGGCAACCGGCGGGCGACTTCGTGCTCGGCACCATGTACAGCACGGCCGCTATTCACCTGCCGGGGCTGTTGGCGCGCTATCACCGCTTGTATCCGGCGGTGAACCTGCAAGTGCAATCCGGTCCCAGCGGTGAGTTGCTCGAAGGCCTGCTCACCGGTCGGCTCGATGCGGCGCTGGTGGATGGCCCTATGGAGCTGGCCGGGCTCGACGGTGTGCCCTTGTGCGACGAGCGCCTGGTGCTGATCAGCGAGGCCGATCATCCGCCCGTGCGCAACGCGCTGGATGTGGAAGGTCGCGCGGTGTTCACCTTTCGCCAGGGCTGCTCCTACCGCATGCGCCTGGAGGCCTGGTTTGCCCATGACCATGCGGCGATGGGCCGGGCGATGGAGATCGAGTCCTATCCGGGAATGCTTGCGTGTGTGATTGCCGGTTCCGGTGTGGCGCTGATGTCGGAGTCGATGCTCGCCAGTTTGCCGGGCCGCGAGAGTGTGGCCGTGCACCCGTTGGCCGAACCGTTTGCCAGCGCGACCACCTGGCTGATGTGGCGCAAGGGCATGGTCGGGGCCAACCTGAATGCCTGGATCGAGCAGCAGCAGGCGGTTTTTCCGCAGGCGCCGGTGCTGGCGCGGGAAATTGCCTGAACGCCGGCTGATTGTGATGGATTCAGTAACAGATCATTGCGACTTTGCACGAGCATTGCGTAGGACTTCGGACTATTATCAGTGCGAAGGGGCTACAGAATTTTGGCCGCTCGGCACTACCCTGAAGGGGGCACCATGAAAGAGAAAATCCAAAACTGGCTGCATGACCTGGGCGTGGCGCTCGGCTTGATCGAACCGCCTCTGCAACCCGTGCCTGTTCGTACTGACGACGAGCAACGTCGGCGCCAGCAACGACGCCGGTAATGGCTCCGGATCGCCAGTGAGAGGGGCTTGTGTGGTGAGGGGGCTTGCTGTGGCGAGGGAGCTTGCTCCCGCTGGGCTGCGAAGCAGCCCCAAATAGTCACTGAGTTTTAGCAGGTCATTGGATTGCAGGTTTTGCGACTGCTGCGCAGTCGAGCGGGAGCAAGCTCCCTCGCCACAAAGTGCAATGCTCGCCACTCAGCCTCAATACCGCCCAATCTCCAGCAAAAACCGGCTCAAATCATTCACCGTCCTGGCGGTCTTGAGCATCCGGTCTTCTTCCACGGTAAACGCCGTCACACCCAGTTCATCTTCCAGATGGAAGATCAACTCTTCGATATCTTTTTTGTCCAATCCCAACTGCGCCAGGCTGGCGTTGTCGTCGAAGTCATCCCGGCCTTCCAGCAGGCGGCTGATGTAGCGATGTACGACAGCACGAAGGGCGGCTTCTTTCATGATCGTTCTTCGAGGAAGTGGGTGCAGTTCTCCCTGCCGGTGCAGTCCCTGCCGTTGAGTACAGCAGGCTTTAGCCGTGTGAGCGTTGCCATTCGTCAATCATGCCGCGCAAATGCTCTCCGGAAAAACTGCCGAAATGCCCGCCATGCACCGTACGGATCGGCAGTGCATGCAGACGTTGCAGGCTGCGTGCGTAGTCCTCGAGGTTGGAATGGTAGGCGTCTTCGATCAGTGGCCCGTCGTAGATGATGTCGCCGCTGAACAAGGTCTCGGTGGCGGCTTCGTACAGGCAGATGCCACCCGGCGAGTGTCCCGGCGTGTGCACGACCTGCAACACGCGGTTGCCCAGGTCCAGCACATCTCCATCTTCGACAAACCCCGTGGCCGGCGCGGCCTTGACCCGGTACTCGGCGTAGCACAGCGGGCAATCGGGGTGCGCCTCGAACATGTCGTCGCCGACAAAGGCTTTGCTCAAGTCGTTGTCGCCATCCGGCGCGGCCAGGATGTCCGCCTCGGCCGGATGCACCAGGCGCTCGGCGAATTCGTGATGACCGGCGATGTGATCGAAATGGCAGTGGCTGGCCACGGCCACCAGCGGCCGCTCGGTGATCCACGGCAGTTGTTCGCGCAGGCTGACCAGGCCCGAGCCGCTGTCCAGCAGCAGGTCCTTGTCACGGCCCTGGATGTGCCAGAGGTTGCAGCGGTAGAAAGGCCGGATGTACGGCTCGTGGATCAAGCGAATGCCGTCGCTGAGATGTTTGACTTCGAACCACTGGTCGCGGCTGACGATCTTCATAGGCAGTTTCCTTCAGACGAAAAAAAACGAGTGTGGCAACCGACGCCACACTCGTCGAAGAAAGCATCAAGTCGTTATGTTCAGCTTAGGCAGCGCTGGCCACTGCTGCCGTGCGGCGGGACAACAGGCTGACCAGCACGAAGCTCACCAGGCCTACACCGAGGCTGTAGTAGATCGGGGTGTTGGCATCCAGGCCGTCCTTGAACATGAACAGCAGCGCGGTGGCGAAGCCCATGCCCATGCTGGCGATGGCGCCGGCGGTGGTGGCGCGTTTCCAGAAGATCGCGCCCATCAGCGGGATCAGCATGCCGCCTACCAACAGGTTGTAGGCCAGGGTCAGGGCGCTGATCACGTCGTTGACCACCAGGGCGATACCCAACACCACAATACCGGTCAGCATGGTGACCAGACGGTTGAGGCCCAGGCTCGACTGTTTGCCGCCACGCAGTTTCGGCAGCAGGTCTTCGGTCAGGGTGGTGGCAGCGGCCAGCAGGCCGGCGCTGGCGGTGGACATCATGGCGGCCAGTGCGGCAGCGATCACCAGGCCACGGATACCGTCCGGCAGGGACAGTTTGACGATGGCGGCGAAGGCGTTGTTGACGTTGTCCAGATCCGGGATCAGTACGTGTGCAGCCATGCCGATCAGGGCGCAGGCCAGACCGTAGAGGATGCAGTAGATACCGGCAGCGGTACCGGCAACCTGAGCCACTTTGGCGGTCTTGACGGTGAACACCCGTTGCCAGATGTCCTGACCGATCAGGATGCCGAAGAAGTAGATCATGAAGTAGGTGATGATGGTGTCCCAGCCGATGGTGGTGAAGCTGAAGCTCGCCGCCGGCAGTTTCGTTACCAGCTCATCCCAGCCGCCGACGCGGTACATGCAGATTGGCAGCAGGATGAACATCAGGCCCACGGTCTTGATCACGAACTGGACGATATCGGTCAGGGTCAGGGACCACATGCCGCCAATGGCCGAGTAGATCACCACGACGCCACCGCCCAGCAGTACCGAGATCCAGAACGGCAGGCCGAACAGCACTTGCAGAACGGTGCCGATCGCCAGGATCGAGGTCACGCCGATCATCAGCGCGTAGGCCAGCATGATCACCGCGCTCGCCGAGCGGGCCATCGGGTTGTAGCGTTTTTCCAGCACCTGGGTAACGGTGTAGATCTTCAGTTTCAGCAGCGGTTTGGCGAGGAACAGGTTCAGCGCCACGATCCCGCAACCCAGCGCGGCACACAGCCAGAAACCGGAGATGCCATGCACGTAGCCCAGACGCACGGTGCCCACGGTGGACGCGCCGCCCAGAACGGTGGCAGCCATGGTGCCCATGTACAGGCTTGGGCCGAGGTTACGACCGGCGACCAAAAAGTCTTCGTTGGTCTTGGCCTTGCGCATGCCGTAATAGCCAAGCAGCAACATCGCGGCGGCGTAGATGAGTACAACGAATAAATCCAAAGCCATTATGGCGTGTCTCCGATTGTCTTTTTTATGCGAAACAAAGGCGTTTCTGTGGGGCTGCTCTTTGTGGGAGCGGGCTTGCTCGCGAAAGCGGTCTGTCGGTCACATCAGTGTTGAATGTGCTGCCGTCTTCGCGAGCAAGCCCGCTCCCACAGGTCTTGTGTTACATCAGGCGGCTTGACGCATCGCCGGTTTAGCGAGCGAATCCGTGCTCTTGCTGCGAGGGTCATTCGGGCCGAACACTTCGCGCGATTCCGGGAACAGGCTCAGCAGCGCCAGGTACACCAGCGAGGCCAGGCCCAGGGTCACAGGCAGGCTGATGTCGATGCCACCGGCCATTTCGCCCAGCGGCCCGACAAACTGACCCGGCAGGTTCACAAAGCACAGGCCGACGGCCGCGCTCGGGATCCAGGCACCCAGGCCACGCCAGTTCCAGCCGTGGGTGAACCAGTAACGGCCACCTTTTTCGCCGCGGGTGAACACTTGCAGGTCATCGGGGCAGTAGAAGCCGCGACGCACCAGCAGGCCGATGATCATGATCACCATCCAGGGGGTGGTGCAGGTGATGATCAGCACGGCGAAGGTCGACACGCTCTGCACCAGGTTGGCCGCGAAGCGCCCGATGAAGATGAAGGCAATCGACATCACACCGATCAGCAGCGTGGCCTTGACCCGCGACAGTACCCGTGGGAATACGCTGGACATGTCCAGGCCGGTGCCGTACAGCGAAGTGGTGCCGGTGGACATGCCGCCGATCACCGCGATCAGGCACACCGGCAGGAAGAACCAGCTTGGCGATACCGCCAGCAGGCCGCCGACATAGTTGTTGGCCGCGATGTAGTCCGGTGCCTTGATCGCTACGATGGTGGCGGTGGTCAGGCCGAACAGGAACGGGATGAACGTTGCGATCTGCGAAATCACCACCGCCGCCATGATGCGGCGCTTGGAGGTGTCACGCGGAATGTAGCGCGACCAGTCGCCGAGGAACGCACCGAAGGAAATCGGGTTGCTCATGGCCACCAGCGCAGCACCAATGAAGGCGGCCCAGAAACCCGGTTGACCCATGTTGACGCTACCGGCGTAGTTCGCATCGAAGGGACCGGCGAAGGCGAAGATCCCCAGCAGGAACAGCAGGCTGGCACTCCACACCGCGATCTTGTTGACCCACAGCAGGAAGCGGAAGCCGTAGATGCACACGGTCAGCACCAGGATCGCGAACAGACCGTAGGCCAGGCCCAGGGTCAGGTCGGTTTCCGGCAGGCCGATCAGGCGTTTGGCGCCACCGATCAGCGCATCACCCGAACTCCACACCGAGAGCGAGAAGAAGGCGATGGCGGTCAACAGCGACAGGAACGAACCGACGATCCGCCCGTGCACGCCGAAGTGCGCACCGGAAGACACGGCGTTGTTGGTGCCATTGATCGGGCCGAACAGGCCCATTGGCGCGAGGATCAGCGAACCCAGCAACACGCCCAGCACAATTGCCCAGACGCCCGCCTGGAAAGACAGGCCGAACAGGACCGGGAAACTGCCGAGAACGGCGGTAGCAAAGGTGTTGGAACCACCGAAGATCATCCGGAACAAGTCCGTCGGGCCTGCGGTGCGTTCGTTGTCAGGGATTTGTTCGACCCCGTAGGTTTCAATTTGCGTAAGGCTTTGGTCTTTGTTGTTGTTATTCATGATCAGCTCCGATCATAAAGGCGCGCTCATCGTGCGTGAGCGTCACCTGTGTTGGCTAAGGGGGTGGCAGCCCTTCCGGCATCGCGGACAAATGTTCGTGGCAGGCCAGCCATAGGCCTTGTTGTTCTTGGCCAGACGCTTGTTTCCTGAAAACAATCGTCTCGCGCTCCTGGCTAAAGTGCTGCTCCCCTTGCATGCGCAGCTCGGTGGCTACGTCATGGATGAAAATCGCCACGTCACCCTGCAGGCTGACGAAAGCGTTGCTCGAGGTGCACGAGAGCACCTCGAAGCCATCCTCGGCGCGCCAGCCGTCCCACATCGCCTGGTAGGCGTCGCGCGACAGCAGGGGCTTTTCGAGGGTGTAGAAGACGAAGCTGGCATCGGCGCTGAAAGCGCCGAAGTAGGCTTCGCGATCGTTACGGGCAAAAGCGGACACCAGATCGGCGGCGGCTTTCAAAACCTGATCGCGTTCGTTCATGAGCCATCCTCAGCGGTGGACTACGCCAGGCAGTACGCAGAGCATTTCGTACAGCAGGTTGGCGGCCAGCAGCGAGGTGTTGCCGGTGGTGTCGTAAGCGGGCGAGACTTCTACCAGATCGCAACCGACCAGGTCGAGGCCTTGGCAGCCACGAACGATCTCGATCGCCTGAATGGTCGTCAGACCGCCGATTTCCGGGGTGCCGGTACCTGGCGCCCAGGCCGGGTCGATACCGTCGATGTCGAAGCTCAGGTAGACAGGACCGCCACCGACTTTCTCGCGGACTTCAGCCATCAACGGCTCCAGCGATTTGTGCCAGCACTCTTCGGCCTGAACCACACGGAAGCCCTGGTTGCGGCTCCAGTTGAAGTCGTCAGCGGTGTAGCCCTGGGCGCGCAGGCCGATCTGCACCACGCGGTCCGGGTCAATCAGGCCTTCTTCAACGGCGCGACGGAACGTGGTGCCGTGGGCGATTTTTTCGCCGAACATGTGATCGTTCACGTCAGCGTGAGCGTCGATGTGCACCAGGCCGACCTTGCCGTGCTTCTTGTGGATGGCACGCAGGATCGGCAGGGTGATGGTGTGGTCGCCGCCCAGGGTCAGGGGGATCACATCGTGTTCGAGGATGTTGTCGTAGGACTCTTCGATGATCCGTACGGCATCCAGCAGGTTGAAGGTGTTGATCGCGATGTCGCCGATGTCGGCAACCGACAGCGAGTCGAACGGCGCAGCGCCAGTGGCCATGTTGTATGGGCGGATCATCACCGATTCAGCGCGGATTTCGCGAGGCCCGAAACGGGTGCCAGGGCGCAGGGAAGTACCGATGTCCAGCGGCACGCCTACGAAGGCAGCGTCCAGGCCGGCAGCGGTATTCAAGTGGGGGAGTCGCATCATGGTGGCGATGCCGCCGAAGCGCGGCATTTCGTTGCCGCCCAGTGGTTGGTGAAGAATCTTGTCCACGGGTAGGGCCTCATCGTCGTTGTTTTATTTATAGGGTTGCGCCGTTCACGGAAGGTACGGGCACCGTTGTGGGGCGATTCTGCGAAATGTAGTGGCCGGGAAGAATCGCTACGGGCAAATACTTAGTTCAGATTTTTCTAAACTAATGGCCAGGGCGGCGGTAGACTTCACCACTCGTTCAACGGCTGATGGCTAACCCTGTAGGAGCTGCCGAAGGCTGCGATCTTTTGATCTTGATTTTCGGCGGCTTCATGGTCGCCAAGAATGAAGATCAAAAGATCGCAGCCTTCGGCAGCTCCTACAGGAGACAGCTGGAAATCAAATGGTGTCAGGAGTACCCATGGCCAACGCTTTACCCGACCTGAAACTATTGCGCATCTTCGTCAGCGTGGTGCGCCATCAGGGCTTCGCCAACGCCCAGCAGGAGCTCAACCTCTCGACGTCGGCCATCAGCACCTACATGAGCCAGCTCGAAGCGGCCCTCGGCCTGGTGCTCTGTCATCGCGGTCGTGGCGGGTTCAGCCTGACCAGCAAGGGGGAGTTGTTCCATCAGGAAACCCTGCGTCTGTTGGGCGAACTCGAAGGCTTCGAGCAGTACGCCGCCGCGCTGAAGGGCGAGTTGCGCGGCACCTTGAACCTCGGGGTGATCGACTCCACGGTCAGCGACAAGGCTCTGCCGTTCGCCGAAGCCATCGGTGCCTACAGCCAGGAACACCCGGCCGTGCACTTGCACCTGTCGGTAATGAGCCCTTACGAACTGCAGCTCGGCGTGCAGGACAACCGTCTCGACCTGGCCATCGGTGCGTTTTCCACACGCATGAGCGGCCTGGTGTATATGCCGCTGTACCGTGAGCAACACTGGTTGTATTGCAGCACGCGGCATCCGCTGTTCAACGAGCGGCGCATTCCCGAGCAGGTCATCACCCAGCAGCGCATGGTCGGCCGTGGCTACTGGAGCCAGGCCGAGCTGGCGCGTCACGGCTTCAAGCACAGCGCCGCGACCGTGGAAAGTATGGAAGCCCAGCTGATTCTGGTGCTGTCGGGCGCCTACATCGGCTATCTGCCGGAGCACTACGCCCAGGCCTGGGCCGACAAGGGCGACTTGCGGGTGTTGCTGCCGGCGACCTTTGGTTATCAGGCGCCGTTCTCGATGATCGTGCGCCGGGGCCGTAGCCGCGAGCCGCTGATCCAGACGTTCCGTGATTTGCTTAAAGCCCAACTGAATCAGGCCTGAGACGATGTCCAGAATTCAATGTCCGCGCTGTCTGCGTCCGCAATCGCACTGTCTGTGCCCGTTGATCCCGAGCCTCGACAGCCGCACCCGGGTGTTGCTGTTGCAGCATCCGAGCGAAGTGAACCATGCGCTGAATACGGCGCGGTTGGCGGCGTTGGGTTTGGAGAATGCCGAGTTGATCGTGGGTGAGGTGTTCGAGGATTTGCCGGTGTTGTTGAATCGTCCGGGATATACGGCACGGTTGTTGTTTCCGGGCGAAGAAGCGCAGCCGATGAAAGCCTATGGCTGCTCTAATGATTCGATGTTGCTGGTGGTCCCGGACGGCACCTGGCGAAAGGCACGCAAGATGCTGCACCTCAATCCGCTGCTGGCGGCGTTGCCGAGGGTGACGCTGGCCGAAGGCGGTGTGTCCCGTTATCGGCTGCGCAAGGCACCGGGGCCGGGGGCGTTGTCGACAGTGGAGGCGATTGTGCAGGCGCTGGAAACCCTTGAAGCACCGACTTCGTTTGCGCCGTTGTTGAAGCCGTTCGAAGCGTTGATCGAGGGGCAGATTGCGGCGATGGGGGAGGAGGTTTACCAGCGTAATCATGCCGACAAGTGATCGGTGTATGTGCCGGCCTCTTCGCGGGCAAGCCCGCTCCCACAGTGTTCGTGTTGTACATAAAGTTTGCGAACGCCAATGAACCCGTGGGAGCGGGCTTGCCCGCGAAAGCGGCAGATCAGTCACAGCAGATTTTGGAGGCTGCCTACCTTTCCCGCATCGCCTCGGTCCGCGCCTTGAGCACCGGCTTAAGCAGATAATCGAGCACCGTTTTCTCCCCGGTAATAATGTCCACCGTCGCCACCATCCCCGGGATGATCAGCAGCGGTTTCACATCCCCGCCCAGATGGTTTTTGTCAGTGCGCACCTGAATCAGATAAAAGCTGTTGCCCTTGTCGTCGGTGATGGTGTCGGCGCCGATCAGTTCCAGCTTGGCGCTCAGGCCGCCGTAGATCGTGTAGTCGTAGGCACTGAACTTGACCATGGCTTTCTGTCCCGGATGCAGGAATGCAACGTCCTGCGGGCGGACCTTGGCTTCGATCAGCAGGTTGTCTTCCAGCGGCACGATTTCCACCATGTCACTGCCGGGCTGGACCACACCACCGATGGTGTTGACCTTCAACACCTTGATGATGCCGTGCACCGGCGAGACCACTGTGGTACGGGTGACACGGTCGTCGATAGCGATGCTCGACGCCGTGATTTTCGACAGGTCGGTGCGTTTCTCATTCAGCTCTTTGGCCGCTTCCGAGCGGAAGGTCTGTTCAGACTCGTCGATCTTGCTTTTGATCTCGTTGATCGCCGATTCCGCCCGGGGGATCGCCAGGGTGGTGGCGTTCAGCGAGCCGCGAATCTCCACGGCACTGCGTTTGAGGCGCAGGATTTCCACCGGTGACACCGCGCCGGTGCCCACCAGCGGCGTGGACATGTTCATCTCTTGCTGCAACAACGCCAGGCTTGAACTGAATTGACCCTGTTTCGAGCGGAACTCCGCCAGTTCCTGGGTTTTTTGCCGAAGTTGTTCCGACAGTGTGCGCTGTTCGCTCGCGAGTCGACGTTGCCGTTGCTCGTACAGCGAGCGCTCGTCTTCGGCCACTTGCGGAGCCTTGGCGATCACTTCTTCTGACAGCTTGAACGGCCGGCCTTCGGCTTCGGCCGAGAGCCGTTCGACCTGCGCGGTCAAGGCGTAGCGATCGGCTTCGCTTTCGCCCTTGTTCGACAGGTAGCGCGTGTCATCCAGGCGCAGCAAGGTGTCGCCCTTGTTCACCATCTGCCCTTCGCGCACAAAGATCTCGGTGACGATGCCACCCTCGAGGTTCTGGATCACCTGGACCTTGCTCGACGGAATCGCCTTGCCTTCGCCCATGGTGACTTCCTGCAACACGGCGAATTTGGCCCAGACCAGCGCGCTGATCAGCAACGCCGCCGCCAGCCACACGGTGATCCGCGACCAGCGCGGTGAGTCCTGCAATGAGGCGCCGGCGGTTTCCGGCATGAATTCGACTTCGGCGCTTTTACCGAAGCTGTTGAAGTAGCCTCGGGGCGCTGAATCTGGCGTTTGAGCAGACATGGGCGATACCCGTCAGTTAAGAGAAATAGTGCCGAACACAATCCTGTGGCGAGGGAGCTTGCTCCCGTCCGGCGGCGAAGCCGTCGCAAAAACTGCTGGCGCTATCCAGATGACACAACGAGGGGGTTGCGTCGCATCCCAGCGGGAGCAAGCTCCCTCGCCACAGGTTGTGTATTCGCATCTAAACAGCCGCAGAGCCGACACGGCCCTTGCGCAGTGCATCGATGACTGCTTCTTTCGGCCCGTCGGCGACGATCCGTCCGTTGTCCAGCACCACCAGCCGATCCACCAGGCTCAGCATCGAGGTGCGGTGAGTCACCAGCAGCACGGTTTTGCCCTGGACCCAGCCGTGGAGTTTTTGCCGCAGGATATCTTCGCTGCTGTTGTCCATGGCACTGGTCGGTTCGTCGAGCAGCAGGATCGGCGGGTCGAGCAACAAGGCCCGGGCCAGCAAAACCGCCTGGCGCTGACCACCGGACAGCAATTGTCCGCGCTCGCCCACGGGCCGGTCGAAGCCTTGCGGGTGTTGCCGGGCCAGTTCGGTGACGCCGGTGAGTTCGGCTACTTCGAGCATGCGTGAGTCACTGATGTAGCGCGCGCCGAGGGTCAGGTTATCGCGCAGGCTGCCGGCCAGCAGCGGCAGGTCGTGAGCGACGTAACCGATCTGATGGCGCAGGTCGGCGACGTCCAGCTGTCGCAAGTCCAGGCCATCGAGCAATAGCTGGCCTTCCTCCGGTTCGTAGAAACCCATCACCAGCCGCGCCAGGGTGCTTTTGCCCGAGCCGCTGCGACCGATCACGCCGATTCGCTCACCGGGTTTCACACTGAAGCTGACATTGGCCAGGGCGGGAGAATTCTGGCCGTTGTAGTGGAAGGTCACGCCGACAACATCCAGCGCGCCTTGCAGTTGGGTGCGCTCCAGAGGCCGTTGTCTGGTGTCGCGCTCCTGGGGCAGGCCCATCAGCGCGTCGGTGCTTTTCATGGTCAGTTGCGCTTGCTGGTAGCGGGTGATCAGGCCGGCGATCTGTCCCAGTGGCGCCAGCACCCGACTGCCGAGCATGTAGCTGGCCACTAGGGCACCGACGCTGAGATTGCCGGCGATGATGCTGTAGACCCCGGCGACGATGGTCGCCATGCCGGACATCTGCTGGATGAACAGCGTGCCGTTGGTGGCCAGGGCCGAGAGGTTGCGCGCATGGCTGTCGAGGCGGGTGAGGGCGCCGTGGGTACTTTCCCATTTGTGCTGGCGTTCGCTTTCGGCGCTGCAGGCCTTGAGGGTTTCCAGGCCGCTGAGGGTTTCGATCAGCAACGCCTGGCGTTCGGCACCGAGGCTGAGGCTTTTCTGTACGGTGTCGCGCAGGCGTACCTGGATCACCATGGCGAAAATGATGGTGATGGGAAACGCCAGGATCGGAATCACCACCAGCCAGCCACCGAGCAGGCCGATCACCAGCAGCATCAGCAGGCAGAAGGGCAGGTCGATCAGGCTGGTGAGGGTCACGGCGGTGAGAAACTCCCGCAGGCCCTGGAAATCATGAATGCTTTGGGCAAACCCCCCGATGGTCGCCGGCCGTGCTTTCATCGCCATGCCGGTGATGCGCTCGAACAGGGTGGCCGACAGGATCACGTCGGTTTTCTTGCCGGCGGTATCCAGCAGGTGCGCGCGAACGACTCGCAGCACCAGTTCGAAAGCGGTGCCGATCAGCAGACCGATCGCCAGCACCCACAAGGTCGAAGTGGCCTGGTTCGGCACCACCCGGTCGTAGGTCTGCATCACGAACAGCGGCACCATCAGCCCCAGCAGGTTGATCAGGAAACTCGCCAGGATCGCATCGCTGTACAGCCATTTCGACAGCTTCAGCGTATCGCGGAACCAGGCCTGGACCCGAGGCACCAGCGGCGAGCGCAAGTCTTCGAGTTCGTGGCGTGGCCGGGCAAACAGCGCCTGGCCACTGTAGTGTTCGGCCAGCTCTTCAGGGCTGAGCCATTGTTCGCCGCCGTCGGCTTCGCTGGGCAGGATCAGCACCTTGCCGTCCTCGGCATAACGACGCAAGACGGCCGTGCGGCCGTTGTTGAGCAACAGCAACACGGGCAGGTTGAGCGGCGAGATGTCCTTGAGGTCACGGCGCAGCAGACGCGCCTGCAAACCGGCCCGGGCTGCTGCTCGGGGCAGCAGGTCCAGGCTCAGGCGTTGGTGTGCCATGGGGAGCCCGGCACTGAGGCTGGCGCGACTGACCGTCGCACCGTGGAGTTTGCAGAGGATCAACAGACCGTCCAGAAGCGGGTCATCGAAGCTCAGACGCGGATCGACACCAGTGTTGCCGGGTTCCATGCTGGTCAAATTGATTGCTCCCGTTGCTCTTCGGCAATTGACAGATATCTGCATATCTCATTGTAGGAGCTGCCGCAGGCTGCGATCTTTTGACTTTGCTTTTCAGCAAGCACGTTCAAAAGATCACAGCCTGCGGCCGCGCCTGCACGGGTACTTCGTTATTTCATTTCAGGCAGGCGAGCTTCGTTTTTCACTTCGGTCTGGGCGATTGCGTCGGCGGGCAGTACGACCCGTTGCTTGCTCAACAACTGACCCATGTTCGCCAGCACGCGGTACATCGAAAACTCTTCGGTGTAGCGCACTTCGGTGTAGCGACGGTTGGCGTTGTAGAGTTCGTTTTCGCTGTCGAGCAGGTCAAGCAGGGTCCGCTGGCCGAGGCCGAACTGATCCTGATAGGCAATGCGTACACGCTTGCTGGTGTCGGCGTATTCACGGGCGGTCGGGGTTTGTTTCTTGGCATTGACCATGGCGTTCCAGGCTAGGTGAATATTCTCGTTGAGCTGGCGCAGGGCATTGTTGCGGATGTCCATGGCCTGGTTGATCTTGTGCGCGTCGGAGGCCAGGCGCGCCTTGTCGCTGCCGCCGCGGAACAGGTTGTAGTTCATCACCACGCCGACCCGCCACTCGTTGTCGTGGCCTTCGTCACCCTGCACGTTGTTGTTCGCACCCACTGCCGCCTCGGCGTCAAGACGTGGGTAGAAGGGCGACTTGGCAACTTCGTATTGGCTTTCGGCCGACTGCACATCGGCCTGGGCGGATTTCAGGTAAGGGTTGTTTTCCACCATGCTCTGCTGGGCTTCAGGCAGGGAGGTTGGGACTTCACCGCGAATCGACGGCGGGGCTTCGAGCTCATCGGGCATACGCCCGACAACGGCGTAAAAGTTCGACTCGGCGTCAGCCAGATCGACTTCGGCGGTGTCGAGGTTGTTTTCTGCCAGTGCCCGGCGAGCGCTGGACTGGTCGGCATCGGCGTTGCTGCCCACGCCACGCTGGGTGCGCAGGCCGATCTGGTCGTTGACTCGCAAGTGTGCCTGCAGGTTGTTCTTGGCCAGGGTCACCAGTTCGCGGCGCTTGAGCACTTCGAGATAAACCTCGGTGGTGCGCAGGGCCAGATCCTGAGCCGTACCCTGAGCGTAATAGGCTCGCGAGTTGACCACGTCTTTGGTGCGAGCCACTTCGTTGGCAGTGTTGAACCCGTCAAAAAGCATTTGCCGCAGGCGCAATTCCGACTGGGTGTAGTTGAGGGTTTCGGTGTGGTGATTGCCGAGCGCCCGGGTGTTGGTGTTATCGCTGTACCCGCGCCCGTAAGCAGCGTTCAGATCTACCGATGGATAAAAGCCCCCTTTGGCGACCTTCACGTCCTCGTCAGCCGACAGACGGCTGTCCACCCGCGATGCCAGCTCCGGGTGCGTCGCGATGGTGCTCTGGATCGCTTCGGTCAGCGTCATGGCCTGAGCCTGGGACGAGCAGGCCATGGCCAAAAGAACCGCGCTGCAGAGGGGGGTTAATAGGCGCATGTACATCTCCCTGATTCCTGATGGTGCTTATCAGTCGCCAATTATTTGACGACATTTATAGGTAAAGTTGTTTCATGACTTTAACAAAAGAGCTAAGAACATTCTGAAGCGTAGCTAAGAAATTTTTTTCATAACGGTTATGCCAAAAAAAACTTATGCGCTCTGCGAAATCCAGCACATTGTTCAATTCGAAAGCCCTTGTTTTATGAGCTCTGGGGCGCTCGTCGGGGTTTGAGAAAAGTTCCAATCCACTTATCGACATAGAGCGGAGAAGTGCTGGAGGGGAGGGACGCTAGCGATCTGGGAGTGACGGTTTTTTGTCACTTGAGTGATTCAAGATCGTTACGCATCGTTCACAGCAAGGTTGTTGCGCACAGGGATCCGATGCCATTGATTGCAGAGGAGTTTTCCCCAAACCGTAAACAGCGCCGTGAGCGAATGGCTGGGCGATATCGTTGCCGGGGCCACGGCTTACTCAAGTAAACCGGGACCCGGAACACGATTCGCCAGACAACCCGCTTGAGCCATGAGCACGTTCTTCGCACAAACAAGGTGCCGACAGCGGTTGGCAGCGGAGGAAGTGCACATGGCTACGCTCATAGGAATCGTCAGTAAGGTCATCGGTCAGGTGTTCGCGGTTGCAAGCGACGGCACCCGGCGCGCGCTGGTCGAGGGGGACAAGTTGTTCGCCGGCGACCAACTGAGCACCGGCGCCGAAGGCGCGGTAGCGGTGCATCTGCAAAATGGCCAGGAACTGACCCTCGGGCGCGGCAGCAGCATGCAGATGACCCCGCAATTGCTCGCCAATCAGATTCCCCACGTGGACTCGTCCGAGGCGGTGACGCCAAGCCAGGCACAGCTGACGGATGTCGAGCAGCTGCAAAAAGCCATTGCGGCGGGCGACGACCCGACCCAGACCGCTGAAGCCACTGCTGCCGGGCCTACCACGACTGCCGGTGTACCGGGTGGCATCGCGGGCAGCGGCCATAGTTTCGTCATGCTTGAAGAAGTGGGTGGGCGAGTCGATCCCACCATCGGTTTTCCCACTGCCGGTTTCAACGGCATTCCCGAACTTCCCGAAGAACGCCTGAACGCTAATCCGGACAATAACGCCGTAGCGGCCGATACCCCTGTGGTGCCGCCAGTGACGCCGCCAGTGCCGAACAATCCGGTCACCCTTGATGGCCTGTCGGTGGAAAATGGCGAACTGACTGTCAATGAGGCCAACCTGGCCGACGGCTCGGCGAGGAACCCTGGTGCGCTGACCCAAAGCGGCACCTTCACCGTCAATGCACCCGACGGGCTGACCAGCCTCAGCATCGGCGGCATCAACGTGATCAGCGGCGGGGTGGCGGCAGGCTTTCCGCAGTCGATCACCACCCCGCTGGGCAGCACCCTGACCGTCACCGGCTATAACCCGGCCACGGGCGTGGTCAGTTACAGCTACACCCTCAACGGTGCCGAAACCCATGCAAGCGGTGAGGGGGGCAATACCCTCGGTGAACACTTCGCCGTGGTGGCAGGCGACAGCAATGGCGATAGCGTCACCGGTTCGCTGGACATCAACATCGCCGACGACGTGCCCCAAGCGGTCGACGACAGCAATGGCATCGCCTCGGAAACCTTGTTGACGCTGAACGGCAACGTGCTGACCAACGACGTGCAAGGCGCTGACCGTGTGCCGGTCGGTGAAAACAGCGGGCCGATCACTCCCGGCACCTTCACCGGCACCTACGGCACCCTGGTGCTGAATGCCAATGGCACCTACACCTACACGCTCAATACCAGCGATGCCGATTTCAAGGCCCTGCACGGCGATGGCGACGGCACGGACACTTTCACCTACACCATCACCGACGCGGACGGCGACAGCAGCACCGCCAACCTGGTGCTGCAGATCCACAACAACGATGACCCGGTGACGATTGGCGGTTTGAACGTCGAGGGCGGCGAACTCACCGTCTTCGAGAAAAACCTCAGTGACGGCAGTGCTCCGGATACCACGGCGCTGACTCAGAACGGCACGTTCACCGTTACTGCGCTGGACGGCGTCACGACCCTGACCGTCGGCGGCATCGCCGTGGTCACCGGAGGCGTAGCTGCAGGCTTCCCGCAATCAATCACTACGCCATTGGGCAGCACCCTGACCATCACCGGCTTCAACGCCGCGACCGGTGTGGTGAGCTACAGCTACACCCTCAACGACAACGAAGCGCACCCGACCGCCAACGGCGCCAACACCCTGCCTGAGCAGTTCGCCGTGACCCTGGTCGACGACAACGGCACCACGGCCACGGGCAGCCTCGACGTGAACATCGTCGACGACCTGCCACAAGGCGTGAACGACAGCAATGCTTCGACGGCGTCGGAAACCCTGTTGACCCTCAACGGCAACGTGCTGACCAACGACGTACAAGGCGCCGACCGGGTAACCATCGGTGAAGGCACTGGCCCGATCACCCCCGGCACTTTCACCGGTACCTACGGTACTTTGGTGTTGAATGCCAACGGCACCTACACCTACACCCTCAACACCAGCGATGCCGATTTCAAGGCCTTGCACGGCGGTGGCGACGGCACCGAAAGCTTCACCTATACGCTGACGGACGCCGATGGCGACAGCAGTACGGCGACTCTGGTGCTGCAGATCCACAATAACGACGATCCGGTGACGATTGGCGGTTTGAACGTCGAGGGCGGCGAACTCACCGTCTTCGAGAAAAACCTCAGTGACGGCAGTGCTCCGGATACCACGGCGCTGACTCAGAACGGCACGTTCACCGTCACCGCGCTGGACGGCGTGACCACCTTGACCGTCGGCGGCATCGCCGTGGTCACCGGAGGTGTGGCGGCGGGCTTCCCGCAGTCGATCACCACCCCATTGGGCAGCACGCTGACCATCACCGGCTTCAACGCCGCGACTGGCGTGGTGAGCTACAGCTACACCCTCAACGATAACGAAGCCCATCCGAACGCCAACGGCGCCAACAACTTGCCTGAGCAGTTCACGGTGACCGCGGTCGACGACAACGGCACCACCGCGACCGGTTCACTGGACGTGAACATCGTCGACGACCTGCCAAAAGGCGTGAACGACAGCAATGGCACCGCCTCGGAAACCTTGCTGACGCTGAACGGCAACGTGCTGACCAACGACGTACAAGGCGCCGACCGGGTAACCATCGGTGAAGGCACTGGCCCGATCACCCCCGGCACCTTCACCGGCACCTACGGCACCCTGGTGCTGAACGCCAACGGCACCTACACCTACACGCTGAACACCAGCGACGCCGACTTCAAAGCCTTGCACGGCGGTGGCGACGGCACCGACACCTTCACCTACACCATCACCGATGCGGACGGCGATACCAGCACCGCCAACCTGGTGCTGCAGATCCATAACAACGACGATCCGGTAACCCTCAACGGCCTCAACGTGTACGGCGGCGAGCTGACGGTCTACGAGAAAAACCTCGGCGACGGCAGCAACCCCAACACGTCGGCCCTGACCCAAAGCGGCACCTTCACCGTCACTGCACTGGACGGCGTCACCAGCTTGACCGTGGGCGGCATCGCCGTGGTCACCGGAGGCGTAGCGGCGGGCTTCCCGCAGTCGATCACCACCCCATTGGGCAGCACGCTGACCATCACCGGCTTCAACGCCGCGACTGGCGTGGTGAGCTACAGCTACACCCTCAACGACAACGAAGCGCACCCAACCGCCAACGGCGCCAACACCTTGCCTGAACAGTTCACCGTGACCGCGGTCGACGACAACGGCACCACGGCCACGGGCAGCCTCGACGTCAACATCGTCGACGATCTGCCGAAAGGCGTGAACGACAGCAATGGCACCGCCTCGGAAACCTTGCTGACCCTCAACGGCAACGTGCTGAGCAACGACGTGCAAGGCGCCGACCGGGTAACCATCGGTGAAGGCACTGGCCCGATCACCCCCGGCACCTTCACCGGCACCTACGGCACCCTGGTGCTGAACGCCAACGGCACCTACACCTATACGCTGAACACCAGCGACGCCGACTTCAAGGCGTTGCACGGCGGTGGCGACGGCACCGACACCTTCACCTACACCATCACCGACGCGGACGGCGACAGCAGCACCGCCAACCTGGTGCTGCAGATCCACAACAACGACGATCCGGTAACCCTCAACGGCCTCAACGTGTACGGCGGCGAGCTGACCGTCTACGAGAAAAACCTCAGTGACGGCAGCAACCCCAACACACCAGCCCTGACCCAAAGCGGCACCTTCACGGTGACCGCCCTCGATGGCCTGCAAACCTTGACCGTCGGCGGCATCGCCGTGGTCACCGGAGGTGTGGCGGCGGGCTTCCCGCAGTCGATCACCACCCCATTGGGCAGCACGCTGACCATCACCGGCTTCAACGCCGCCACCGGCGTGGTGAGCTACAGCTACACCCTGAACGACAACGAAGCCCATCCAACCGCCAACGGCGCCAACACCCTGCCTGAACAGTTCACGGTGACCGCGGTCGACGACAACGGCACCACCGCGACCGGTTCACTGGACGTGAACATCGTCGACGACCTGCCAAAAGGCGTGAACGACAGCAATGGCACCGCCTCGGAAACCTTGCTGACGCTGAACGGCAACGTGCTGAGCAACGACGTGCAAGGCGCCGACCGGGTAACCATCGGTGAGGGCTCTGGCCCGATCACCCCCGGCACCTTCACCGGCACCTACGGCACCCTGGTGCTGAACGCCAACGGCACCTACACCTACACGCTGAACACCAGCGACGCCGACTTCAAGGCGCTGCACGGCGGTGGCGACGGCACCGACACTTTCACCTACACCATCACCGATGCGGACGGCGACAGCAGCACCGCCAACCTGGTGCTGCAGATCCACAACAACGACGACCCGGTAATCCTCAACGGCCTCAACGTGTACGGCGGCGAGCTGACGGTCTACGAGAAAAACCTCAGTGACGGCAGCAACCCCAACACACCAGCCCTGACCCAAAGCGGCACCTTCACGGTGACCGCCCTCGATGGCCTGCAAACCCTGACCGTCGGCGGCATCACTGTGGTCAGCGGTGGCGTAACCGCCGGCTTCCCGCAAACCGCCGTCACGCCGCTGGGCAGCACGTTGACCATCACCGGCTTCAACGCCGCGACCGGCGTGGTGAGCTACAGCTACACCCTGAACGACAACGAAGCCCATCCGACCGCCAACGGCGCCAACAGCCTCACCGAGAACTTCGATGTCGTCGCTACCGACACCGATGGCGATATCGCAAACGGCCAGATCAACGTCAACATCATCGACGACCTGCCGACCGCCAAAGCCGATGCGGACTCGGTGCAGGAGGGCGGCACCGTCAGCGGCAATGTGCTGGACAACGACATCGCTGGAGCCGATGGTCCGGCTGCCGCTGGCGCCGTGGTCGGCGTGCGTGCGGGCAGCGATACTTCAACCTCGGCCATCGGCGGGCTGGGCAATCAGATCAACGGCGCCTACGGTTACCTGACCCTCGATGCCAACGGCAACGCCGTGTATCACAGCACGCCTAACGCGGTGAGCGGCCCTGGTGCGGTGGATGTGTTCACCTATACCGTGCGCGACTCCGATGGTGACGAAAGCACCACCACCATCACCATCGACGTCTACAACAGTTGCCTGAAAGCGGTCAGCGACAACGATGTGACGGTCTACGAAAAAGCCCTCGACCTGAGCCAGGGCGGCCAGGACCTGGCCGCCGGTACGGTCGTCGGCAGCGATCCGACCAACACGGGCGAAACCGCTTCCGGCACATTGGTGGGCTCGGTCACTCACGCCGTCGGCGCGATCACCTACGCCCTGGTTGGCAGCAACGTGGGGACCTACGGACAGATTCAGCTCAACGCCAACGGCACCTACACCTACACGCTGACGACCCCGCCGAGCACCACACCGAACGCCAATGACGGCCCGAACGTGATGCACGAGACTTTCAGCTATCAGGCTACCGACTCGCTGGGCAATATCGTCACCAGCACCATCGTGGTGGACATTGTCGATGACATGCCCAAAGCGCTGAACGACAGCAACGCCAGCACCGCCTCGGAGACGGTGGCGAGCCTCAGCGGCAATGTGCTCAACAACGACGTGATCGGTGCCGATAAAGTCGCCATCGGCCTGAATGCCGGCCCGGTGACTCCGGGTACCTTCACCGGCACCTACGGCACCCTGGTGCTCAACGCCAACGGCACCTACACCTACACCCTCAACACCAGTGACGCCGACTTCAAGGCCCTGCACGGCGGTGGCAACGGCACTGAAACCTTCACCTACACCCTCACGGACGCCGACGGCGACATCAGTACGGCGAATCTGGTGCTGAATGTCCACAACAATGACGACCCCGTAACCCTTGGCGGCCTCGATGTATATGGCGGCGAGCTGACGGTCTACGAGAAAAACCTCAGTGACGGCAGCACCCCCAACACACCGGCCCTGACCCAGAGCGGCACCTTCACGGTCACCGCCCTCGATGGCCTGCAAACCCTGACCGTGGGCGGCATCACCGTGGTCAGCGCAGGCGTGACCGCCGGCTTCCCGCAAACCGCCGTCACGCCGCTGGGCAGCACCCTGACCATCACCGGCTTCAACGCCGCGACTGGCGTGATCAGCTACAGCTACACCCTGAACGATAACGAAGCCCATCCAACCGCCAACGGCGCCAACAGCCTCACCGAGAACTTCGACGTCGTCGCTACCGACAGCGATGGCGACATCGCGAACGGGCAGATCAATGTCAACATCGTCGATGACTTGCCGAACGCCAAACCTGACACGTCGTCGGTAACGGAGGGCGGCACGGTCAATATCAGTGTGCTGGGCAATGACATCAACGGTGCCGATGGTCCGGCGATGGTGGTCGGCGTGCGCGCCGGCAGCAATACCTCGACCTCGGCCGTCGGCGGGCTGGGCAACCCGATCAACGGCACCTACGGTTACCTGACGCTCGATGCCAACGGCAACGCGGTGTATCACAGCAACCCGGATTCGGTCGGCGCTGCCGGGGCCACGGACACGTTCACCTACACGGTGCGCGACTCCGATGGCGATGAAAGCACTACCACCATCACCATCGATGTGGCCAACAGCATTATCAAGGCCAACCCCGATAGCGACGTGACGGTCTACGAAAAAGCCCTCGACCTGAGCAAGGACGGCCAGGACCTGGCCGTCGGTACGGTCACCGGCAGCGACCCGGGCAATACCGGTGAAACCGCGTCCGGGACCCTGGTCGGATCTGTCACGGGTGCCAGCGGCGCGCTCACCTACACCCTGGTCGGCAGCGCCACCGGCACCTACGGGCAGATCCTGCTCAACCCCGACGGCAGCTACACCTACACCCTGACCTCGGCGCCAAAAACCTCGCCGAATGCCAACGACGGTCCGAACAGTCTGACTGAAAGTTTCACCTACAAGGCCACCGATGCGTCGGGCAACAGCAGCACCAGCACCATTGTGGTCAACATTGTCGATGACGTGCCCAAGGCGGTGGCCTCGGATCGCTCGGTGGCAGCGGTGGAGATCGATTCCAACCTGCTGATCGTGCTCGACGTCTCCGGCAGTATGGTCGACCCTTCCGGCGTACCGGGCCTGTCACGGCTGGAACTGGCCAAGCAGGCCATCAGTGCCTTGCTGGATAAATACGACGACCTGGGCGACGTGAAAGTGCAACTCGTCACCTTCAGCAGTAGCGCCACCGACAGGACTTCGGTGTGGGTCGATGTTGCGACCGCCAAGACACTGCTGGCCGGTCTCACCGCGAACGGTGGCACCAACTACGACGCGGCGGTAGCGACCATGCAGACCGCGTTCAACACCTCGGGCAAATTGACCGGTGCACAAAACGTCGGCTACTTCTTCTCCGACGGCAAGCCCACCACCGGCCAGGAAATCGGCACCGCCGACGAAACCGCGCTGAAAGCCTTCCTCGATGCCAACAACATCAAGAACTATGCAATCGGCCTGGGCAGCGGTGTGAGCAACGCCAACCTCAACCCACTGGCCTATGACGGCAGCAGTCACACCGATACCAACGCGGTGGTGGTGACCGACCTCAACCAGCTCAACTCGGTGCTGTCCGGCACTGTGATTGGCGCACCGGTGACCGGCTCGCTGCTGGGCGAGGGCGGTACCTTTGGTGCCGACGGCGGCTTCATCAAGACCATCACGGTGGACGGCATCACGTACACCTACGATCCGAGCGCCAACAGCAATCAGGGCTCGCTGAACTACAGTGGCAGCGTCAACCACGGCACGTTCAACACCGTGGACAACACGTTGAGCATCGCCACCAACAACAGCGGTACCTTGCTGATCAATCTCGATACTGGCGAATACACCTACATTTCGCAGAAAGCCACGTCGGTGGTGATCACCGAAAACATCGGATTCACCGTCAGCGACAACGACGGCGATCTGGCCAGCTCCACCCTGACGATCAAAGTCATACCGAACGCACCGCCAGTGGCTGCCGATGACCATGTCATCACCAACGTGCTCTCGGGCACCGTCGTGGTACCGGGCGAACTATTGCTGGCCAACGACACCGACCCTAACGGTGATCAGCTCTCGGCGACACCGACTTCCTTCAATACCGGCTGGATACCGAGGGGGGCGGACTTCATCGGGACCAACCAGAGCTTCGGTTTCACGGGCAGCAACGCGAAGGCCGTGACCATAGCCCGCAGTGCCTTTGTCGCCGACGCGGCGGCCATGACCGCTATGCTGGTGGTCAGTGGCGCGCTGGGTTCGGTCGGCAGCAATACCGGTGAAGACTTCATTACCGTCAACCTCAAGGACGGCGAAACCCTCAACCTGAATCACAACCTGGCGGCCGGGCGTATCAGCATGGAGTACTCGGTCGACGGCGGTGGGTTCACCTCCATCACGGACGGCCAGACCATTACGGCGACAGGGGATGGAACCTACCAGATCCACGTCACCAACATCCCCAACGGCTCGGGTGGCGGCGGCAACGGTTCTGAAACCTATCAACTGACCATGACCGTCAACTACGCCGGGGCCCATGACATTGCCCCGGATTACCACGGCACCTACACCGCCAACGACAACCACGGCGGCAGCGACTCGGCCAACCTGACCATCAGCTATCAGGACGGCCACACCCTCACCGGCACCAGCGGAGATGACGTCATGGTGGCGGGCACGGGCAACAACATCATCAATGCCGGCGACGGCAACGATGTGCTCACCGCCGGCTCCGGCAACAACGAGCTGCATGGCGGCGCCGGCAATGATCTGCTCTTCAGCGGACTGGGCAATGACACCCTCGATGGCGGTACGGGCATCGACACGGCCAGCTATGCCCACGCCACCGCTGGGGTCACGGTCGATCTCAGCCTGCTCGCTGCGCAGAACACCCTGGGCGCGGGTACGGACACCTTGACCGGTATCGAAAACCTCACCGGGTCGAACTTCAACGACACCCTGACCGGCAATAACAGCAACAACGTGATCAACGGCGGCCTGGGCAACGACATCCTCAATGGCGGGGGCGGCGATGACTTGCTGATTGGCGGCCTGGGCAACAACACCCTCAGCGGCGGGGCGGGGGCCGACACCTTCCAGTGGCTCAAGGACAACAGCGGCCATGACGTGATCACCGACTTCACGCCCGGCACCGACAAGCTCGACCTGTCGCAACTGCTGCAAGGGGAGAACGGCACCACGGCTTCGCTGGACGACTACCTGCACTTCACCGTCACCGGCAGCGGGGCGTCGACGGTGACCAGCATCGACGTCAGCGCCATGGCCGGCGCCGCGCCGAACCAGACCATCGACCTGGCCGGCGTCAACCTCGCCAGTCAATACGGTGTCACGCCGGGAGCGGGTGGGGTGGTCGCGAGCGGGCATGACACGGCGACTATCATCAACGGCATGCTCAACGATCATTCGTTGAAGGTGGATACCGTGTGACCTGAAACCTGAACGGAAAAACCCGTCGTCCCTGTGCAAGGGATGACGGGTTTTTTATTGCCCGAGACAAAGAAGAATCTCCGACCAGTGGTAGCAAAACCTGTAATTTCTGACAGTAGCCAGCCATTTGTAACTGCCTTTTAATCGAGTCAACGATCAGTCGAATCGAGAGTTCATTTTCCTCTGTACTGCGCTTCGAACAGGCGCCGATCACTCTGGATTGGGCGTTGAGTCGTGACGTGGGCTAAGGCCCAACACTGAAAGGAGCTTTGAAATGACCGTCCCTGAAAAGCTGTCCGCCAAAGAAAAAAGACTGCTCAGTCACAGGAAAAAAAAACGTAGCGGTCCTCTGGAAAGATTGAAACCGCCCACACTGGAAAACATCGTATTGCTACCGGAAACGGACGATGACCCGGGTAATCAACTTCATTCCAGGGATCGAGGCCTTGAGATGAAGCTGAAGATCCCAAAGTTTCCAGTTGCATTCTATCCGGACGGCTCAAATATCACCGTACAAGCACGGTTTAATGGCGAGCTGGTAGGGGTCATACTGAGCGATACTACGCCTTTACCTGACGAGTGGTTCGAACAAACACTGACAGTGCCGGAAGGCCTTACGGCCACTGAGGGTGAGCACAAAGTGGGGTACAGTGTTCGCTATAGAGGAAACGATGACGAATCGGATCCGCTGCTGGACATCCGGGTAGACACTACTCCTCCTAATCCTGCCACTGAGGTCATTGTTCCGACCCGGATCAAAACCGAGGGTATTACTGCCGAGTACTTTACCGAAGAAGGAGTCGACCACGTCCTGGTGGGATACTTGCCGACCTACCCCGTTGCAAAAATCGGAGACGTCGTTGAGTTCATGTTCAAGGAGGTCGGGAAACCGGACGATCAGGCGACGCTCATCGAGCGCTTGACCCTTCCAGATCCGTTGAACACAAGAAAACTGACCAAATCCTTGATCGGGATAGACGAAGGAGAAATCGAGTTATTTGTCTATGTGACTGATCGCAAGGGGAACAAAAGTTCTGCTTCGCCGAAACTTAAAGTTGATGTGGCACTATTCCCTGCCCCGACTGGAGAGTCAGAGACCGTTGAACTGCATGATGATGATGGCATCATTTTGTTCGAGGATGCACGCCAGCCGGTGAGGGCCATTCTCGACTATTTGAATTTCAAACAAAATGATAAGTGGCGGTTGGTGGTTGATCACCAGGCACCGCCATTGGAACCCGATGTAAGTGCTGTTCCGTTTCCCCATACATTGACTTACCGGTATCTTTACAATGATAACGATGGTCCGAAGGAAGTTGATTTTGAGTGGCAAATAAGACGCGGAAACAAGCTTTATCCGACTACTGGACCCCATAGCCGGAAACTGACGATCGACCTGAGAAAGCCGGGCGAACAGCCCGACCCCGATAATCCCGGTATGCCTGGCACGCCTGATCCGAAGTTGCCGCTGATAACGGTTCAGGGCGTAGATGTGTTACGGCCAAACTACCTGAGCAAGCTGGATGCAGATCGGGGCGCAGACGCGTTCGTGAGTATCTATAAAGGACACAAGAAAGGCGATGTTATACAGCTCTATTATAACGGATCTGCAATCGACGAAGCGGATGGTGGCGTTATCGAACTGGATGGTACTGAAACCGACGAGAAGATTCTGGAATTTAGAATTCCCGCTCGTTATATCAAGGCCAGCCGAAACAATAAGGAAACACGTACCGAATACGTTGTCAGTCATGATCTAAACTCCACAGTGGCGTGGTCGGATGTGCAAAAAGTCGAGGTTTATGTTAACGAGGCTCCCCTGCCACAGCCTGATTTTGCCATTACTGATGATTATGGCGATGGCCCAGAGTTGTATTGCGGATCTTTAAAACACAACGCTGATCTGGGCACGATGGCCGTTGAAGTCAAGTTTCCGCCAAAGGCAGATCTAAAAGACACCCAAGTTATCTTTCAGGTTATCGGGTACGAAAATACACAGGATGGGGATGGCAATAATGTGCCGGGCCTGAAGTTGCCAGAAGCTGAGGATATCGTGACAAAAACGCCGAACGCGGAAGAGGCCGCTGCAGGTTTTAGCGTATTTTTCACTTATCACGTCTTCCAAAAAATCAAGAACGGTTGGTGTGAGATCTTTTGCCATGCCGCTCAGGAGGGGCATGAGACAACGTCCGAAGCTCGGTTGTTCCGGGTGGGCATGGAGCTCGCGGGGGGGGATTTCTGCCGTTTTACCTGATCGAAAAAACGAGAGGCGCTTAGGCGCCTCTCGTTTTTCATTACGTTATCCGCTGTGTTGAAAATCAGCTTGGGTAATGAGGATTCTTAAAGTGCGATTGGAGATTAATCCTACATTTTTTTGTAGGAAGTGACGCTATCTTGCGCCCCCTTCATAGTCCTCCAGTTGGTTTTATTCGGTGAGGACGGATTGATCAACAGGACATGAGCATGACAACTGACAACGTAACGTTACGCCCACCTTTTATTTCAGCTTCCAACGGGATGCTGGCATTAGTGCCAGCATTTTTTTTGATGAGCTCGACAGCGCTCGCTGCCGTGATCGTCGACAATGGATCCACCCTGGATATCGATTCAACGGCTGCACCTGACTTTTATTCGGTGAAAAACAACAGCACGCTGAACATGACCGAGGCGACCACCCGAAGTATCACTGTCCAGACCGGCTCTGCCCTGAACATCAATGGCGCGACCGTCACCGGCAATCCGGGTCAGGACGGGATAATCATCAACACCAGCCGCGCAACCATTGACCGGGCGACGGTCAGCAGCGACGCCATTGCGCTGCTGGTCAATCGCACGTCACGAGGAACATCAGGCTCGACCGTGACCGCGGCCAACAGCGTATTCAGTGGTGGCTTCGCCGGTGCCATGGTGACAGGTTTCAGTACCCTCGCGCTGATCAACTCCGAAGTCACCGGAACGGGCGCAGGCAGCTTTGGCCTGGTCGTGGCGGGAGGCTCCGTCAACGCATCCGGCAATACACGTATCAGCGGTGAAGCCGCAGGTGTGCGAATTGAAACGGATCCACTCGTGAGCACTGCGTCGCTGGTGCTGGACGGCTCAAGCGTCGTGGGCCGCGATGGGCCGGCGATTCAAGTGGACGACGGTGTCGACGCCAGTATCGAAGTGTTGAACGGTTCCACGCTGGCGGGCAGTAACGGCAACCTGCTGGAAGTACTGGGGGCATCGACGGCCAGCATGAGAGTGGCCGGCAGCGCCTTGCAAGGCAACGTGCAAGTCACTGACGCCAGCACCGCCAACCTGACGTTTGATCGAGGCCAGATGACTGGCGACGTGGTGGTCGAAGACGGTTCTACCGCCAATGTCACCCTGCAAAACGGCTCGCAGTTTATCGGTCGCCTGGATAACGTCACGGGCGTCACTCTAAGTCAATCGAACTGGACCATGACCGGCAATGACACCATCGGCAGCCTGAGCATGGATGGCGGCCGAGTTGATTTCGGTGATGCTGGGGGGGCATATCGTCAGCTGAACGTTGGAACCCTCGATGGCACCGGCACCTTTGCCATGAAGGGCGATTTCTCTACCGGTGCCGGTGATTTTCTCAATGTGCCCGGCGCAGCCAATGGTCAATTCGGCCTGGAAGTCGCGGCTTCCGGCACGGATGCAGTGGCCACGCAACCATTGGCACTGGTACGCACCGCCAGCGGCACTGCACAGTTTTCGCTGGTCGGCGGGCGGGTGGATCTGGGCACCTGGTCCTACGATCTGGCGAGTGCCACCGATGGCAACGGCGGTACGGAATGGTTCCTCGACCCCGCCACCAAAACGGTCAGCTCCGGCGCCCAGACAGCGATGGCGCTGTTCCGCACCGCGACGACCATTTCCTATGGCGAGCTGAAGTCACTCGAAAGTCGCATGGGTGACTTGCAATCGGACGGCAAGTTGCATGGCGTTTGGGTACGACCTTATGGCAACAAATACAACGTTGGCGAGGGCGCGGGTGTGGCCTATCAACAGCGGCAACAGGGTGTTTCCATGGGCGCCGACACCCGTCTGGGCGATGGTCCGTGGAGCGTCGGGGTGCTGGCCGGTTACAGTCAGTCGGACATTGATCTCAAAGGTGGAAGCAGCGCAACGGTCGACAGCTTTTACGCCGGTCCATACGTTGGTTGGCAGGCTCCGGACAGCGACTACTACGTCGATGGTGCACTGAAATTCAACCATTTCCGCAACGATTCGAAAGTCCGTTTGAGCGACGGAACCCGCGCCAAAGGTGACTACAGCAACTCGGCGGTCAGCGCCCTGGTGGAAGTCGGCCGCAACATCCGGCTGGAGGATAATTGGCTGGTCAAACCTTCCGCCCAGTTGTCGGCCGCCGTCATCGAGGGCGCGAGCTATGACCTGGACAATGGCATGGACGCCGACGGCGACCGGACACGTTCGTTGCGCGCCAAGCTGGGTGTCGCTGCCGGTCGTGATTTCAAGATGGGCGGCGGTACCGTCGTGCAGCCCTACGGGCGTGTCGCGATGGTTCATGAGTTTGCCAACAATGACAACGTGCATGTCAACGGCAACGAGCTCAACAGCGATTTGTCGGGCAGTGGTTTTGAGGTGGGGGGCGGAGTGGCTGTTTCCCTGCGGTCTAATGTACGGCTGAGTGCGGACCTCGACTACGGCAAAGGGAAACATTACGAACAGCCATGGTCGATGACGCTGGGGCTGAGCTACGGGTTTTGATGGCTTGGTATAAAGGAATGAAAAAAACCGCGTAAAGCGGTTTTTTTCGTTTGTCAGTTAAACCAGGTTTTACGAGTTCATGACATTCGTTATCCTATTATCATAATGTTATCCGAATGTACCAGGCTTGCGAAGTCTGGCCATCCGAACTTTTTAACTCGAACTTGTAATGAGAAGCTCCGGGCGAATGTGAGCCAGTGTTTACGTGAAACCACCCTCGCGCATCAGCTTCTTTTCTACCTGCCCAAGTGCCTTCACGATACAGATTGACTTCCTTGTTTGGCGGAGCACCGTAGCCGTTGAAAGTAAACACTTCGTGTTGGGACACACTTCCGAAATTCGGAATGGGGTTTCCCGAGCGGTCGGTGACGTTAAGTATGGTCAACTTGCTGCCATCGACCACAGTGAACGTCCGGGGTGGGTGTGAAACATCGTCCTTGACCTTGGCGGTAATGCTATATTTTTTATAGGACAAATCGGAATCCGGACTGCCGCTCCATTCCCCTTTTTGATTAGTTAATGAAAAACCGATGTACTCGTCACCATTCCACAGTTCGACTCGCTGTCCCGGAGTGGCCTCACCGTTAAAGTCCGGGTTTCTGTCAATTGTATACCCCTCCTCGAGAACGGGCACACCATGGGAGTCAACAACGTTTTTGATGACGGGATGGATGTGCTGTACCCCGGTAGTAATCGTCCAGGAATTAGACTCGGCATTGTCACCATAGTCTGCCACCGCGATGAACTCATACTTGGTATCGTAGTTCAGATTAGGAATGAATCTGACCCATCTGCCCTCATGGTCGGTCGGTTCCGGTCTCGGGTCGATGTCTTCGTTGATTTTTAGCTTGATCGCCGCGTTCGGCGCCGCATTACCCCTGACAAATACATAGTTGTATGGGGTTGTACCGTTGTCCTCGATCAGGCCGTCCGAATCGAATACACGGGTATTGTGCGGCTGGATGATGGATTCCACCCTAAAGGTGCGAGGCGGATGGGTGGTTTCGTTGTCGCCATAGTTCGCCTTAGCGGTCAGGCTGTAGAAACCGTCTGTCACATGGAGCAGAAAATTCCAGATGCCATCGACGGGATCGGCAATTGCGATGGCATCTTTTATCGGCTCCTCGCCATTGAATAGCTGAATGCTCTCACCGGGCCGGGCCTTTCCAAGGATGAGCAACGGACTCTTGTTGGTGGTCTCACCTTCATCGACAGGGGTGCCGTCTTCGGATACGAGGACGTTATCCAGGCTCAGCGTGACGTCCAGCACCACGTGAAAGGTGTGGGGCGGGGTGGAAGTCTCGCCATTGCCATAAAGCGCCTCGACGGTAAGTTTGTAGGTGCGCGGAGTCACATCAAGTAAGATTTCCCAGTATCCGCTCTCCTCGTCGGTGGGTGTGATTGTTTCACCGATAGGCTTGTCATGATCGCGCAATTGCACACGTCTGCCTGGCCTGGCATAGCCGCTGATCTTTACCTTTTTCTCGTAGGTGGTGTCGCCGTCAAGGATCGGCCCCTTGGAGCCGACGACTTCATCCAGGCTCAGCTTGACATCCTCCTTCACGAAAAAGGGATAGGGCGGCTCGGAAATTTCACCCTCGCCATAAAGCGCCTTGGCTCTAAGGCGGTACTCATTGGGGGTGGGCACCTCAAGATCGATTTCCCAGAGTCCGTCTTCCTCCCGGGCGGTCCCTGTTGCTCCGTCGATAAGGGTGTCGTAATTGAGCAGCTGCACCTGTTCGCCGGGCCAGGCATTGCCGCGGACCGTAACCATTTCATCGTAGGTGTAGCCGTCTTCAGGGATCACCCTCTGGGAGTCGGAGACCTCATATAGAATCAGTTTTACATCCGATACGACACGGAAGTTGAACACATCGGACTCTTTACCATTGGCTGCCCTGATCTTGATCTTGTAGGTGCCAACGGCGAGTCCATCGAGGGTGAGTCTGAAAAAGCCGTCAGGCTTAACGTTGATTTTGTCGCCCGTGGTTGTGTCGCCATTGAACGCTTCAACTTCCATATCGGGAGGTGCGAAGCCGGAGAACTCCAGCGAGTCACCGGGGTAGGGATCGCCATCGTTAATCGGGCCATTCTCGCCGATGACTTTATCGATGATCGGCGTCTCGCTCGCCAGGACGATCTCATACGCTGGGCGGGAGAAGTTATAAGGCGGATCCAGCTCCGCAGCGATAAGTTTGTAGCGCTTGAAGGCCGACAGTGTGTGCGATTTGATCCAGCTTCCTGAACTTCCGCTGGTCACCTCAGTGAGGTGATCTATGTCATCGCGAATCTCGAGTTTCCTCACTGAGTTGCCCGTACCCTTGAAGGTCAGGGTTTTGGAATAAGTTATGGCGCCTCTGCCAACGGTGCTACCTTCTTCGTCCAGGACTGCTTCGAAGATTAATTCCGCTGTTGTTTCACTCTGTGTTTCTGACGTAATTGTGGAAGTATTCGGTGGTTTAGCAGTCATGATGATGACTCCGGGCATGAAAAGTGAATGTGCCCGAGTGATTTAAAACCTGGTCCGAAAGCTTGCCTACTGTCATAAATAACAGGTGCGAGGTGGTTTCCGATCAATGGTCGACATGCATTGGCTGCATTGGTTTCGGCAGCCCGATCAGTTGCCTCCCGTCCCGAATACAACCAGCTCCCGGATGAGACCACTTTTCCGTTCGGTGTTTTGCTGGATGTATTTAACTCCACTTGCTGTTGAGGGGGACGAAGTAGACTAAGGCTCAAGTATTCCGGGTGGCTGCTGTGATAGTTGCCAGGTGTTTGTTGTTTTTGGGGAGTGGCTGGCGTTACTGGCATGGAAAGATGTTTTCTTATTGCTATTTATTCTGATGTAACTGGTATTTTTGACAGTGACGCTTATGTGTATGTCTTTTTAGAGTGGTGTTTCTTCTTTTGGATGTATAGATTTTAAGAGGTGGCATCATGACGGCTGCAGCTGGTTTTTCAAAAACTAAAAGTTCTCCCTGGGAGGAGGCAATTTTTTGTATTAATGATGCAAACGTACCGTGGAACTCGCCAGGTATCGGACTTCGTCGCGGGCAGTCAAATAAATTAACCGTCCAAGCGCCCTGGCTTAACGGAACTCAAATCAATCTGGGGTTGGTGAGTGACGAAGGACTGGTCATCGGAGCCTCGCCTGAATTCGGTAAATGGGTGCCAGAGAACGGCGATAAAGCAGAGTGGGAACTGAAGCCTGATAATGTAAGCGGGCGTGTCAGACTGGTGTTTTTTAGCCGGAAGTTTGAGCAGATTCATGAGTTTCCGTGTTGGGTACTGTCGTCCAACCTGTCTGATGAAGGGTACGCTACATTGGGTAGTACCGTTACACCAATACCGGCAGACGCGAAAAAGTTTTGGCCGGGCACAGGCAGAACCCTCAATTTTCGGGCTAAACCCGGTAGCCCCATCGCAGGCTTTCCACTGATGTTGAAGGTGCAAGCCAAACAGCCCGGGGCCGATCCGGTGACCAGCAGACCCCTCGTGATGACACCCACCACGGATCAGGAGTGGTCTCTGACCGCCGTAACGGAAGCCCGAGAGGTCGCTTTTGATCTCATCATTTCGGGGCAAGGGATGACGCCCCTTACAGTATCGGACTGCTTCAGGTTCTCCTCAAACCTTTTGGATTACGCCACGATCAAGCTGAATGGCGTGGAGGTTCCTGCTGACGGAGCACGGTTCAAGGGCGATACACCAGGAACGCTGAGTGTCGCTGCTAAACCGGGCGGCCCATCACTGGATTCATTGTATTTATACTGGGAAAAAGGCGGTGGACAGCTCAATGGAAATTACTTCAAGAGCGATCCCGGCTTCACTTTTCCAAACGGCAGTATGACTTGGGATATAACTTGCCCAGAACGAACGAGTGGTGAGTTTGCATTGAGGATTAGAAAGGTTTTTGGTGCCACACAGACCAGCTTTCGTTGTTTGCTGGTGCCATAATCCATGTAGTTGATGCATTTGGGGATGGCTCCGTTGATTGGGGCATCCCCAAATACTTCACATCGGCTGCGGCGGTCCGATCAAACGCCCCATTACGCCAAATACCCCCAGCGCCCTGATCTCCTCCAACTCCCCTTGGGTTTCTACCTGCTCCGCAATCAACGGCAAATCAATGCTGTGGGTTGCGCGAAAGATCGCGTCGATGAACAGTCGTTTGTCAGGCTGTTCGTCGATGTTGCGAATGTACGCCCCATCGATTTTCAGGTACGCCAACCCCAATTGGGTGAGGTTGCCGATCTGGCTGAAGCGCCCGCCAAAGTGTTGCAGGCCGATGCGATAACCGGTGTTCAGCAGGCTGTGGCTCAAACGCTGCAGTTCTTCGGGGGAGGGCAACTGGCGCTCGTCGATTTCCAGGGTCAGCAGCGGTGCCAGCTCCGGAAGGGAGTCGAGCAGGTCGAGGATTGTTCGCCATTGCACCGGATCGCGCAGGGTGCTCCCGTACAGGCTCAGTGCCAAGGGCCTGCGGTTGACCACCAGCTCGTCCAGCGTGGCTTCGAGCATGGCCAGGTCGAAGCGTGCGGACCAGCCGAGACGCTCGATCCACGGCAGGAAATGCCCGGCGGCAATCGCTTCGCCCTGTGGATCGAGCAGGCGTGCCAGCACTTTGTTATGCAGCACCTGGCGGGTGTCGGCGCATTGCACGACGGGCTGGAAGTACAACTGCATCTTGCCTTCGGTCAAGGCGTCGTCGATCCAGGTGCGCCAGTCGTGCTGGGAGTGATTCGGCGCGGTGTCATGGTGGCCCAGATATACCCAGGGTCGCTCGGGACGCTGCCGGGATTCGGTCAATGCCTGATCAAGGCGCAGCAGTACGTTGCCCATCGGCTCTCCGGGGCGATAGGCGACAACGCCCAGATGGGCGACGGGCATGCAATCGCTGGCGCCGGTCAGGCGCAGGTTTTCCAGGCTGATGCTGACATCGGCGGCCAGGCGCGCGGCGCTTTCGGCGTCCAGACCCGGCGTCAGCAGGCTGAACTCCCCACCGCGATTGCGCGCCGCCAGCCAGGTGCGACGTTCCGGCAATTGAGTCAGGCGTCTGAGCAGTTCGCCGGCGGCGCTGATCAGTGCGTCCGTTCGTTGGCCCCCCAGTCGCTGGTTGAGCCCGTTCAGGTCATTGATCCGCAACATCAGCAGATGGCCATCGCGGCTCTGTTCGCACACTCTCAAGTGGTCGGCCAGTTGTTCGTCGAGCAGGCGCCGGTTGGCCAGGCCGGTAAGGCTGTCCAGATAGGATTCGGCCCGCAGTTTTTCGCTGCGTGCAGCCTCTTCGACAAATAGCGCCTTGAGCTTTTCGACCATCTGGTTCATGGCCAGCACTACCCGTTTCAGCTCCGGTGTGCGTGGCAGGTTGGGCAGGCTGAGAAACTCGCGTTTACTGATGGCTTCGGCTTGTCGGACCATGCTGTCGAGCGGGCGGAATTGCCTGCGCAGCATCCATCCTCCAATCACCGCACTGAGCAACCCGCATAACAGCAACCAGATCAGGCTGCCGAGGGTGCTGTCCCAGAGCTTGGCCAGGGCGAATTGCGGATTGCTCAGCACTTCGACCCGCGCCAGCTGTTCCCAGCCGCGCATGACCAAGGCGTCGCCACCTTCCGGGCGCAGGTTGACCAGGTTGACGAACCAGTCAGGCACGCCGTCGATTTTTGTCGGAGTGCTGCGCTCTACCAGGGTTTGTTGATCCTTGAGCCTGATCACGCGGATGCTGTTGAAATAGCCGCTGTCGAAAATCGAACTGACCATCAGCTCCATCATTGCCGGGTCATCGACCTGTGCCGTCAGCGACAGCCCCAGCGCGGTGGCCGCGTCCTGGGCGTGGGCACGCAGCTGACTGAGCGTTTGCTCGCGGGAGCTTTCGAGGCTGGAAAAAAAACTGCCGCTGAACGCCACCAGCAGGAACAGGCAGATGGCCAGGAACAGCTGTTTACGCAGTGTCATGTCTCGCTCCTTGCCATGGCGGTTAGCCGTCGCCGATGTCGAACCCTTCGCTCTGCATCTTTTTCAACACGTCCTGCCAGCGCGACAGCTTCTTCGAGTCGCTGCTGCGTTGCCCGCCGTTCTTGCCCGGCAGGTACAGGCCTTCGGCGTTGAAGGCGTACACCGGCAGCAAGTCTTTGCGTTGGGAGGCGGGGCGGATATCGCCGATCAGGTTGTCCAGCACCAGTGGATCGGCCGTGGGAGCGCTGTAGAACGTCAGCACCATGTGCGCCTGGTTCTGGCTCAGAGCCTTGACGTAGGTGATGCGCAGTTTTTCGCTGGGAAAACCGAGTCGGCGCAGGCTGAAATACTTCGCCAGCGCGTAGTCTTCGCAATCGGCGGCACCCTTGATCAGGGCTTCGACGGGCGTGGCCCAGTAATCGGTCTGTTGCCAGATGCGCGTGTCATCCTGGAAATTCAACTGCTGATTGAAGAAGCGGTTCACCGCGTTGAGCTGCTCACGTTCGGGTGCACCGCGTGCACTTTGCAGCATCTGACTCCACGCCTCGATCCGGTTCCGTGCCGGTCCCAGCGGGCCGTAGCGTTTTTCCACGGTTTGCAGGATCTGCGCAAAATCCCAGTCGGCCCGGACGCCACTGAAAACGGTCAGTAGCAAACCGGCCAGCAGCAACCAGCCGCCGAGCCGAAGTCGGAGCGCTGGCCATCCTGGACTACGCAGACTGCGGGCCATGTCTGGCTGCTCGAGTGTAGGTTCGTGGAGTTTAGGTGGAGATTGTGCAGGGGGAGGGCAGGTCGTCGGGTTGCCTACAGCACCTGTGGCGAGGGAGCTTGCTCCCGCTCGGCTGCGCAGCAGTCGCAGAACAGGTGAGCGCGGTGTACCAGGGGAACCTGGATCGAATGGTTTGGGGGTCGCTTCGCAACCCAGCGGGAGCAAGCTCCCTCGCCACAAGACTTCAGGATTTGCGCAGGGTTTTTTGCCTGAGGATATAGATCGTCACCAGCACCGCACTGGTCAGCATGAATCCCCGTGCCCAAGGCAGCGGCACCAGATAGCAGGAGAACAGGATGCTCGCCCACATCAGGCCGATGGCGTAAACCTTGCCCTTGAGCGGAATGCCGTTGCCGTCGAGGTAATCGCGAATCCACGGACCCAGCCGCGGATGCTCGACCAGCCATTGATAGAAGCGCGGCGAACTGCGGGCAAAACAGGCGGCCGCCAGCAGCAGGAAGGGGGTGGTGGGCAATACCGGCAGGAAAATCCCGATGACCCCCAACGCTACGCTCAGCCAGCCGATGGCCAGCAGCACGTAGCGCAACATCAGGGGGCGGTTGCCTATGGGGTTGTCCATAGGCAGAACCTTAGTGGTGACGGGGTTTGAGAATCGCCGGTTTTTCGTCTGGCGCGTTGCACAGCAGGTACAGCGCGGTCAGGGCTTCCGGGATCTGCACGATCATGTCGTCCATCAGGTTGGCGTCGGCGGCAATGTCGGAGAACTCCGGTTGCTCGTCGAACAGGCCCGAACCGACCATGATCGGCAGCAGCATTTCGCTGACTTCGTCTTCGGCGGTTTCAAACCAGGCTTCTTCGCGCAGGAACACGCCCTCCATGAAGCCGATGCACCAGCCGCGCAGTTCGGAATCGTCCGGGTCGTCGCCCAGGTCCAGGTCGCACGGCAACTCGAACTCCTCGTCGGAGGCCAGTTGGCGGGCGATGTGGGCCTTGAGGCCGATCAGCGTGGCTTCGATCTCTTCGCGCTGGGCTTCGCCACTGTAATGCGGCTCTTCGGCGAACAGTGCGTCGATCCATTCACGGTCCGGGACCACTTCGGAACAGATCGACAGCGCAGTGAGGTAGCCGTGGGCGGCCACGTAGTCCAGCGCCTCGTCATGCAGTTCATCAGCGTCGAGGAAGACTTGCAGGCGGGTTAGTTGCTCAGCGAAGGACATTAAAGGACTACCTTGGGGAATGTTCGATGCGGGAATTCTAGGCCTTCTTGAGCGCTTGGGCCAGCCGCACGGCATATTTGCCCATGGTCTCTCCCCGTAGGAGCTGCCGAAGGCTCGGTCCGCGCTCGGGCGATCTTTTGATTTTTCTTTTTAAAGACAAGATCAAAAGATCGCCCGAGCGCGGACCGAGCCTTCGGCAGCTCCTACAGGAATCATGTCCATTCCCTCTTATCAGCGGTGCCCAATGCCTGCCGGGGCTCGGGTATACTCGCGCGTTTTGTGATGCCCTGCTGGCTTCACGGCTGAAATGTGAAGCGTCATGCAATGCGCACTTACGATTTGTCGGTGCAGCATCGCGGGTTCTGAACCAGCCTTGCAGGGATGTTTCGGTGATTTTTGGAGTTTCTATGCTCGAACAGGCTCAACGCGTCCTCAAGGACATCTTCGGCTACGACAGTTTCCGTGGCCGCCAGGGTGCAATCATTGAGCGCGTGGCCAGCGGTGGCGATGCCCTGGTCCTGATGCCTACCGGTGGCGGCAAGTCATTGTGTTTCCAGGTTCCGGCTTTGCTGCGCGAAGGCCTGGCCGTGGTGGTCTCGCCGCTGATCGCACTGATGGACGACCAGGTCGCCACCCTCGAAGAGCTGGGCGTGGCCGCCGCCGCGTTGAACTCCACCCTCAGCGCCGAGCAGCAGCGCGACCTCGCCGCCCGCATCCGCCGCGGTGAAGTGAAAATGCTCTATCTGGCGCCGGAGCGTCTGGTCCAGCCGCGAATGCTGTCATTTCTGCAGGGACTGAACATTTCCCTGTTCGCCATCGACGAAGCGCACTGTGTGTCGCAATGGGGGCATGACTTCCGTCCGGAATACCTGCAACTGGGCCAGTTGGCGGAGATGTTCCCCGACGTGCCGCGCATCGCCCTGACCGCCACGGCCGACAAACGCACCCGGGAAGAAATCGTCACCCGGCTGCACCTGCAAGACGCCGAGCGCTTCCTGTCGAGCTTCGACCGACCGAACATCTTTTATCGCATCGTGCCCAAGGAGCAACCGCGCAAGCAGTTGCTGGCGTTCCTTGCCGAACGGCGCAGCGATGCCGGCATCGTGTATTGCCTGTCGCGCAAGAAAGTCGAGGAAGTCGCCGCGTTCCTCAGCGAGCAGGGTTTTCCGGCGCTGCCGTACCACGCCGGTCTGCCCAACGATTTGCGGGCTTACCATCAGAAGCGCTTCCTCAACGAAGAAGGTCTGATCATGGTTGCCACCGTGGCGTTCGGCATGGGCATCGACAAGCCCAACGTGCGTTTTGTCGCGCATCTCGATTTGCCGAAATCCCTGGAAGCCTACTACCAGGAAACCGGCCGTGGCGGCCGTGATGGCCTGCCGGCAGACGCCTGGATGGCCTACGGCCTGCAAGACGTGGTGATGCTCAAGCAGATGCTGCAGAACTCCGAAGGCGACGAGCGCCACAAACGCCTGGAGCAGCACAAGCTCGACGCCATGCTTTCCCTGTGCGAAGAAACCCGCTGCCGTCGGCAAACGCTGCTGGCCTACTTCGACGAGGACATGCCCCAGCCTTGCGGTCATTGCGACAACTGCGTCGACGGCGTGCAGACCTGGGATGCCACCGAGCCCGCGCGGCAGGCGCTTTCGGCGATCTACCGCACCGGTCAGCGCTACGGCGTCGGGCACCTGGTGGATGTATTGCTGGGCAAGGACAACGAAAAGGTCCGTAACTTCGGCCATCAGCATCTTTCGGTGTTTGGTGTCGGCAAGGTGATGGCTGAGGGCGAATGGCGCTCGTTGTTCCGCCAACTGGTGGCCCGTGGTCTGGCCGACATCGACCTCGAAGGCTACGGTGGCTTGCGCCTGAGCGACAGTTGCCGGCCGCTGCTCAAGGGTGAAGTGACCCTGGAGCTGCGTCGCGATCTCAAGGCGCAAACCGTGGCGAAAAGCAGCAAGAGCCAGGCGAGCCAACTGGTTCGGGGCGAGGAGCGCGAACAGTGGGAAGCCCTGCGCGCCCTGCGACGCAAGCTCGCCGAAGAACATGGCGTGCCGCCGTATGTCATCTTCCCCGACTCGACCTTGCTCGAAATGCTGCGCAGCCAGCCGACCTCGCTGGCGGAAATGGCCAGGGTCAGCGGCGTCGGCGCGCGCAAGCTGGAGCGTTACGGCGAGGCCTTCCTCGAAGTCCTCGGCGGCCAGGTCGAGGCGCCGAAACCGGTGGCCGACGTACGTCACGAACTGATCACGCTGGCGCGGGCCGGTATGACACCGGTGCAGATCGCCGGTCAGTTGCAGTGCTCGGAAAAGAACGTCTACACCATGCTGGCCGAAGCGATCGGCAAGCAGCAGTTGTCGCTGGAGCAGGCGCTGGATCTGCCTGAGGACCTGATGGGCGAAGTCCAGGACGCCTTCCTCGACGGCGAAGGCGAATTGCCGCCGGTTTCCGAGATCGCCGCGCTGTTCGCGGGCCGGGTACCGGAAGGGGTTTTGTACTGTGTTCGCGCTGCCTTGCAGTCGGAATTCGAGATTTGAGACATCCGTAGTGCTGATGTAACGATTCAGTACAGATCAAGCCTTGCCTCGGATCGAGGCTCATGCTTAGCTGACTAATAATTAGTTTTTATTTATTTCAGTCTAATCATGAGTGTTTTATGCCGTTAACCGATCAACACCGCTTTGGCATGCAATTGGCCCAGATGTCCCGTGGCTGGCGTGCCGAACTGGACCGCCGTCTGGCGGGCATGGGCTTGTCCCAGGCGCGCTGGCTGGTGCTGCTGCACCTGGCCCGTTTCGAAGAAGCTCCGACCCAGCGGGAGCTGGCACAAAGCGTTGGCGTTGAAGGCCCGACCCTGGCCCGTTTGCTCGACAGTCTGGAAAGCCAGGGTCTGGTGCAACGCCAGGCTGTGCTGGAAGACCGTCGTGCGAAGAAAATCGTGCTCTGCGCCCCGGCGCTTCCCCTGATCGAACAAATTGAAACCATTGCCACGCAACTGCGTCACGAACTGTTCGAAGGCGTCGATGAGGCGGATTTGAAGGTGTGCATGCGAGTTCACGGGCATATCCTGGGCAACCTTGAAAAGTCCTGAGGCATAACCGACTGCCAGGCTTTTTGAGAGACCGCATTGCGCAGACTATAAGAACTACTCGGCAATATCGTGTTCGTAACGGATGTACGAACGCGTACCGGTAATTTTTGTAGATCTCAAGGATGCTCATGCTCAAGTGTTGGCGGTTGGTTGTGCGCGGTTGTTCACAGGGGTTGCTGGCTGGGGCGGCGATCACTTACTCGGCATGGGCTCCGGCGCTGGGCCTGGGTGAAATCACCCTGCATTCGGCGCTGAATCAACCGCTGCGTGCCGATATCGCCCTGGTGGATGCGGCTGGCCTGGAGGAGGGCGAGCTGTCGGTGAGCCTGGCAACGGCAGACGCGTTCAGCCGTGCCGGGGTCGACCGGGTCTTTTTCCTCGACAATCTGAAATTCACCCCGGTCCTGCGCGGCAAGCGCAGCGTGATCCAGGTGACATCCAGCAAACCGGTCAGTGAACCCTTCCTGAATTTCCTCGTGCAGCTCAATCAGCCCGGCGCGCGCTTATTGCGCGAGTACACGGTGCTGATCGATCCACCGGGGTCGCCAGGCATTGTTGCCGCCCCCGATGAACCGGTTTTCCGTTCCCCGGCGTCTGCATTCCCCAGGGTTCAACCGGTCGAAACGCCGCCCCCCGTGGCAAGGACGACGCCAGCAACTGACGTCTCCTTGGTCGATCCCGCCGTGGAACAACTGGCTGCCAGCACCCTGCAAAACCACCAGCTGCAATCCACTGTCGATGACCTCAATGCGAAGCTGCAAAACCAGGATGAGCTGATCGACGGCCAGAAACAGCAGTTGGCCGAGCTGCAAACCCAGCTGGATGAGCTCAAGAAGGTTAAGGCGCAACCCATGGTTTCTGATGCAGTGGCACCGATCCCCGCCATTGCTCAAACTTCCGGGGTTGGCTGGTTGCAGATTGCCGGTGTGTCAGCGCTGATGGGGTTGCTGGCGCTGGGCTGGTTTGTTCGCCGTCGGCGCCAGCAACATCAGGCCACAGATTCAGAGGCTCTGCCGTCGCCACATGAGCCGTCGGCTGAGTTTTTTACCGAGCCAGTGATCTGGCCGCCCGTCACGCAATGGCCCACTGCGCAGCGCGACGGGGTGCCAGCCAATGATGAACTTGAGTGGGTCGATAACCGTCACACCATCCCGGTCGCTGCTGCCGTGGCGGCTCCGGGTTTGGCGATGTCCGGCGAATCCGCCATTGACGATGAGTACCGGCTCAACCTGGAGGAGCTGTCCATGGCGTCGAGTTGGGACGTGATCAGCCCAGGCGAGACCAGGCAACCAGTGGCTTTGGCCATGATCGAGCCTGCGTTCGGGTTGGAGACACCACCTGATCAGCCGACTCGACAGTCACCGGCCGGGCTATCATAGCGGCGTCGTCAAACTCTGGAGTCAAGCCCCATCATGACCGCCCACAAACCGGAAATCGTCATCACCTATTGCACGCAATGCCAGTGGCTGTTGCGTGCCGCCTGGCTGGCCCAGGAACTGCTCAGCACCTTTGGTGACGACCTGGGTAAAGTTTCCCTGGTGCCGGGCACCGGCGGGGTCTTCCATATTTTCTGTGACGCCGCGCAGATCTGGGAGCGCAAGGCGGACGGTGGCTTCCCTGAAGCCAAAGTGCTCAAGCAGCGGGTCCGCGACCGGATCGACCCGGACCGCGACCTGGGACACAACGACCGCACTCAGTGAGACGCCACCTCGGCGGTAACGGCCTTCTTGCTCGAACTGCCTGAGAGCCTGCTGGATACCACTATTGCCACAATGATCAACGCACCTCCCAGCAACATGCGCAGGGTCGGGTTTTCGTTGAACAGCAGCCAGGCGACGGTGATGCCATAGACCGGCTCCAAGGCGAACACCACGGCGGCGGTGCGTGCCTTGATCACCGCCAGGCTGGCGACAAACAGACTGTGGGCGACACCGGTACAGAACACACCGAGCAGGCCGATCCACAGCCAGTCGATGGCGCGTACTTCGCTCAATTGAGGCGCCGCCACCGGCAGCAGGCACAGGGCAACCACCACGTTCTGGCACAGCGCCGCCTGCACGGGCGGGACGCGCCCGGAGCTGGCACGGTTGGTCAGCGACAGCAGGGCGAACAACAAGCCGGAACCCACAGCCCACAGCAGGCCCGTGGTAGCGCCGCTGGCCAGGTCAAAATCAGGCGTGACCAGCACCAGGCCGACACTCACCAGCAGCACCAGCACAATTTCATTGGCGCGAATGCGCTCGCGGAAGATCAGCCCTTCGAGAATCACGGTAAAGGCCGGGAAACTGGCGAAGCCGAGCGTTGCAATCGCCACGCCTGCGACTTTCACCGCAATGAAGAAACTCACCCAGTGCCCGGCGAGCAACAAGCCGCTGAGCAGCAGCCGGCGCCAGTCCACGGCCTCGAGTTTCTGCCAGCGTGTCTGGCTGGCGAACCGTGCAAAAAACGCCAGTGCGAGCACGGCAAAAGCGGCACGGCCGAACACGATGATCGCCGGTGATGCGGCAGCCAGTTTGCCGAACACGCCGGTCAGGCCGAACATCAATGCGCCGATATGCAAGGCGCCAAGTGCGGTACGGGGAGTCATTGCAATCCTTGATGACAAACGAACAGAGGCCTCATTGAAGCGCGTAATGGCCCGTCAAGTCTGTCGGCAGACTAGCGTTTTTTGTCGCCAGCCTCGCGCCGCAGTTTTCCGGGCGATGCCCCGAATTCGCGCAGCACTGCCGCTGCGAAGGCACTCTGGGAGCTGTAGCCGACGCGGCTGGCAATCTCGCCGATGGGCAGCGCCGAGTTGCGCAGCATGCCCACCGCGATGTGCAGGCGTCGACTGCGGATGTAGTCCATCGGCGTCTGCCCGCATTCAGCCACGAACCGCGCATGCAGACGGGCACTGGAGAGGCCGGCCACCCGGGCCAGGTCGGCCACCTGCAGCGGGTACGCCGCGTACTGATCGATGTGTGCATTCAGCGCGGCATAGGGCAGGCGCCGACCGCCGACGGTGTCGGGCCTGGCGTTGTTCAGGCTGGCCAGCAACAGCACTGCACCTTGTTGTGCGATCAGCGGATCCTCGACCGGACTGTTCGCCAGCCAGCTGACCAATTGACTTTGTCCCGCGTCCAGGGGCAGGCGGCCGGCGTTGTCGAGCAAGCGTCGGCTGGACTCGGCGTGATCACCCAACGACTGCGAAACCCATTGTTCGCTGGGCACATCCAACACCAGGCAGCGACTGCCATTGGCGCTGCCACACGCGTGATGCGCACCGGAGGGCACCACCACGAAACTCTGCTGGACCACCTGGCTGCCGCGGCCGTCGACCTCGAAATCCAGGGCGCCCGAAAGCCCGAACACCAATTGCGCGTGTTCATGGCTGTGGACGATCAGGTCGTGGCTGTATTGGCGGAGCGTGAGGATCGGTCTCATCGCGGGTCTCCCGGTTCAGGGCGTCAGTCTACACCGAGCGGGCCCACTAGCGTTGTCACAGGACTGACTTGACGCTGTCATGGACCATTAACCGGGCCGGGGCAGACTTGGCAAAACTTGCCAGAGGGTTGCCCATGACCAGCGCCGAGCTCGCCAAACCCACCCGTAAGCAACGCGTACGGACGCTATGGATTTCCGACGTGCATTTGGGCACCCGGGATTGCCAGGCTGAACACCTGTCGCAGTTTCTCAAGAGCTACCACGCGGACAGAATCTACCTGGTCGGCGACATCATCGACGGCTGGAAACTGCGCGGCGGCATGTACTGGCCGCAGGCGCACACCAACGTGATTCGTCGCCTGTTGACCATGAGCAAACGTGGCACCGAGGTGATCTACGTCACCGGCAACCACGACGAGTTCCTGCGCCGCTATTCGAAGCTGATCCTGGGCAATATCCAGTTGGTGGACGAAGCGGTGCACGTCACCGCCGACGGCCGGCATCTACTGGTGATCCATGGCGACCAGTTCGATGTGATCACCCGCTACCATCGCTGGCTGGCCTTTCTCGGTGACTCGGCCTACGAATTCACCCTGACCCTCAACCGCTGGCTCAATCATTGGCGCGCGCGATATGGCTACGGCTACTGGTCACTGTCGGCCTACCTCAAGCACAAGGTGAAAACCGCGGTCAGCTTCATCAGCGACTTCGAGGAAGCCATCGCCCATGAATGCGTCAAACGCGAGCTGCACGGCGTGGTGTGCGGGCACATTCACCATGCCGAGATTCGCAAGGTGGGCGAGGTGGACTACCTCAATTGCGGCGACTGGGTGGAGTCGTGCACGGCGCTGATCGAGCATTGGGATGGTTCGATCGAGCTGTATCGCCTGGCGGATGCCCAGGCGCGGGAGGCGCAGTTGAAGGCGGCCAAGGTTGCAGAGTTGGCCTGACAGTCATTCGGTGTTTGTGCTGGCCTCTTCGCGGGCAAGCCCGCTCCCACAGGGTTATCTGGCGGCCACAAGTATTGTGCTCACCTCGCCCACTGTGGGAGCGGGCTTGCCCGCGAATGGACCGCGTAGCGGTCCCGCTGGATCTGTCAGGCCGGCGCGTGCTCTTCCATCGCCGCCTTGTAGATCGAGTTCCTGGGGTGCGCAAACAATCGCTCCATCATCGGTTCGAAGAAACTCAATGGCAGCGTGTCATACCCCGGATCAAACGCCGCCGCATCGTACTTGGCACAGAACTCGACAGTCGCCTGGTACTGCGGATGGTCCTGGAACTGCTCACGCAGATGCCGATCCATGCCCAGGTGATGAAAGAAGTAGTAGCCCTGGAAAATTCCGTGCTTTTCCACCATCCACAGGTTCTCGGCGCTGACGAACGGCTTGAGGATCGCTGCGGCGATGTCCGGGTGGTTGTAGGAGCCCAGGGTGTCGCCGATGTCATGGAGCAGGGCGCAGACCACGTATTCCTCGTCGCGACCATCACGAAAGGCGCGGGTGGCGGTTTGCAGGGAATGGGTCAGGCGATCCACCGGGAACCCGCCAAAATCCCCCTCCAGCAACTTCAGGTGCGCCACAATCCTTGTCGGCAGTTGTCGCGCGTAGGCAGTGAAGTCTGCGGCGATGATCGCCCAGTCTTCCTGCGTGCCGTCCTTCATGTGGGTGAAGCGGGCATTGGCATTCATAGGCAACTCTCTTGTGACGGATGTTCTCTAGAACGGAACGCGCCCCAGCACCATGTCCCGGTACATGACGAAATCGCCGAGCAGGCTATAGAAGGGGTGTTGGAACGTTGCCGGGCGGTTCTTCTCGAAGAAGAAGTGACCGGCCCAGGCAAAGCTGTAACCCGCTACAGGCAGGGCCCACAACAGCATCCAGGCTCCGCGACCAACGGTCAGCGCCAGTATCAAGATAACCAGCGTCGTGCCGATAAAATGCAATCGGCGGCAGTTACTGTTGCTGTGCTCGCTGAGGTAGTAAGGGTAAAACTCAGCAAAGCTGTTGAAGCGCTTGATGTTTTCCACGACTGCGATCTCTGTGGTTATTGTTCTGGCTGCAAGTTGTTCTGCGGGTAGCTTATTTGAGTCTAGAGTGATCAATGGCATCAGCCAGTGACAATAGGCGCCACTTTAGTATCCTTCGGTCAATAGCCGTCGCATGCGGCTCACCATGTAAGAAAACGCCATGAGCGAACGAACGACTTCTGCAAGCTGGGCGATGGGGATTGTCAAAGCGCTGGAGATGGACGGCCTGGATTGCCGGGTTCTGTTCAAGCAGCTGGGGCTCGACTACGCGGCACTGGATGATCCGGATGCACGCTTCCCGCAAGATTCCATGACACGGCTGTGGCAACGCGCGGTCGAACTGTCCGGCAACCCGGCCATCGGCCTGAACATGGGCAAGGTGGTGCGACCGGCGCAGTTCCATGTGACCGGTTATGCCTTGATGTCCAGCCAGACACTGGCCGAAGGTTTTCAGCGACTGGTGCGCTATCAGCGGATCATCGCCGAAAGCGCCGACCTGAGTTTCAAGCTGCTGGACGAAGGCTACGCGCTGATTCTGACGGTACATGGCGACCACCTGCCGCCGACCCGGCAGAGCGCCGAAGCTTCACTGGCCTGCGCCCTGGCGTTGTGCAGCTGGTTGACCGGGCGTACGTTGCAACCACGCAAAGTGTTGCTGCAAGGTGCCGAACCGGCCAATCCGGAACCCTATAAACAGGCTTTCCATGCACCGCTGGTGTTCAACGCGCCTTACGATGCGCTGATTTTCGAGCGTTCGGACATGGAAGCGCCCTTGCCGACGGCCAACGAAGCCATGGCGTTGCTGCATGACCGCTTTGCCGGCGAGTACCTGGCGCGCTTTTCCGAAAGCCGCGTGACGCACAAGGCGCGGCAGGTGTTGTGCCGCCTGTTGCCCCAGGGCGAGCCCAAGCGCGATACCGTGGCGCAGACGCTGCATCTTTCCCAGCGCACCTTGCAACGGCGTTTGCAGGAAGAGGGCACGAGTTTTCAAGCTCTGCTGGACGATACCCGGCGCGAACTGGCCGAGCAGTATCTGGCGCAACCGAACATGACCTTGCTGGAAATCGCTTACTTGCTGGGATTCGCCGATCCGAGCAACTTCTTCCGCGCTTTCCGCCGTTGGTTCGATGCCACACCCGGCGAATACCGGATGCGGCTGATGCAGGCACCTGAAGCGGTCAATGACGCCAAAATGCCGGAATACACAGCACAAACACAGTGATGATCTCCAGTCGGCCGAGCAGCATGCCGAACGACAGAATCCACTTGGCGGCATCGGGCAGGGTCGCGAAGTTACCGGCCGGGCCGATGGTCTCGCCGAGTCCCGGGCCGACACCGGACACGGTACTGGCCGCGCCGGTGAGGGCGGTCATCCAGTCCACGCCGAGCAGCGACAGCAGCAGCGCAATCACGCAGATGGTGATCGCAAAAAAGAACGAAAAGGTCAGGATCGAACGCACGATTTCTTCGTCGAGGCGGTGACCGTTGTACTTCTGCTTGATCACCGCGCGCGGATGAATCAGCTGGTTAAGGTTGGCCTTGAGCAGGATATAGGCCACCTGGAAGCGGAAAATCTTGATACCGCCGGCGGTCGAGCCGGAACAACCGCCGACAAATCCCAGGTAGAAGAACAGCATCAGCGAGAAATTGCCCCAGAGGCTGTAGTCCCCCAGCGCGAAACCGGTGGTGGTCACCACCGACGTCACGTTCAGCGCCACATGCCGCAACGCCTCCAGCCAATGCAGCTGGGTCGTCCACCAATACCAGGTGCCCAGCACCAGCCAGGTCACCAGCAGCATGCCGAGCAGGCCTTGAACCTGTTCATCCTTGATCAGCGCCCGACGGTTGCCCCGCAACGTGGCGACATACAGGGTAAACGGCAGGGCCCCGAGAATCATGATGACGATCGCGACCCAGTGCACCGCAGGCTCCGGCCACTTGGCCAAAGACTGGTCGGAGGTCGAGAAGCCGCCAGTGGAAATCGCCGACATCGCGTGGTTGATCGCGTCGAACAGGCTCATCCCGGCCCACCAGAACGCGAGGCTGCCGACAATGGTAATGCCGACGTAGGTCGCCACGATCAGGCGCGCCACCATGTGCGAGCGGGGCATGACTTTTTCCGAGCGGTCCGACGATTCGGTCTGGAACAGCCGCATGCCGCCGATGCGCAGCAGCGGCAGGATCGCCACCGCCATGCCGATGAAGCCGATGCCGCCGAGCCAGTGCAGCAACGAGCGCCACATCAGGATGCCGGGGGACATGGTGTCCAGGCCGCTGAGTACGGTTGCGCCAGTGGCGGTGATCCCGGACATGCTTTCGAAGAACGAGTCGGTGTAGCTGATGTTTTGGGTCAGCAGGAACGGCAGCGCGGCGAAGATGCACACCACCAGCCAACTGCTGACGGTCAGCAGGTACATGTCCCGGGGGCGCAGGTGAATGTGTTCGGGGCGCCCGGGAATCACCAGCGCCAACCCGGCGACAAAGGTGATCATGCTGGCCCAGAGGAACGACGGCAGATCGCTGGTGCGGTCGAAAATGACCAGCGTGGCCATCGGTATGACCATGGAGATCGCCAGCGTGATCAGGAAGATGCCGATGATGAAACCAATGATCCGTAAGGTCGGCAACGCCATGAGGTCCGCTCGGCTGATAGAGGAAAGGGCGCCATTCTACCCGTGAGGCAGGGCATGTAAACCGGCACTGCTGCGGCAGTTACAGCTAGAATAGCCGCACAAATTTTTCAGGAGGTGGCCGATGCAGGCTCTCGACGCTTTGCTCAACCGTGTTTCCGTTCCGCGACTGATTGACCCTGCACCCACTGCCGAGCAGCGCGAGGTGCTGTTCGGTGCCGCCATGCGCGCCCCGGATCACGGTCACTTGCAACCTTGGCGCTTCCTGACGGTGGAAGGCGCGGCACGCGAGCAAATGGGTGAGCTGCTGGTCGAAGCGGCGAAATTGCAGGACAGCGAAGTCAGCGAAGCGGCCATCGACAAGGCGCGTAACAATCCGCTGCGGGCGCCGTTGGTGGTGGTGGTGATTGCGCGGTTGCAGGATCACGTCAAGTATCCGAAGTCCGAGCAGTTGCTGGCGGCGGGCTGTGCGGCCCACGGGATCTTGCTGGCGGCCTATGCGCAGGGCATTGGCGCGGTATGGCGTACCGGTGACCTGGCGTACTCGCCGCATGTGGCCAAGGGGTTGGGCCTGGCGGAGGGGGAAGAGGTGATTGCTTTCCTGTACCTGGGCACGCCGCAGAAAGAACCGCGGGTGGCCGAGAAGGTCGACCTGGCCGAGTTTGTCAGCGCCTGGTCCGGGAAGGCTTGAAGATCAAAAGATCGCAGCCTGCGGCAGCTCCTATAGGGTTATCTGTGCCTCTGTAGGAGCTGCCGAAGGCTGCGATCTTTTACGGTTGTGCGACAGCCCCCGGCACCAACGGCAATTCCAGGCTGGCCATGAACCCGCCTTCAGGATGATTGGCCAGCACCAGGCTGCCGCCATGGCGCTCCGCCGCTCGCCGGGCGATGGCCAGGCCCAGGCCGTGTCCGGCCGCTGTCTGCCCCGGTGCTCGATAGAACGGCTCACCGAGCTGGTTCAAGTATTCGGCACTGACCCCCGGTCCATGATCGCGCACGGTCACGACGATCCGCTCGCCCTGGCGCAGCGCCTGCATTTCGATCGGCAGGCCACCCACCGGATTGAAACGCTGGGCGTTGCGCAGCAAGTTGTCGACGGCCCGTTCGATCATGGTCGGCCAGCCCTTCAGATTCAGTTGCGACTCGGCCTCGAGGTGTACCAGCTGCTCGGGTGAAGCGAGTTGAGCATCCTTCTGCAAGGTGTTGAGCAAGGCATTCAGATCCACCTCTTCGGCACTGGCGTTATCGGAGTCGACCCGCGCCAGCACCAGGATTTCGCTGATCAGCGCTTCCAGTCGGTCGCACTCGCGGGTCAGGCGCGGCCATAGCTGTTCCCGTTCCTGTGGGCCGGCCCGTTCGGCGAGCGCCAACGCGATACGCAGACGGGCCAGGGGCGAGCGCAGTTCGTGGGAGACATCGCGCAGCAGTTGCCGCTGGCTGCCAATCAGACTCTGCAGGCGCGCACCCATGCGGTTGAAGTCATTGGCCAGGACGCCAAACTCATCGCGACGGTTGGCCAGCTTGACCAGGCTGTTCTGTTGATACGTGGTTTGTCCAAGGTCATGCACCGCTCCGCGCAGACGGCTGAGCGGGCGAGTGATGGAAAAGGTCACCAGCAGGCTGAACAGGGTCAGCACCACCAGGGCGATTCCCAGGGCACTGAGCGGCCAGAGCAGGCTCTCGCGGTGCCAGGCGTCCAGTTCCGGGTGGGGAATGCGGTAGATGAACAGGAAGGTGTCACCGGTTTTTTCGCTGGTGAATTCATCGGTCAGACGCCGCCATGGCAAGCGTCGGTCATCATTGTTCTGGCGCGCCTCAAAGGCCGCCGCACGTCTGGGGAAGGTGCCGCGCACCACTGGATCGCCGCTTTCGTTAAGCACCTGAACGTCGATGTGATACTGGCGTTTGCGTTGCTGGAGAATGTCCTGGGCGGCGTCTTCACCCTGACTTTCGTAAGTCTGCGTCCACTGTTCGGCCAGCGTGTTGAGGCCGGGGTGGCGGCTGAGAATCCAGGCGTCCTGGTTGAGCATGTGCCCGAGCAGGATGGAAAGCCCTGCAACCAGAGCGATGGCCAGCCAGAAGCTGGCCAGGATACGCCAGAACAATGAACGCACGGAAAGTCCTCGAACAAACACAGAATCCCATGTAGGAGCGAGCTTGCTCGCGAAAAACGCATAGACAACACGGGCTGCCTGATGCCGCGCGTTATCGTTGACGTCCATCGCGAGCAAGCTCGCTCCTACAGTAGATCAAAAGCATCAGACCCAACGGTGATGAGCCGTCGGGTCCGGGGTTAACGCATTATTGCGCTTTTTGCGGTTGTTGCGCTTTCCAGGCTTTGAATTCGGCCCACTCGGCGCGACGTTCAGCCTGTTTTTTCTGGATCTCGTCGAATTTCTTCTGTTGATCCGGTTTCAGCACCGCACGCACATCGGCTTCGGCTTTCTGGTGCTTGGCAGTCATTTCATCTTTCATGGCTTTCTGGTCGGCTGGCGAGAGTTTCTCCAGGTACTTATCGACCAGTTGCTTACGCTCGTGCATCTGCTCGCCCATGATCTTGCGGATCTGCTCGCGCTGTTCGCGGCTCAGGTCGAGTTGACTGTACGGGCCTTTGCCGTGCATGCCGTGCATCTGACCGCCGTGGCGCGAACCGTCCATCGGCCCATCCATGGGGCCGGTGCCTTCAGGCATGGCCATGGCAACGGTCGGCAGGGCAGCAGCGAACATCAGAGCGATAAGAGTCTTGCGCATGGTGAATCTCCTTGTCTCGTTCCCGGTACGTTCCGGATGAGTGCAGATTACGCAGATCAAGGTCAGCGGCGGTCAGCGGAGGGTAAAGCTTGGGTAAAGACGGTTTCCCGTCGACCTGACAAAACTCCCGACCTGTAGGAGCTGCCGCAGGCTGCGATCTTTTGATTTTGATCAAAAAGCAAGATCAAAAGATCGCAGCCTGCGGCAGCTCCTACATGGATCGCGTGTCGTCAGGGGTCAGAGGCTGTAATAGTAGCCGCGGCTGCGCAGGGCCACGATGCGCGGACGGCCATCGGGGTGTGGGCCGATCTTCTTGCGCAGGTTGCTGACGTGCATGTCCAGGCTGCGGTCGTACAGGGTCAGCTTGCGGCCGAGGGCAATCTGCGCCAGTTCCTGTTTGTCCAGGGGTTCGCCGGGCTGCTTGAGCAGGGCTTCCAGCAGGCGGCTTTCGGAAACGGTGAGGGTGAACTCCTGCTCGTCGATGCTGACCACGCCGCGCACCGGGCTGAAACACAGGTCGCCCAGTTCCAGCTGGCTGGACACCGCAGCCGGGTGGCTGCGGCGCAGGACGGCGCGCAGGCGGGCGGTCAGTTCCCGTGGATCGCAGGGTTTGGCCAGGTAATCGTCGGCGCCCAGTTCCAGGCCGAGGATACGGTCCAGGGGCTCGCCCCGGGCCGAGAGCATCAGCACCGGCAAATCCGGGTGATCGCTGCGCAACTGCTTGAGCAGCTCCAGGCCGCTGCCATCGGGCAACATCACATCCAGTACCACGGCCGCCGGCGCGGTTTCGGCCAGCGCACGGCGAGCGCTCTGGCCGTCGTGACAGGCTCGTACCTGAAACCCTTCCTGGCTCAGCCAACTGCTCAGGAGCTCACACAGCTCCTGGTCATCATCAATCAGTAACAGCTCGCTCATGACTCACTCAATTTAGCCATTGTCGACGTTTTCGACTTGCTCCACTCGCGAAGATACCGCAGAGCAGCGCCAATAGCGCTACCCCGGCGCCAACGACAAACCATTGTTGCTGGTCGGTCAGCAGACGCGGCAGCGGACTGCTGGCCTGGGCTTCCTTGAGTTGCAGCTTCAAGCGCTGATTCTCCTGGCGTAACCGGGCCAGCAGCGGGCTTTCGCGTTCGCCATCGACAGTTTGCAATTGTTTGTTCAGTTCTTCCCGTTGCCGTTCGCTTTCTTTCAAGCGTTGCTGCAGCTCGGTGATCTGGCTGCCGGCGCTCAAGGAAAGGGGCGTCGAGTTTCCACCCTCGGCGTATTCTTCACCGTGGGCGGGCGCCACGATCGACAACGTGACCAACATCAGACACAACGGACCCTTGCGCATCGCGACTCCTGATTCCAATACGAGTATTGGGCAAGTTGTCGGCCGATAAACAGGAATAATGAGCGATTGAGAACGCGATGAACCGACAAGGTTCATCGCGTGGGGGATTTGTTACGGCAGGACTTGCTTGAACGGCTTGACCAGAACGTTGGCGTAGACGCCTGCGGCGATGTACGGATCGGCGTCGGCCCAGGCCTGGGCGGCGCCCAGGGAATCGAATTCGGCGACGATCAGGCTGCCGGTGAAACCCGCCGCGCCCGGATCATTGCTGTCGACGGCCGGGTGTGGGCCGGCCAATACGATGCGACCTTCGCCCTTGAGCACTTGCAGGCGCTCGAGGTGCGCAGGCCGTGCGGCCAGGCGGGCTTCCAGGGAGTTGGCGACGTCTGTGGCAATGATTGCGTAAAGCATGTCAGTCCTCGGTTTTTGGCGTAGTGGTGTCGGCATCGTGCAGATGGCGGGACAGGTAAATGCCCTGGCCGACCAGGAACAGCAAAGTCATGCCCAGGCTGCCGAAGACCTTGAAGTCGACCCAGTAGCTCTGGAAGGTGAACGCGACAAACAGGTTGGCGGCACCGCAAAACAGGAAGAAGGCGATCCAGGCGATGTTCAGGCGCGTCCAGACCGGCTCCGGCAGGGTCAGCGCGTGGCCCATGATGCGTTTGATCAGCAGACTGTCACCGACGAAGTGGCTGCCGATGAACGCCAGGGCGAACAGCCAGTTGACCACCGGGGCTTTCCACTTGAGGAACGTCTCGCTGTGAAAGGCCAGGGTCAGGCTGCCGAAGACCAGGCAAGCGATCAGGGTCAGCCACTGGCTCTTCTCCAGCTTGCGCTGCTTGATGAACAGCGTGCCGTAGACCACCAGGGAACTGACGATCAGCATCGCGGTGGCGCTGTAGATACCGCCTACGGTGACCTCATGGCCGGCGATGTCGACGACCCGTGGATCGATTTTGAAGACGATGAAAAACAGCAGGAGCGGGATGAAATCGATGAATTGTTTCACAGTGGCAGCCAGAAGCAGGATGTGGCGGCATAATAACAAACATACGGGCGCGCGATAGCGCCAGCTGATTTGAGGTTACAAAGCCCTGTGAATGTTGATTTGCACTGCCATAGCACGGCCTCCGATGGCGCCCTGGCGCCTGCGGTTCTGGTGGCGCGGGCGTTCGAGAAAGGCGTGCGAGTCCTGGCCTTGACCGATCACGACACCCTTGAGGGCCTCGACGAGGCACGGGACGCGGCTACCGCGCTGGGGATGCAACTGGTCAACGGCGTCGAATTGTCATGCACCTGGGGCGGCGCGACCATTCATGTGCTGGGCTACGGTTTTGACGTGAACGCCGCGCCGTTGGTCGAGGCCATCGCCAGATTGCATGATGGCCGCTGGCTACGCTCCGAGGAAATCAGCCGCAAACTGGCGCTCAAAGGAATGCCGGGGGCGCTGGATGGCGCCCGGGAGATCCAGCAGGCGCTGGGCGACAGCGGCAACGCGCCGGCCCGCCCGCATTTCGCCGACTGGATGGTGCAAGAAGGTTTCGTCAAGGATCGCGCCGAGGCGTTCCGCAAATGGCTGGGGGCCGGCAAGCTGGGCGACGTCAAGCAACACTGGCCGACCCTGGAAGAAACCGTCGAAACCCTGCGCGCGGCCAAGGCCTGGGTCAGCCTGGCACACCCCTGGCACTACGAATTCACTCGAAGCAAGCGACGTCGCCTGATTGCCGACTATATTCAAGCAGGGGGCCACGCCATCGAAGTGGTCAATGGTTACCAGCCTGCCGAACAAGTGGGCAGCCTGGCCATTCTGGCCCGCGAGTTCGGTCTGCTGGTCAGCGCCGGCAGTGATTTTCATGGCCCCGGAGGCTGGTCGGAGATCGGTGAATACCGGCCACTCCCGGAGGATCTGCCACCGCTATGGTGTCGATTCAAACATGACCCAGTTATTGCCGCCGTCTGAACAGGTAGAGAATGTGAGTCAATTTTTCCAGATTCATCCGGAAAACCCGCAAGCGCGCCTGATCAAACAGGCAGTCGAGATCATCCGCAAGGGCGGGGTGGTGATTTATCCTACAGACTCTTCCTACGCCATTGGTTGCCAGATCGGCGACAAGGTGGCTGTGGAACGCGTGCGACGTTTGCGCGGGCTGGATGAGAAGCACAACTTCGCGCTGATTTGCTGTGATCTGTCGCAACTGGGCCTGTTCGCCAAGATCGACACCGGCACTTTCCGCCTGCTCAAGGCCCACTTGCCGGGCCCGTACACCTTCATTCTCAACGCCACCCGCGAAGTGCCGCGACTGTTGCTGCATCCGAAAAAACGCACCATTGGCCTGCGGGTGCCCAGCCATCCGATTGCCCTGGCATTGCTGGAGCAGCTCGGCGAGCCGTTGATGAGCGTGAGTCTGATCATGCCCGGTGAAACCGACCCGATGTATGACCCCCATGAAATGCGCCAGTTGCTCGAGCACCAGGTCGACCTGATCATCGATGGCGGCTTTGGCGGGATCAAGGCGTCCACCGTGATCAACCTCGCCGACGGCGAACCGGAAGTCATCCGCGTCGGTTGCGGCGACCCTGCGCCGTTCATGGTCGAGGCCTAGATGTCCGCAGTAGAACCCGTCGACAGTCAGGCCGGAGCCCAGCAGGAACTGCCCTTCGCCATGGTCTATGGCCAGGCGGTCATGGAAATGCCGCTGGACCTGTACATCCCGCCGGATGCACTCGAGGTCTTCCTCGAAGCTTTCGAAGGCCCCCTCGACCTGCTGCTGTACCTGATCCGCAAACAGAACATCAACATCCTCGACATCCCGGTGGCGGAAATCACCCGCCAGTACATGGGCTACGTCGAGTTGATGCAGTCGGTGCGCCTGGAGCTGGCCGCCGAGTATCTGGTGATGGCCGCGATGCTGGCCGAGATCAAGTCGCGGATGCTGCTGCCGCGGGCCGAAACCATCGAAGACGAAGAGGATGACCCGCGCGCCGAACTGATCCGCCGCTTGCAGGAGTACGAGCGTTTCAAGGCCGCCGCCGAAGGCATCGATGGCCTGAGCCGCGTCGGTCGTGATGTGGTGGTGCCCAAACTCGACGCCCCGGAAGCCCGGGCACGCAAGTTGTTGCCGGACGTGCGCCTGTCCGAGTTGCTGTTGTCCATGGCCGAGGTTTTGCGCCGTGGCGACATGTTCGAAAGCCATCAGGTCAGCCGCGAGGCGCTGTCTACCCGCGAGCGCATGAGCGATGTGCTGGAGCGGCTCAAGGGCGGCGGTTTCGTGCCGTTTGTCGAGCTGTTCACCGCTGAAGAAGGGCGCCTTGGCGTGGTGGTGACCTTTATGGCGATCCTTGAACTGGTCAAGGAATCCCTGGTCGAGCTGGTGCAGAATGAGCCATTTGCCGCGATCCACGTGCGAGCCCGAGCCGAATAACGAGTCGAAACATGAACCTGACTGAACCCCGTGACCTGGCACCCTTGCTTGAAGCCTTTCTGTTGGCCTCGGGAAAGCCGCAATCCCTGGAAAGCCTGTTCGAGCTTTTCGAGGAGGGCGAGCGCCCGGAGCCACCGGTCTTCAAGAAGGCCCTGACGATTCTCGCCAAGTCTTGCGATGGCCGCGCTTTTGAACTCAAGGAGGTGGCCTCGGGGTATCGCCTGCAAATTCGCGAGAAATTTGCGCCGTGGGTCGGGCGTCTGTGGGAGGAGCGCCCGCAGCGTTACTCCCGCGCCATGCTCGAAACCATGGCTCTGATCGCCTACCGCCAGCCGATCACCCGTGGCGAAATCGAAGACGTGCGGGGGGTGGCGGTCAACAGCAACATCGTCAAGACCTTGATGGAGCGTGAGTGGATCCGCATCGTCGGCTACCGCGACGTACCCGGCAAACCGGCGATGTTCGCCACCACCAAGGCGTTTCTCGATCACTTCAACCTGAAAAACCTCGACGACTTGCCACCGCTGGCGGAACTGCGCGAGCTTGAACCGGACCCGGTGCTCGATTTCGACGACGCCCCCGTACCCGCCGGGTTGCAGGAGCTGGCCGACGCCAGCGCGGAACCGGAAGAACCGAAGGAAGAAACCAGTTTCCACACGCTGTTGCTGGAGCTGGACAGCATGGAGGAGGGGATCAAGACCGACTTCGATGATCTGCTGCGTGATGGTGCGGTGACTGAGTTTGATTCGGAACAGCCCGACATTGAGCCTGAGCCTGAGCCTGAGCCGGAAATGGAGCCGGAGCTGGAAGACGACATCCTCGGCGTGGCCGAAGCCCGGGAAAAACTCCTGGCCGCTGTTGCCGCCCTCGAACCACCGAAACCCGAACCGGAGTTGTCCGAGGAAGAGGCTGAAGCCCTCGCCCTGGCTGAAGCCATCGAAGCCGAACGCCGCGAATCCGAGGATTGAAGCGTCAATAGATCGCAGCCTACAGATGTATGCGATTCCCCTGTAGGAGCTGCCGCAGGCTGCGATCTTTTGATCTTGACCTTCGCCACGTCACCGTTCGGCGCAAAAACCCATAACCTTGCCTTGATCAGCTAGTCTGTGATGCGCAATCGTCCGCATGCGCGTATGATTCGCGACCCTTCGGCGATCCCTTCGCCAAAGTACCCAGATTTCAGACCACACCGGGAGGTGCCCAGATGAGTATCAAAGACCAGCAAGACGACCAGCCAATCGGCCCAGCAGGCGAAAAACTGCAGAAAGTCCTCGCCCGTATCGGCGTCGGCTCGCGCCGTGACGTGGAAGCCTGGATCAGCCACGGCCGCATCAAGGTCAACGGCAAAGACGCTACCCTTGGCCAGCGCGTCGACATGCACGACGCCATCACCATCGATGGCAAGGTGATCAAGCGTGAAGAGGCCGCCGAATCGGTGCGCCGCGTGATCATGTACAACAAACCCGACGGCGAAATCTGCACCCGTGTCGATCCGGAAGGCCGTCCGACCGTGTTCGACAAGATGCCGCGTCCGAAAGAAGGTCGCTGGATCAACATCGGTCGCCTGGACATCAACACCACCGGTCTGCTGATGTTCACCACCGACGGTGAGCTGGCCAACCGCCTGATGCACCCTTCCTACGAAATGGACCGTGAATACGCGGTGCGTGTGCGTGGCGAAGTCGATGACGAGATGATCGAGCGTCTGAAGGCTGGCGTTGTCCTTGAAGATGGCCCGGCCAAGTTCACCGATATCAAGCAGGCGCCAGGCGGTGAAGGTTTCAACCACTGGTACCACTGCGTGGTGATGGAAGGTCGTAACCGCGAAGTTCGTCGCCTGTGGGAATCCCAGGGCCTGGTGGTCAGCCGTTTGAAGCGCGTGCGTTTCGGTCCGGTGTTCCTCAACTCCGACCTGCCGATGGGCCGCTGGCGCGAAATGAGCCAGTACGAAGTCGACATTCTGAGTGCCGAGGTCGGCCTGACGCCGGTCGCGATGCCGCAGATGAACGCCAAGAGCAAAGACAAGCTTGACCGTATGCAGCGCAAGTCGTCGCGTCCGATGGCCAAGACTGAGCGTGTGCGTACCCTGCGTCCAGCCACTGCCGCCCCCGCCGCGCCACGTGCCAGCCGCGAGCCGCAGATCGAAGGCGAGCGTCCAGGTCGCAAGCCTGTTGCGCGCCAGGACGGCGAGCGCAGCGAGCGCGGTCCACGCACGCCACGTCCGGCCAATGGCCGTACCGAGCGTGGCGAAGGTCGTGGTACGCCGGTAGCCGATCGCCCGGCCGACACCAAGCGCCCGGCCAAGCCAGCGCCGAAGCGTCCGGGGATCAAGCTGGTCGACGGTGACACGCCATCAGGCAAGCGCCGTGGCGCACCGGCCGGTTCCGGCCAGCGTCCGGGCTTTGGTCGTCGTAAGCCGGAGTGAGGCAGCGGTAAGCTTCAAGCTGTAAGCGACAAGTTAAAAACGCCAACCTTCGGGTTGGCGTTTTTTTTCGTCTGGATTCATGTCCGTATCGTTTTTGAGTACGCCATCGCGAGCAAGCTCGCTCCCACATTTTGATCGCGATTCTCCGAGCAAACTCATTTCCCTGTGGGAGCGAGCTTGCTCGCGATGGCGTCAGTCGCCGCACTGAGCACTCCAATATGGAAACCCGGGTTTACGCGCTGTAAAGAAATGCTGACGAAATACACGGATTAACCCCGTGAAATCGCCATTTCTCGAATGTCGTAAGAAAATACTTACGCGCTATTGCCTTGTGGCCTTCTCCCCGCGCTCTAGCCTGCTTGTTTCACCGCTCCATGCAGGGTGTCATGCGCGCCATGCCTGTCGTGCAGGTGCATAACAAAAAGGAGGCGCAATGAACGCCGTATTCCATCTCCATCTCTCTGCGAGGGGCGGTTTTCCTGCCCTTCCCATCGATGATCCGCAAGGATCTGACCCATTTTTTGCAGCCGCCCGGGCCTCCCGGGGCGGACACAGGCAATCCCGGCCATAGACACGCTTGTCCAGCGGGTCTGGCAGCAGGGGGTTACAGGTGTACAATGCGCCGCGTTTTACCTGTGACCTCCTGCGCATCTGCGCAAACCTCAAGGCTATCCGCCTTGTTCACTCCGTCGCGTCACGAGCGTGTCGGGTTCGATTTCGTCACAGATAAAAACAAACAGGTGACGCATGACCGTTGTAAATACGCTGAACTCCTGGTGCCTGCGCTGGGGTTTGATCGGTGCCGCTTAACGCCTTTCTTGAGCAGCAACGTCTACTGAACATCATCAAACCTTGCGTGAGACCCTTTTCATGAGTGGACAAAACCCGCAATCAGGCGAGCTGAAACGCGGCCTGAAAAATCGCCACATTCAATTGATTGCCTTAGGTGGCGCGATCGGTACCGGTCTGTTCCTCGGCTCGGCCGGGGTACTCAAGTCCGCCGGCCCGTCGATGATCCTCGGCTACGCCATCTGCGGCTTCATTGCTTTCATGATCATGCGCCAACTGGGCGAAATGATCGTCGAAGATCCGGTGGCCGGCTCCTTCAGTCACTTCGCCCACAAGTACTGGGGCGGCTTTGCCGGTTTCCTGTCGGGCTGGAACTGCTGGATTCTGTACATCCTGGTGGGCATGTCGGAGCTGACCGCGGTCGGCAAGTACATCCACTACTGGGCCCCGGACATCCCGACCTGGGTCTCCGCAGCGGGCTTCTTCGTGCTGATCAACGCCATCAACCTGGCCAACGTCAAAGTGTTTGGCGAGGCCGAGTTCTGGTTCGCGATCATCAAGGTCGTGGCGATCGTCGGCATGATTGCCCTGGGCAGCTACCTGCTGGTCAGCGGCAATGGCGGCCCGCAAGCGGCGGTGAGCAACCTGTGGTCCCACGGTGGCTTCTTCCCGAACGGCATCAGCGGTCTGGTGATGGCCATGGCTTTCATCATGTTTTCCTTCGGTGGCCTGGAAATGCTCGGTTTCACCGCCGCCGAAGCCGACAAGCCGAAAACCGTGATCCCGAAAGCGATCAACCAGGTGATCTACCGGATCCTGATTTTCTACATCGGTGCCCTGGTGATCCTGCTGTCGTTGACCCCGTGGGACAGCTTGCTGACCACCCTGAACGCCTCCGGTGATTCCTACAGCGGCAGCCCGTTCGTGCAGGTGTTCTCGATGCTGGGCAGCAACACCGCGGCACACATCCTCAACTTCGTGGTCCTGACTGCGGCGTTGTCGGTGTACAACAGCGGCACCTACTGCAACAGCCGCATGCTGCTGGGCATGGCCGAACAGGGTGATGCGCCGAAAGGCCTGGCGAAAATCGACAAGCGCGGCGTGCCGGTGCGTTCGATCCTGGCCTCGGCCGCCGTGACCCTGATCGCGGTGCTGCTGAACTACCTGATCCCGCAAAACGCGCTGGAACTGCTGATGTCGCTGGTCGTTGCCACCCTGGTGATCAACTGGGCGATGATCAGCTACTCGCACTTCAAGTTCCGCCAGCACATGAACAAAACCAAACAGACGCCGCTGTTCAAGGCCCTGTGGTATCCGTACGGCAACTACATCTGCCTGGCGTTCGTGCTGTTCATTCTCGGTGTGATGCTGTTGATTCCGGGGATCCAGACATCGGTGTACGCGATTCCGGTATGGCTCGTGTTCATGTGGGTCTGCTACGGCATCAAGAACAAGCGCAGTGCACAACATGCGTTGCAGGCGGCAGTGAAGTAACTCCGCGCGAAAACAACAAACCCGGCCATGTGCCGGGTTTGTTGTTTTTACGCATCCGCCCTGTGTAGGAGCTGCCGAAGGCTGCGATCTTTTGATCTTGCCTTTTAAAGATCAGGATCAAAAAATCGCAGCCTTCGGCAGCTCCTACAGGGTTGGACCGGCAGTCAGTCCGTCATTCGCGGTATCCTGCACGTTCTGAATACGGACGCTTTTCCATGCTGGTGATTTCCAACAATGTGCATCTGCCGGATGCCGAGATCGAGTTGACGGCCATTCGCGCCCAAGGCGCGGGCGGGCAGAACGTCAACAAGGTGTCGAGCGCGGTGCACCTGCGCTTCGACATTCCGGCGTCGTCCTTGCCCGAGTTCTACAAGGAGCGCCTGCTGGCACTGCGCGACAGCCGCATCACCAGCGACGGTGTGTTGATCATCAAGGCCCAGCAATATCGGACGCAGGAGCAGAACCGCGCCGATGCGCTGTTGCGCCTGACCGAGTTGATCCAGAGTGCCACCAAGGTCGAGAAAAAGCGCCGTCCGACCAAGCCGACCCTCGGCTCGAAAACCCGTCGCCTCGAATCCAAGAGCAAGCGTGGCAACATCAAGGCCGGGCGCGGCAAGGTCGACTTCTAGCGGGCGTCCCGCGCCTCGCGTTGCTTCGGTGCCTGCCGGTACAAATAAAGGCTGAGTATCAATCCGCTCAACGCGGCGAGGGCGGCGAACAGGAAGATCGAAGCAAAACCAAAGCCCGCCGCAATGGCCCCGGCCAGCGGCCCGGTGATCCCCAGCGACAAATCGATGAACAGCGAATAGGCGCCGACGGCTGCGCCACGGCTGGAGGCGGGCACCAGGTTGACCGCTTCCACGCCAAGCGCCGGAAACACCAGCGAAAAGCCGAAGCCGCTCAGCGCCGCGCCTGCCAGCGCCCAATGCGCATCCGGTGCCAGCCACAGCAGCAACAGGCCCAGGGTTTCCACCGACAGGCAGGCAATGGCGACGCGAAAGCCGCCGAGACGGTTGATCAGGTTGCCGAACAGCAGGCGCGCGCCGATGAAGCTGGCGCCGAACAGGCTCAGGCACAGCACTGCGTTGTCCCAGTGTTGCGTGGCGTAATACAGGGTAATGAAGGTGGCGATGGTGCCAAAGCCGATGGAACCCAGGGCCAGGCCGCAGCCGTGGGGAAAGACACGCCCGAGCACATGCATGAACGGCAGGCGCTCGCCGGCAACGATCGGCGCGGCGGTTTTCGGCCAGGCCAGCAGCAGGCCGAGCACGGCCAGCAGCACAATGCTCACGCCCATGCTCCACAAACCCAGTTGATGGACGATCAACACACCCAGAGGCGCGCCGACGGCCAGTGCGCCGTAGCTGGCGATCCCGTTCCAGGAGATGACCTTGGCTGTGTTCGCCGCACCGACCCGGCCGATGCCCCAGCCAATCGAACCCGAACCCACCAGGCTTTCCGCGCTGCCGAGAACCAGGCGGCCGATCAACAGGCTGATCAGGCTCAAGGTCGGCAGGCTCTGGGTCCAGGCCGAGATCAACATGAATACGCCGCTCAGGCCGCATCCGGCCAGGCCATACATCACCGCCAATTTGCTGCCCTTGTTGTCGATGATCTTCCCGGCATAGGGGCGGCTGAGCAGGGTGGCCAGGTATTGCACGCTGATCACCAGGCCGGCGATCACCGCGCCGAAGCCCAGGTCGCTGTGGACGTAACCGGGCAATACGGCCAGGGGGATGCCGATGTTCAGGTAGCCGATGAAGGTGAAAAGGACGATGGAAACGACTTGCAGCGTGACCGCCAGGGGGCGCTGGTTTTCAGGCATGGGTAAAGGTCCACGGTAAAGCAGGATAGATAGGCTGCTTATGATAGCGGTGTGGACGGTCGTTGTTTGTGAAAAAGTAAAACTATTTGCCGGGCGGTGTCATTCAGCTTTGACGGGTGCAACCAGTTGCGTAGTGACCAGGGCGGCCAGCGCATTTTCCTGGGTGCCGAAGCGGGCGAGCAAGGCGGCTTGTTTCTCGGGGGAGAGGCGATTCCAGATCTCGATCATTTTCTCGGCGGTGCCAATCAGGACGCTGGCCTGCTTTTCATCAAAGGTTTCGCTGAGTTCATCGGTCATGGTGCGGGCTCGCGTTTCAGGCAGTGTGGAAAGCGCATGTTAGCGCTTTCCACACGGTCTGTACGGCGGGTGTTTCAGTCTTCGCTGTCAGCCTGGCGGCGGTCAGTGGCTTCTTTCGGCTCGGGCTGTTGGGCACCGGCTTGTTGCGTGGTCGTCTGCTCAGGTTCGTGCAGGCTTGGGAAGGGGAGATTAGGAATCTCGTGCATAGTCGCGCTCCTCGCTAAGTCTGTTGATAGATCTGGTAGATCCGCGCTTTTAAAAAGCCTGGGCAGGATACAGCACTGAAAATGACAAACAGACTTTTATATCCATTTGTTTCGACGGATGGGATTGTCTATACAGGTCGGTAGCAGCGACGCAGAGCAAATGTGGGAGCGAGCTTGCTCGCGATAGCGGCCTGGCAGTCAACAGAGATGTTGAATGTTATGGCCTCATCGCGAGCAAGCTCGCTCCCACAGGGTTTGGTGGTGTTATTTGCAGACTTTGGCGATTGCTTCGGCCAGCAGGTCCAGACGTGTGGCATCGATGCCTGCGACGTTGGCCCGGCCGGAGTTGACCATGTACACGCTGTGATGATCCCGCAGGTTCTTCACTTGCTCTGGTGACAGGCCTGTGTAGGAAAACATCCCGCGTTGCACGCCAATGTGCGCAAAGCGCTCGCGCAAACCGTGAGGCTCCAGTGCTTCCACCAGACCGCTGCGCAGTTGGGCGATACGCAGGCGCATGCCTTCCACTTCGTCAGCCCAGAGGTTTTTCAACTCCGGGTCGCCGAGGATGGTCGCGACCACCGCCGCACCATGATCCGGCGGCGTCGACCACAGGTTGCGGGCAATGTTGGCCAGTTGGCTGCGGATATCGGTGAGCTTGTCGGCGCTTTTCGCGCAGACAATCAGCGCGCCGGTACGGTCGCGGTACAGGCCGAAATTCTTCGAGCAAGAGCTGGTGATCAGCAGTTCCGGCAACTCGGCGGCAAATAGCCGGGTCGACCAGGCATCCTGCTCCAGCCCATCGCCGAATCCTTGATACGCAAAGTCGATCAGTGGCAGCAATTCGCGCTTGCGTACTACCTCCAGCACCCTCTGCCAGTCGTCGTGGGACAGATCGAAACCGGTCGGGTTGTGACAGCAGGCGTGCAGCAACACTACGTCACCCTTGGGCGCTTCGTTGAGCACTGCCAGCATGCCGTCGACATCCAGACGGTTGTCGCTGCCGACGTAGGGGTAATGGCTGACCTTGACCTTGGCGGCCGCGAAAATGCTTTCGTGGATCGGCCAGGTCGGATTGCTCAACCAGACGCCGCGCCCCGGCAGGCACTGGGCGATGAAGTCCGCGCTCAGGCGCAAGGCCCCGGTGCCGCCCGGAGTCTGGGTGGCGCCGGCGCGTTGTGCGCTGATCAGCTTCGAGTCGGCGCCCAGCACCAGCTCATTGATCGCCTTGCCGAACGCCGGTTCGCCGTGACCACCGATGTAGGTCTTGGTGGACTGGCCGTCCACCAGGCGCTGCTCGGCAAGTTTCACCGACTCGAGAATCGGCGTCAGGCCCTGGGCGTCCTTGTAGACACCCACGCCCAGATCGAACTTGCGCGGGTTCGGGTCCTGCGCGTAGGCCTCCATCAAGCCCAGAATCGGGTCGCCGGGCACTCGGCCGATGGCGTCGAAGTGCATTACTTGCGCCCCTCGGCGTCCTTCGCTACTTCGTCGGTGCGCGCAGCCATGATGAAGTCGTTGCGGTGCAGGCCCTTGATCGAGTGGCTCCACCAGGTCACGGTCACTTTGCCCCACTCGGTCAGCAGGCCCGGGTGATGGCCTTCAGCCTCGGAGATCTCGCCGACGGCGTTGGTGAAGGCCAGTGCATGTTTGAAGTTCTTGAACAGGAAGACCTTTTCCAGCTGCATGATGCTGTCGCGTACTTCGATGTTCCAGTCCGGGATCTGCTTGATCAGGATCGGCAGTTCTTCGTCGCTGACTTGTGGGGCGTCGGCGCGGCAGGCTTCGCAATGGGCTTGGTTCAGAGTGGACATGGTGTGTTTCCTGTAATCGAGTGTTTTTTATATCGGTCGACAGTGCCGTCACGCTAAACCAAAGCGACGGTGACTGACAGACTCACTTGTCAGCAAAAGTCGCGGTTCACGCAGCTTTTGGTTTTGGCGGAAATTTCGGAGTGTGCAGACCCATCTGCATCGCTTGCTTGACCATGCCCATGATGTCTTCGTGGGCCAGGTCGAACAGGCGCTTGAGGTTCGGCAGAGCGAAATACAGGGGTTGCAGGATGTCGATGCGGTACGGCGTGCGCATGCATTCCAGCGGGTCGAAGGCTTGGTGTTCAGGCTCGTTCGACAGGCAGTAGACGGTCTCTTTCGGTGAGGACAGGATGCCGCCGCCGTAGATGCGCTGGCCTTGCGGGGTGTCGACCAGGCCGAACTCGATGGTCATCCAGTACAGGCGCGCCAGGTACACGCGTTCTTCCTTGGACGCCTTGAGGCCGAGCTTGCCGTAGGTGTGGGTGAATTCGGCGAACCAAGGGTTCGTCAGCAGCGGGCAGTGACCGAAGATCTCGTGGAAAATGTCCGGCTCCTGCAAGTAATCAAGCTCTTCGCGGGTACGAATGAAGGTCGCCACCGGAAACTGTTTGCTGGCCAGCAATTCGAAAAAGGTCTGGAAGGGAATCAGTGCGGGAACCCGGGCAACCTGCCAGCCGGTGGTTTCACCGAGGACCTTGTTGATTTCGCCGAGTTGAGGAATGCGGTCGTGGGGCAGACCGAGTTTTTCGATACCGTCCAGGTACTCCTGGCACGCACGCCCTTCGATCACTTTCAGTTGGCGAGTGATCAGCGTGTTCCACACCGCGTGTTCTTCGGCGGGGTAGTCGATAAAACCTTGCGCATCGGGCTCGCGAGCCACGTATTGCGTCTGCTTCATACTGCTCTCCTGCTAGGGGATTTCGTTCTTGTTATGTACAGCTATGGACCTAGAAATACCCCAAGGATTGCGGCATTGCAGCAGGTGATCGGCGCATCGAGCAGGAAAAACCCTCAAGAATCGTAAAGTTTTCGTTACGTATTGGCTGCTGTCGCGCAGGTTGTGGGATTTGCAGGTTTGAAAAGCGCGCTGGCTGTCACATAATCTTGACGACTATCTGGGCGCCTCGAAAGAAAAATGCGATCGAGCGCCCTCCGCAATACCCTCTGTGGGAGCGAGCTTGCTCGCGATAGCGGTAGACCAGCCAACATAGATGTTGAATGTGAATCTGCTATCGCGAGCAAGCTCGCTCCCACAGGGATTGCGTTGATACCAACTTTATTCACCGCATTGCATTTCAGGCCTTTTTCATGCGTATCAAAGTCCACTGCCAGAACCGCATCGGCATCCTGCGCGACATTCTCAACCTGCTGGTGGAGTACGGGATCAACGTGGCCCGCGGTGAAGTGGGGGGTGAGCATGGCAACGCCATCTACCTGCATTGCCCGAACCTGATCAACATTCAGTTCCAGGCCTTGCGACCGAAATTCGAAGCGATTGCCGGGGTCTTCGGCGTCAAGCGTGTAGGGCTGATGCCCAGCGAGCGTCGGCACATGGAGCTTAATGCCTTGCTCGGTGCGCTGGAGTTTCCGGTGCTGTCGATCGACATGGGCGGTTCCATCGTCGCGGCCAACCGGGCAGCAGCGCAGTTGCTGGGGGTGCGGGTCGACGAGGTGCCGGGTATTCCCCTGTCGCGCTATGCCGAGGATTTCGATTTGCCGGAACTGGTGCGCGCCAACAAGTCGCGAATCAACGGGCTGCGGGTCAAGGTCAAGGGTGATGTGTTTCTGGCCGACATCGCGCCCTTGCAGTCGGAGCATGACGACAGCGAGGCCATGGCCGGTGCTGTGCTGACGTTGCACCGCGCCGACCGGGTGGGTGAGCGCATCTACAACGTGCGCAAGCAGGAATTGCGTGGCTTCGACAGCATCTTCCAGAGCTCGAAAGTGATGGCCGCGGTGGTGCGCGAAGCGCGGCGCATGGCACCGCTGGATGCGCCGCTATTGATAGAAGGCGAAACCGGCACCGGCAAAGAGTTACTGGCACGAGCCTGCCACCTGGCCAGTCCGCGTGGGCAGTCGCCGTTGATGGCGCTCAATTGTGCCGGGCTGCCGGAGTCCATGGCCGAGACGGAATTGTTCGGTTATGGCCCCGGTGCCTTTGAAGGGGCGCGGGCCGAAGGCAAGCTCGGGCTGCTGGAACTGACGGCGGGCGGTACGCTGTTTCTCGATGGCGTCGGGGAAATGAGCCCGCGCTTGCAGGTGAAATTGCTGCGCTTTTTGCAGGACGGCTGCTTCCGTCGTGTCGGCAGCGACGAGGAGGTCTACCTCGACGTGCGAGTGATCTGCGCGACCCAGGTCGACCTGTCCGAATTGTGCGCGCGCGGCGAGTTCCGCCAGGACCTCTATCACCGCTTGAATGTGTTGTCGCTGCACATCCCTCCACTGCGCGAATGCCTCGACGGCTTGACGCCGCTGGTGGAGCACTTCCTTGATCAGGCCAGCCGGCAGATCGGTTGCCCATTGCCCAAACTCGCCCCGGCGGCCATGGAGCGGCTCAGCCACTACCACTGGCCGGGCAACGTGCGGCAACTGGAGAACGTGCTGTTCCAGGCAGTTTCCCTGTGCGATGGCGGCATGGTCAAGGCCGAGCATATTCGTCTGCCGGATTATGGCGTGCGTCAGCCCCTTGGCGACTTTTCGCTGGAGGGTGGGCTGGACGAGATTGTCGGGCGTTTCGAGAAAGCGGTGCTGGAGCGGCTGTATTCCGAGCATCCGAGCAGTCGGCAACTGGGCAAGCGGTTGGGGGTTTCGCATACCACCATTGCCAACAAGTTGCGTGATTATGAGGTGGGCAAGGACAGCAGCACTTGAGATCAAAAGATCGCAGCCTTCGGCAGCTCCTACAGAGATCAATGTAGGAGCTGCCGCAGGCTGCGATCTTTTGATCCATTGCCGCGAAGCGGCATGACACCGCCGGTTTTTCGTCTTTGACACAATTCAAGAATCCTCTCTGATCTCCTCAAGTCCTTTGTTTGCCGGGCCTCGTGCCGCCAAAAACAAGTTGGTCTGCAAATTGCTTATGGCTCAGCAACACAGCAGTGGGCGGCAAACGTCCGGCAGGCAGAGGAAAGAGTGTGGACAAGTACCTTTATGTGGCAATGACCGGCGCCAGCCAGAATGCACTGGCGCAAAAGGCGCATGCCAACAACCTCGCGAACATCTCCACCAACGGCTTCCAGAAAGACCTGGAGCAGGCCCGTTCGATGCCGGTGTTCGGTGACAGCTTTCCGGCGCGTGCGTTTGCCATGTCCGAACGCCCGGCCACGGATTTCTCCCCGGGCTCACTGGTGGAAACCGGCCGCGACCTCGACGTTGCCGTGCAAGGCGGCGGCTGGATTGCCGTGCAGAATCCCGATGGCGGTGAAAGCTACGTGCGCACCGGCAGCCTGAACGTTGACGCCCTGGGCGTGCTGCGTGCCGGCAACGGCATGCCGGTCATGGGCAATGGCGGGCCGATTGCCGTGCCGCCGGAGCAGCAGATCGAAGTCGGCGAGGACGGCACCATCAGCATCCGCGCAATGGGCGAGGGGCCTCGGGTGATGGCTGAAGTGGACCGCATCAAGCTGGTCAACCCGGACCTGAAGAACATGACCAAGGGCCTGGATGGTTCGATCCACACCAAGGACGGCCAGCCGGCGCAGGCCGATGCCGGCGTCAAGCTGGTGTCCGGGTTCCTCGAGTCGAGCAACGTCAATGCCGTGGAAGAGATGACCTCGGTACTGGCCTTGTCCAAGCAGTTCGAGCTGCACATCAAGATGATGAACACCGCCAAAGACGATGACCAGGCCATGGCTCGGGTCTTGCAGATCAGCTAATTACCAGAACGTCGCGCCGTAAAACAGGCGCACGAGGAGAATCGAATGCTTCCGGCTCTATGGGTTGCCAAAACCGGTCTGTCCGCCCAGGACACCAACCTGACTACCATTTCCAACAACCTGGCGAACGTCTCGACCACGGGTTTCAAACGTGACCGCGCCGAGTTCCAGGACCTGCTCTACCAGATCAAGCGTCAGCCTGGCGCCCAGTCGACCCAGGACAGCGAACTGCCGTCGGGTCTGCAACTGGGTACCGGTGTGCGCATCGTCGGCACCCAGAAGAACTTCACCGCCGGCAGCCTGCAAACCACCGAGCAGCCACTGGACATGGCCATCGACGGTCGCGGTTTCTTCCAGATCCTGCAACCGGACGGCACCACGTCCTACACCCGTGACGGTACCTTCCACCTGGACTCCAACGGCCAGATCGTCAACGCCAGCGGCTTTGCCCTGGAGCCGGCGATTGTCATTCCGAACGATGCGCAGACCTTCACCGTCGGCCGCGACGGCACCGTGTCCATCACTGTTGCCGGCAACCCGGCTGCCCAGGTGATCGGCAACCTGCAGACCGCCGACTTCATCAACCCGGCCGGCCTGCAGGCAGTGGGCAACAACCTGTTCCTGGAAACCGCCGCCAGTGGCGCGCCGCAAGTCGGCACACCGGGCCTGAACGGTTTTGGCACCACGCTGCAGAACACCCTGGAAACGTCCAACGTCAGCACCGTTGAGGAGATGGTCAACATGATCACCACCCAGCGCGCCTACGAGATGAACTCCAAGGTGATCTCCACCGCCGACCAGATGCTCTCGTTCGTAACGCAGAATCTGTAATCAAGTCTATGGGGCGGCCATGAGGCCGCCTGCAACACCGTGAGGTAGGGTCATGAATCGCTATGTATCTGTTCTGGCACTGAGTGGGATCACCGCGCTCGCAGGCTGCGTGCCTTCGACGCCCAAGCCCAATGACCCTTACTACGCTCCGGTGTTGCCGCGCACGCCGTTGCCGGCGGCCGCGAACAACGGCTCGATCTATCAGGCCGGTTTCGAACAGAACCTCTACAGCGACCGCAAGGCGTTCCGGGTCGGTGACATCATCACCATCACCCTGAACGAAAGGACCCAGGCCAGCAAAAACGCCAACTCGCAAATCGGCAAGAACAGCAAAGCCAACATCGGCCTGAGTTCGCTGTTCGGCAGCAGCGCCACCACCAACAACCCGTTCGGCGATGGCGACCTGAGCCTGAGTGCCAGCTACGAAGGTGACCGCGCGACCAAGGGCGACAGCAAGGCGGCGCAGGGCAACACCCTGACCGGTTCGATCACCGTGACCGTTGCCGATGTGTTGCCCAACGGCATCATCGCAGTGCGCGGCGAGAAATGGATGACGCTCAACACCGGCGATGAGCTGGTGCGGATCGCCGGCCTGGTTCGCGCCGATGACATCTCGACCGACAACACCGTGTCGTCGACCCGTGTCGCCGATGCGCGCATCACCTATTCGGGCACCGGCTCGTTTGCCGATGCGAGTCAGCCAGGCTGGTTCGACCGTTTCTTCCTCAGCCCGCTGTTCCCTTTCTAGGTGGCTTTCCAGTTGAGCATGTTGAACTTCAAACACCTTATGGTGGCTGCCCTGATGCTGTCGGCAGCCTTCAATGCTCAAGCCGAGCGCCTGAAGGACATCGCCAGCATTTCCGGCGTGCGTTCCAACCAGTTGATCGGCTACGGCCTGGTGGTCGGGCTTAACGGCACCGGCGACCAGACGACGCAGACCCCGTTCACCCTGCAGACCTTCAACAACATGCTGTCGCAGTTCGGCATCAAGGTGCCGCCGGGTTCGGGCAACGTGCAGTTGAAAAACGTGGCGGCCGTGTCGATCAGCGCCGATCTGCCGGCGTTCGCCAAGCCGGGTCAGCAGGTCGACATCACTGTTTCCTCCATCGGCAACTCCAAGAGCTTGCGCGGCGGTACCTTGCTGCTGACGCCGCTCAAGGGGATCGACGGCAACGTCTATGCGGTGGCCCAGGGCAACCTGGTGGTTGGCGGTTTCGATGCGGAAGGGCGCGACGGCTCGAAGATCACCGTCAACGTTCCGTCAGCCGGGCGCATCCCCGGTGGTGCATCGGTGGAGCGCGCGGTGCCGAGCGGTTTCAACCAGGGCAACAGCCTGACGCTGAACCTCAACCGTTCCGACTTCACCACGGCCAAGCGCATCGTCGACAAGATCAACAACATGCTCGGCCCTGGCGTGGCCCAGGCCATCGACGGCGGTTCAATTCGCGTCACCGCGCCGCTCGATCCAAGCCAGCGGGTCGACTACCTGTCGATCCTGGAAAACCTCGAGATCGATCCGGGCCAGGCGGTGGCGAAAGTCATCATCAACTCCCGTACCGGCACCATCGTGATCGGCCAGAACGTCAAGGTTTCTCCGGCCGCCGTGACCCACGGCAGCCTGACCGTGACCATCACCGAAGACCCGATCGTCAGCCAGCCCGGCCCTCTGTCCAATGGCACGACGGCGGTGGTACCGCGTTCGAAGGTCAATGCCCAGCAGGAAGCCAAGCCGATGTTCAAGTTCGGCCCTGGCACCACCCTCGACGAGATCGTGCGGGCGGTGAACCAGGTCGGCGCGGCACCGGGTGACCTGATGGCCATCCTCGAAGCGCTGAAGCAGGCCGGCGCCCTGCAAGCCGACCTGATCGTGATCTGAGGACGGCTATCGTGGATATGCGCAAGAGCGGTCTGGTCAGCAGCAGCGATTCGGGTTCCTACTCGGACCTCAATCGTCTGAATCAGCTCAAGGTCGGCGACAAGAACAGCGACGGCAACCTGCGCAAGGTGGCGCAGGAATTCGAATCGCTGTTCCTCGGGGAAATGCTCAAGTCCATGCGTTCGGCCACCGAAGCGCTGGGTCAGGACAATCCGATGAACACCCCGGCGGCCAAGCAATATCAGGAAATGTATGACCAGCAACTGGCCGTTTCCATGTCCCGCGAGGGCGGTGGTATCGGCCTGGCTGACGTGCTTATGCGCCAGATGTCGAAGAACAAACCGCTGGCGCCGGGTGAAGCCGCCGCAGCGTCTCTGGCCAAGCAAGAGGCCGCGAAAGCCGCCGTGCAAACGCCGGTGGCGGCCGGCACGACGGCAATCAACGGACCGCTGTCGCGGGTCAATGGCCAGCGGCCGTTGTGGGCTTCGCGCTCGGTCCATGCGCCGCAAGAGGCGGGTGAGGGTGGTCATCGCAATGACATGGCGCTGATCAATCAGCGACGCCTGGCATTGCCGCCGAAGCTGGCTGATCGTCTGTTGGCCGGGTTGGTGCCTTCGGCGACGCCCGCTGCCACGACGATCAACAAGACACCGTTGCCTGAGCGCGCGACGAGCACCGGCACGGGACCGCTGTACAACGGCGACTGGCTGGCGACTGCGCAGCAATCCTCCTCGGGCGGCATGCAGATCTACGGTCGCGCCATGGCGCAGATTCCGTTGGCGCCCCCGAAGAAAGCCTTCAGTTCCGCCGACCAGTTCGTCAACACCATGTTGCCGATGGCCAAGGAGGCGGCGGCGCGGATTGGTGTCGATCCGCGTTACCTGGTGGCCCAGGCGGCGCTGGAAACTGGTTGGGGTAAATCGGTCATGCGCCAGCAGGATGGCAGCAGCAGCCACAACCTGTTCGGCATCAAGGCCGGCAACAGTTGGCAGGGAAATTCGGCGCGGGCGATCACCAGCGAATTCCGGAACGGGCAGATGGTCAAGGAGACGGCCGAGTTCCGTTCCTACGACTCCTACAAGGACAGTTTCCATGACCTTGTGACTTTGCTGCAGACCAATAATCGCTATCAAGATGTCGTGAAGTCGGCCGATAACCCGGAACAGTTTGTACGCGAGTTGCAGAAGGCCGGTTACGCAACCGACCCGGACTACGCGAGCAAGATTTCGCAGATAGCCAAGCAGATGACGAGTTACCAGAACTACGCTGCGGCGGGCGTTTCCACTACGCCTTTATAGGCACAAGGAATAAGGTCTGAACCATGAGTTTGCTCAATATCGGGATGTCGGGGCTCTCTGCTAGCCACGCTTCGCTGGTGACTACCGGTAACAACATTTCCAACGTCGATACCGTCGGGTACTCGCGCCAACAAACTGTACAGGGCACCAAAGGCTCTATTCAGTACGGCAATGTGTTCATCGGCACCGGCACGACGCTGGCCGATGTGCGTCGGGTGTACAACAGCTACCTCGATGCACAGTTGCAGACCACCACCTCGCTCAACGGTGATGCGCAAGCTTATCTGGGGCAGGCCACTCAGGTGGACAAACTGCTGTCCGACAGTGGCACCGGCATCACCAAGACACTGCAGTCCTTCTTCTCGTCGTTGCAGACGCTGTCCGCGAACTCCAACGACAACGCTGCACGCCAGGCGCTGTTGACCAATGCCCAGGGTTTGAGCAGCCGCTTCAATGCCATATCCCAGCAGTTGACGCAGCAGAACACCTACATCAACGATCAGTTGGGCTCGATGGCCGAACAGGTCAACAAGCTGGCGTCGACTGTCGCGGCGTACAACAAGAGAATCAGTGAAGTCAGCAGTTCGAGTGGCACGCCCAACGAACTGCTGGACCAGCGCAACGAAACCATTCGCCAGCTCAACGAGCTGGTCGGTACTCAGGTCACCGAAACCGAAGGCCGACTGGATGTCTACCTGGGTAGCGGCCAGCCGTTGGTTGTCGGCGACACGGTCAATAAATTGCGTATGGCGGCAGACCCGACCGACCCGACCCGTTCCTCGATCATCATGGATCGTGGCAGTTCGTCGATCGACATCACGGGTGTGATGAGCGGCGGCCAGATGGGTGGACTGTTGCGCTATCGCTCTGAAGTGCTGACGCCGGCGGTCAATAGCCTGGGCCGCATCGCCATGGTTGTGGCGGATCAGGTGAACAAGCAGTTGGGGCAGGGCCTGGACCAGAACGGCAACTTCGGCGCCGCGCTGTTCAACAACATCAACAGCGCTGCAGCCATCAGTCAGCGCAGCATCGCCAATGCGAACAACGACCCGGCCTCCGGCAACCTGAACGTCACCATCAAGGACACCAGCAAGCTGCAGGCCAGTGACTATCAGGTGACCATCACGGCCACGGGCTACAACGTGCGTCGCTTGTCGGATAACACCGACATGGGCAACTTCGCGTTCGCTACACCTCCTGCTGCCGAGCCGGTCATCGATGGCTTCAGCCTGAGCCTGAACGCAGGTTCGGTCACCGCCGGCGACAGCTTCAAGATTACCCCGACGCGCAGCTCCGCCGCGGACATGACCACGGTCATGACCGACGCCAAAACCCTGGCCACGGCCGCTCCGCTAACCTCTTCCAAGGCCTCGGGCAATGACGGTACCGGTGCTGTCAGTCAGCCGACACTGAACACTGCCCTGGATATCTACGATCCGGTCCAGCGTCTGGAGGTGCAGACGGCGGTCAAGGCATCGATGCCGGTTCGCATGCTCATGACCAGCGCCACGGCCTACGAGGTGTTCGACGCCAAGGGCAACAGCGTCGGTACCGGCAACATCGTGCCAGGCCAGAACAACGACCTGAACATTGCCGTGCCTTACACCGATGCCGGTGGCAATGCCAAAACCTTCAGCGTGGGGATGACCGTCAGCGGCAGCCCGGCTTCGGGTGACAGTTTCAATATTTCCATGACCGCGGCCGGCAGCACCGACAACCGCAATGCTTCGGCCTTGCTCGGTCTGCAAACCAAGGCAACGGTGGGGGCCACTGCCACGAGCCCGGGTGTGAGTTTTACCGAGGCTTATGGTGGCCTGGTGTCGAGCGTCGGCTCCCAGACCAAGCAGGCTCAACTGGACGGCACCGCCACTGACACCATCCTGACCGGGGCGCGAAACGCCCGTGACTCGCTGTCGGGGGTCGATCTCGATGAAGAGGCCGGCAACCTGACCAAGTATCAGCAGTACTACACGGCGTCTTCGCAGATCATCAAGACTGCGCAGGAAATTTTCAGCACTCTGATCAATGCCCTTTAAGGAGCCGTAGAACATGCGCATTTCTACAGCACAGTATTACGCCACGACGGCTGCCAACTACTCTCGCAACCTCAATAACGTGATGAAGACCGCCGAGCAGGCCAGCAGCGGCGTCAAGCTTGAGACGGCAGCGGATGATCCGGTCGGCGCGGCCCGCCTTCTGCAACTTGAGCAGCAAAAAGCCATGTTGGGTCAGTACACCACCAACATCAACTCGTTGAACACCGCTCAAGCGCAAGAAGAGAGCGTGCTCGACAGCATCAACAACGTGTTGCAGAAAGTCAGCGAGTTGGCGGTACGTGCCGGTGGCGGCTCGTTGAACGACGATGACCGCAAATCCATTGCCGCAGAACTCAAGCAATCCGAAGAGCAATTGCTGAGTTTGATGAACAGCAAGGACGCCAACGGCAAGTACATCTTCTCTGGCGCCAGCAACAATACCCAGCCGTTTGTGCGCAACAGTGACGGCACCTACAGCTACCAGGGTGACCAGACTCAGCTGGAGCTGAAGATCGGTGACTCGATGTCGCTGGGCCTTAACGATACCGGCTGGGACGTTTTCCAGCAGGCGATCAACGCCGCTCGCAGCTCGACCACCATGCTCACGCCGCCCGTCGATGACGGACGCGTCAGGCTGTCGCCAGGCCTGGTGAACTCCGGTCCGGCCTTCGATGCGAACTTCCGCGGCGGCGAGCCTTACAAGTTGCAGTTCACCAGCAGCACCCAGTTCGTGATCACCGATGCCACCGGCGCCGACAGGACCGCCGAGGCGACTGGCGGCGGGGTGTTCGACCCGAATGCCAAGGGCGGCTCCGACATCAACTTCCGCGGCGTGACGTTCAAGCTGGACATCACCCCCCAGGCTGGCGATAACGCCACCAATATCGATGGCTTCATCGCCACTCACAGTTTCGAGTTGTCGGCCAAACCGGACAGCTTCGTCAGCAACCGTGCCCCGAGCAACGTATCGACGGTGGTCGTGAGCAATGCAGCGGTGAGCAATGCTGCTGATTACAACAGCTTTTTCCCGGAAGGCGGGGCGGTCCTGAAGTTCACCGGTCCCGGGACCTTCGACCTGTACGCTCGTCCGTTGACCAGCGGCAGCACGCCGGTAACCTCCGGGACCGTGGTGGCTGGCGTGGCGACAGCCGCCGGTGTCGACTTTACCCTGAGTGGCGGCACTCCTCCCGGCGTGCTCAATCCGGGCGACCAGTTCGATATCGCGGTCAATACGCACCAGACCCAGAACGTACTCGACACCATCAGCCAGCTGCGTTCGGCGCTCGACGCACCGACCCAGGGCAATCCGGCCGCCCAGCGTTTTCTGGAGAACACGGTAGCCTCCTCCATTGCCAACCTGAACAACGGCAAGAACCAGGTCGATCTGGCGCGTGGCGCGATCGGTGCCCGGGGTAACGTGATGGACATGCAGAAGGACCAGAACTCCAGTGCCGGCCTGATCAACGAATCGACGGGCAACTCGATCAAGAACGCCGACCCGGCGGAAGTGCTGACGCGTCTGACCCTGCAGCAAACCATGCTGCAGGCCGCGCAACTGGCCTTCGCCAGGGTTTCCCAGTTGAGCCTGTTCAACAAGCTTTGAGTCGGTCTTGACCGCTCGCGGCCAGCCCCTGTCACAGGGGGCTGGCTTTTTTTTTGCTTTTTATTGGGGGGAGGGCGAGGCCGGGCAGGGCGGGATCCGGACCACAAAATCAAATAAAGCAGCGATGCCTGAGTGACCTGTCAGTCAAAACGCGCATCTTCACTGTATCCTGTCTGCGGGCGGTGAAGGTGGCGGGCTGTTCAAGGTGTATTTCTTGAGCCCCGATGTTGCCTCCTCTGGGGGCCAGGCCCTGACTGTAGACGCCCTCGATTCAGCGAGCGGCGATGTTCAGCTGTTTATTATTGGGAAGCCATAATGATTGGCATAAAAAATATAGCGAGTTACGTGCCGGCAGCCGGGATTGATAATTACGCCCAGGGTGCAAAGTTCGACAAGGACGAAACCTTTATCCTTGGCAAAATCGGTTCTGCGTTTTTGCCGCGCATGGGTGCCGATCAGGAAACGTCCGATCTGTGTGTCGAAGCAGCCAATGCGCTGTTCGCCGCCAGTCCAGAACTCAAGCGTGAATCCATCGACTGCTTGATCGTCGTTACCCAGAATGGCGATGAGGAAGGGTTGCCGCACACTGCTGCGATCGTTCAGGACAAACTGGGCTTGCCGACCCATGTCGCTGCTTTCGATATTTCCCTGGGTTGTTCTGGCTACGTCTACGGCATCTATGCGATCAAAGGCTTCATGGAAGCGGCAGGGCTGAAAAATGGCCTGCTGATCACTGCCGATCCTTATTCGAAGATCGTCGACCCGGAAGACCGCAACACCACGATGCTGTTCGGTGATGCCGCTACCGCCACCTGGATGGGCGAAAACGCTGTCTGGCAACTGGGCAAGTCGAAGTTCGGTACCGACGGTTCCGGCGCACCGCACCTCAAGGTCAGCGACGGTGTGTTCTTCATGAATGGTCGCCAGGTGTTCAACTTTGCCTTGTTGAAAGTCCCTGCGCATTTGCATGAGTTGTTGGATGAGTCCAATTTGCAGGCGAGCGACATCGATGCCTTCTGCATTCACCAGGGCAGTGCGGCCATCGTCGATGCCGTGGCGCGCCGCTTCGAAGAAGGTGAGCCGGAGAAGTTCGTCAAGGACATGCTTGAAACCGGTAACACGGTGTCGTCGAGCATTCCGCTGCTGTTGCAGAACCACGTCTTCGACTCCAAGTGGACTCGAGTTGCCATCAGCGGCTTTGGCGTGGGCCTCTCGTGGGGTTCGGCCATTCTCTATCGCGGTTGATCGACTGACTCGATGCTACAAAAAAACAACGCCCGGAAATTTAAACTTCCGGGCGTTTTGCGTTTTTCTGACGCCGACTTTCTGGCTCTAAAGCCTTGAAAATAAAGGGCTGGCAAGCTGCCACTAAAAAATTCGAAAAAACCGCTCAAGCAAAGCCTCTTCACGACGATAACTATTACGTAGGTTCTCTAGGCCACACCAGGCGGTTGCCAGGGCCGGAAGCCGCAGTATCCATCCAACGAGGATTTCGTCATGGCTTTAACCGTAAACACCAACCTTGCTTCCTTGACCGTTCAGAACAACCTGAACAAAGCTTCCGGTAATCTGCAAACCTCCATGCAGCGCCTGTCCTCCGGCCTGCGTATCAACAGCGCTAAAGACGACGCTGCCGGCCTGCAGATTTCCAACCGTCTGACCAGCCAGATCAACGGCCTGGGCGCGGCTATCAAGAACGCCGGTGACGGTATCTCCATCGCGCAAACCGCTGAAGGCGCGATGCAGGAATCCACCAACATCCTGCAGAAAATGCGTACCCTGGCTCTGGCTTCCGCGAACGGCTCGCCAAGCGATGACGACCGTAAGTCGAACAACGCCGAATACTCTGCACTGACTGCTGAACTGACTCGTATTGCTACCACCACTACCTTCGGTGGTCGTAACCTGCTGGACGGCTCCTTCGGTACTACCCAATTCCAGGTAGGCGCCAACGCCAACCAGACCATCAACATGACTCTGGGCGACGTATCGGCCAACAACATCGGCTCCCAGCAGCTGAAAAGCCTGGCGATCGCGCCGAGCGCAACCGGTGTAGCTGGTGGTGCTGTAACTCTCGTTGGTGGTGGCCAGACCGCAAACTTCACCATTACAGCGGGTGATTCGGCCAAGACCACCGCTTCGCAGATCAACAAAGCCGCTGTTGGTGGCGTGACCGCGACTGCCAGTACTGAAGCTCAATTCACTGTCAACAGTGCTGCCATCACTACCAGCGCCAACTTCACCATTAAAGTCGGCACCGGTGCCGCGGTGAGCATGGTGGGTGTGACCAACACCGGTGAACTGGCTGACCAACTGAAATCCAACGCCGCCAAACTGGGCATCAGCGTTAACTACGATGCCAAGGCTGGTACCCTGTCGGTTAAATCCGATACCGGTGAGAACATCACTCTGGACAACGGTGACGCAGACGCAATCGCCGGTATCTCGGTTGCAGCCAAAGACGGTTCCGGTGTCTATGGTGCTCCAGTTGCCGCCCTTGCTGGTCCTCTGCAGATCACTGGCGCTGTTTCCCTGAACTCCGCCAACAGCTACTCGATGAGCGGCGCGGGCGTGACCAACCTGTTCAACGCCGGTACTGCTGCCAGCTCGGTTAAAACCACTGTCGCGGCCACTGACGTTACCACTGCAGCCAACGCTCAGAACGCTATCGACGTGATCAGCCAGGCGATCTCGGCTATCGACTCCCAGCGTGCTGACCTCGGTGCGGTACAAAACCGTTTCGACAGCACCGTAGCCAACCTGCGCAGCATCTCGGACAACTCCACTTCTGCTCGTGGCGTGATCCAGGACGTTGACTTCGCAGCAGAAACTGCTCAGCTGACCAAGCAACAAACCCTGCAACAAGCTTCTACTGCGATCCTGTCGCAGGCTAACCAGCTGCCATCGGCTGTACTGAAGCTGCTGGGTTGATTCCAGCGCTTGGTAACTGACGGAAGGGCGCGTTTACGCGCCCTTTTGTTTTTTTTCATGATGAGGAGATAAGGCATGGACATGAGCGTCAAATTGAACCAGTCCTATCCCGCGGTTGCCCTTCAGGGCGTAACGCCGAATGTCACTGGAAAACCGGAACAGCCCAAGACTGAAGCGCTCAAGGCCTCGAGCCCCGAGCCAAAGCGTGACGAGCTGGAAAAAGCGGTTACCGATATTCAGGAGTTTGTCCAGGCTGCCCAGCGCAATCTGGATTTTTCCATTGATGACTCCACTGGCCGGGTCGTGGTCAAGGTCATCGCCACCGATACGGGTCTGGTGATTCGTCAGATCCCGTCGGAAGCTGCACTAAAACTGGCCCAGAGCCTGTCGGACGCCAGTAGTTTGTTGTTTGACGGCAAAGTCTGAACTGGCATGAATTTTGTTGCTGTCGCTGTTTAAGACGTTCCTGGTCAAGAAAACGGCAGCCACTGGATAAGGAGAGAGATGATGGCGGGTACAACGGTCAGCGGTATTGGTTCGAACATCGATACCCAGGCGATTGTTAAGTCTTTGGTGGACTCCGAAAGAGCGCCAAAACAGACGCAAATCAACAATCAGACGCTGAAAGCAACCACCTCGCTGTCGTCGATCGGCAAAATCCAGGCGGCGCTGGATGCCTTCCGTGGGGCGTTGGATAACATGAAAACCACCGCCAGCTTCAGCGGGTTGAGCGGCACGTCCTCCGATGAAAAAGTGGCCACGGTGACCACCGGTAACGGTGCGGCGGCGGGCAATTTCTCGCTGCTGGTCACCCAGTTGGCAACCGCATCGAAAATTTCCACCAAGGTTTACGCCGATGGCGCTTCCTCGGTGGTCAATGCCGGGGCGGTGCCGTCCACGCTGAGCATCAAGCAGGGCAGCGATACTTTCGACGTCAGCATTCCCGCTGGCGCGACGTTGCAGCAGGTGCGCGACTCGATCAACTCCCAGTACGCGAACCAGGGCTTGAGTGCCAACATCCTGACCGATGCCAACGGTTCTCGAATGGTGCTGACGAGCAGTAAAACCGGGGTCGGTTCGGACTTGACCCTGTCGGGCAATTCCGGTCTGGAAACCGGCACCTCGATCCTCACCACACCGCAGAACGCCAAGTACACGCTTGACGGTGTGGCGATGGAATCGAAGAGCAACACCATTGCCGATGCCGTGAGCGGTATTACGCTGAAATTGACAGGTGTTTCTCCGGTCCCGTCTGGCGGCGGTGCGGCAACACCAACCACTATCACCGTGTCGGCCGACACTACGACGCTGAAGTCTTCGGTCAAGGGGTTTGTCGACACCTATAACGCGCTGATCAAGGCTGCCAACACCGAGACACAGGTCACGACCAATGCCGATGGTTCGTTGACGACAGGTGCGCTCACGGGCGACGCGTCGCTGCGTTCATTGCTATCGTCGGTACGTACCGAATTGAACGCCATGGGTGGCACCGGTCAGATGAAATCCCTCGCTCAGTTTGGTGTCGAGACCGACCAGAAGACCGGATTGCTGTCGATCGACGATAAAGTGTTCAGTGCTGCGGCAAAGACCAATGCCGCCGATATCAACGGGATTTTTACGGGCGATACCGGTTTGCTTGCGCGCATGAAGACTGCTACCGACACCTTCGCGCAGAAAACTACCGGGGTCTTTGCCGCGCGTTCGGCGAGCTTGAGCGATAGCCTGAACGACCTGAAGAAACAGCAGGACTCCCTCGATGCACGGATGGTCAGCCTGCAAACAAGTCTGACCGCCAAGTACACCGCGATGGACTCCCTGGTGGCCAGGCTGCGCGCCCAGAGCGACAGCATCATGACTACGCTCAATGCGCTGAACAATCCCAAAGACAGCTGATTTGGATCAGGCATGAAAAACCCGGGTTGCCTGTAAAGTCAGCGCCAGGGTTTTTTCACGGGGCGGCGGGTCTGCATTAAAGTTATGTGTCGACCAGTCGACATAAAGATCAGAGCCTTCCCAATTTCAAGCTGTTGTCTGTCACGAGGTAGAAACATGAACCCCATGAGAGCCCTTCGCCAATACCAGAAGGTCAATTCCCATGCCCAGATCTCGGAAGCCAGCCCTCATCGCCTGGTGCAGATGCTGATGGAGGGCGGGCTGGACCGCATGGCCCAGGCCAAGGGCGCCATGGAGCGGGGCGACACCGCACTCAAGGGGTTGATGTTGGGCAAGGCCGTGGACATCATCATCGGCCTGCGTGATGGCTTGAACCCGGAAAAGACCGATGATCCGGCGTCGCTGCAGCAGCTCGACAATTTGTACGCCTACATGATGACCCGCCTGATGGAAGCCAATCGCGATAACAACGCGGCGATCATCGACGAGGTATCGGGTTTGCTTGAAACCCTGAAAAGCGGTTGGGATGCAATTGCCAATCAATAGGCCCGAGGGTCTGAGGATGACGTCATGAGTCAAGCACTGCGGCGCATAGAAGAAACCCGCGAAGCCCTGATCGACGCCCTGGCGGCGCGTAACTGGGACGCGATCGGCGAACTGGATTCGACCTGTCGTGAATGCGTCGACGAGGTGCTCAGTGAAGCGCCGATCGACGAAGATGCGGTGCGGAGCAATCTGGAAGGGTTGCTGGCAGTGTACAAAGAGTTGCTGACGGCGACGATGGGCGAGCGTCAGGCAATAGTCGATGAGATGTCGCAGATCAACCAAGCACAAAAGGCATCAAAGGTTTACCATCTGTTTGGTTAATTGACGCCGGTTAATCCAAACATAGTGCGCCATAAATTTGACTGTGCACGGTTTTTTGACTTAACTAGTGGCTGGTTCCAGAATTCAGTCGTCTTCAGGCATATCAGGCCTGCAAGCGTTTAGCTTGCCCCAGCATTTTGGGCATTGAGTTGACTAGGGAAGTTGCTATTGCATGTGGCGTGAAACCAAAATTCTGCTGATTGATGACGATAGCGTCCGCCGCCGCGACCTGGCGGTGATTTTAAATTTTCTCGGCGAAGAAAATTTACCCTGCGGTAGCCATGACTGGCAGCAGGCTGTCGGCTCTTTGTCGTCAAGTCGTGAAGTAATCTGTGTCCTGATCGGGACGGTCAATGCTCCTGGTGCACTTCTGGGCTTGCTAAAGACACTCTCGACCTGGGATGAGTTCCTTCCGGTTTTGTTAATGGGCGATAATTCTTCCATTGACCTGCCGGAGGACCAGCGTCGCCGGGTGCTTTCGACCCTCGAAATGCCGCCCAGCTACAGCAAGCTGCTCGACTCGCTGCACCGTGCCCAGGTCTATCGCGAGATGTACGACCAGGCCCGCGAGCGCGGTCGTCATCGCGAACCCAACCTTTTCCGCAGTCTTGTCGGCACCAGCCGGGCGATCCAGCACGTCCGCCAGATGATGCAGCAAGTCGCCGATACCGATGCCAGCGTGCTGATCCTCGGCGAGTCCGGCACCGGCAAGGAAGTGGTTGCGCGCAACCTGCATTACCATTCCAAGCGCCGCGAAGCGCCGTTCGTGCCGGTCAACTGCGGGGCGATCCCGGCCGAGTTGCTGGAAAGCGAATTGTTCGGTCATGAGAAGGGCGCCTTCACCGGGGCAATCACCAGCCGTGCCGGTCGATTCGAGCTGGCCAATGGCGGCACGCTGTTCCTCGATGAAATCGGCGACATGCCGCTGCCGATGCAGGTCAAGCTGCTGCGCGTATTGCAGGAGCGCACTTTCGAACGCGTGGGCAGCAACAAGACCCAGAGCGTCGACGTGCGCATCATTGCCGCGACCCACAAGAATCTCGAAAGCATGATCGAGATCGGCACTTTCCGCGAAGACCTGTACTACCGCCTGAATGTGTTCCCGATCGAGATGGCGCCGCTGCGCGAGCGCGTCGAGGACATTCCGCTGCTGATGAACGAGCTGATCTCGCGCATGGAGCACGAGAAGCGCGGTTCGATCCGTTTCAACTCGGCGGCGATCATGTCGCTGTGCCGGCATGGCTGGCCGGGTAACGTTCGTGAACTGGCCAACCTGGTGGAGCGCATGGCGATCATGCATCCATACGGCGTGATCGGCGTGGTCGAGCTGCCGAAGAAATTCCGCTACGTCGACGATGAAGACGAGCAAATGGTCGACAGCCTGCGCACTGATCTGGAAGAGCGCGTGGCCATCAACGGTCATACCCAGGACTTCACGGCCAACGCCATGTTGCCGCCGGAGGGTCTGGACCTGAAGGACTACCTCGGTGGCCTGGAGCAAGGGTTGATCCAGCAGGCGCTGGATGATGCCAACGGCATCGTGGCGCGCGCGGCTGAGCGCCTGCGTATTCGTCGTACCACGCTGGTGGAAAAGATGCGCAAGTACGGCATGAGCCGTCGTGATGGAGATGAACAGGCGGAGGATTGACGCCTGTTTTTCAACCCATTCATTTATAAGAAGTTTTTTTTAGGCATGGGTATTGCTTTGTCCCTCGCAACGTTCCGTTTCACTGACGGTCAGCCAAGCGAGAGAGCACCATGCCCCTATCCGCCCAGATATCTCCTGCCTCAGATGCTTTTGGGGATGCTTCGCGGCAGCCGTCGTCCGTAGAGCAGGCGAGCCGTCTGGGTCTTGAGCAGGCATTCGCGCTGTTCAATCAGATGTCCAGTCAGTTGACCGATTCCTACAGCATGCTTGAAGCCCGGGTCACCGAGCTCAAGGGTGAACTGGCGGTGGTCAGCGCCCAGCGCATGCAGGAACTGGCGGAAAAAGAACGCCTGGCCAACCGCCTGCAAAATCTCCTTGATCTATTGCCTGGCGGTGTCATCGTCATCGACGCCCAGGGCATCGTGCGCGAAGCCAATCCGGCGGCGTGCGAGTTGCTGGGCCTGCCGCTGGAAGGTGAATTGTGGCGCCACGTCATTGCCCGCTGCTTTGCGCCGCGCGAAGACGATGGCCATGAGGTCTCCCTCAAGGATGGGCGGCGCCTGTCGATCGCCACGCGCTCGCTGGACGCCGAGCCTGGCCAGTTGGTGTTGCTCAATGACCTGACCGAAACCCGCCATCTGCAGGATCAGTTGGCTCGGCATGAGCGCCTGTCGTCGTTGGGGCGCATGGTCGCTTCCTTGGCTCATCAGATACGCACGCCGTTGTCCGCCGCGTTGCTGTACGCCAGTCATTTGACCGAGCAAGCGCTGCCGGTCGCTACCCAGCAGCGTTTTGCCGGGCGTCTCAAGGAGCGCCTGCACGAGCTCGAGCACCAGGTGCGCGACATGCTGGTGTTTGCTCGGGGTGAGTTGCCGCTGACCGACCGCGTAACCCCTGGCCAACTGATGCAATCGCTGCAGGCGGCCGCACTGACCCATGTGCAGGATCTGCCGATCCGCTGGCAGTGCGACAGTCATTCGGGGGAGTTGCTGTGCAATCGCGACACTCTGGTCGGCGCGATCCTCAACCTGATCGAGAACGCCATTCAGGCCAGTGCCGGTCACTTGCGCCTGAAGATTCACCTCTACACCCGCGGCAACACCTTGCGCCTGTGTGTCAGTGACAGTGGCTCGGGCATCGATGCCGCGGTTCTGGCGCGATTGGGCGAACCTTTTTTTACCACCAAAACCACCGGAACAGGTCTTGGCCTGACCGTGGTCAAGGCGGTGGCCCGTGCGCATCAGGGAGAATTGCAGCTGCGTTCGCGGCTCGGTCGCGGCACTTGCGCGCAGGTGATCCTGCCGCTGTTCAGTAACGCTCAGGGAGCGGAGTGACAGAGATGGGCATCAAGGTTCTGTTGGTCGAGGACGACCGTGCGTTGCGCGAGGCACTGGCTGATACGCTGTTGCTCGCGGGGCACGATTACAAGGCGGTGGGTTCGGCGCAAGAGGCGCTGGTAGCTGTCGGCGGCGAGGCTTTCAGCCTGGTGATCAGCGACGTCAACATGCCAGGCATGGACGGCCACCAGTTGCTGGGCCTGCTGCGAGCGCGGCAGCCGCAGTTGCCGGTGTTGCTGATGACGGCTCACGGTGCGGTCGAGCGTGCGGTCGATGCGATGCGCCAGGGGGCGGCGGACTACCTGGTCAAGCCATTCGAACCCAAGGCGTTGCTCGACCTGGTGGCGCGCCATGCCCTGGGCAGTCTTGGCCTGGCCGAGGGTGAGGGGCCGGTAGCGCTCGAGCCGGCGAGCGCCCAGTTGCTCGAGCTGGCGGCGCGGGTGGCGCGCAGTGATTCCACGGTGTTGATTTCGGGTGAATCGGGCACGGGCAAGGAGGTGCTGGCGCGTTACATCCATCAGCATTCTCATCGCGCCAGTCAGCCGTTCATTGCGATCAACTGCGCCGCGATCCCGGACAACATGCTCGAAGCGACCTTGTTCGGTCACGAAAAGGGTTCCTTTACCGGCGCCATTGCCGCGCAAGCCGGCAAGTTCGAGCAGGCGGACGGCGGTACCCTTCTGCTCGACGAAATATCCGAAATGCCCCTGGGGCTCCAGGCCAAATTGCTGCGTGTGCTGCAGGAGCGCGAGGTCGAGAGGGTGGGGGCGCGTAAACCGATCGCGCTGGATATTCGCGTGGTCGCAACCACCAACCGCGACCTGGCGGGTGAGGTGGCGGCGGGGCGCTTTCGCGAAGACCTCTATTATCGCCTGTCGGTGTTTCCGCTGGCCTGGCGTCCGCTGCGTGAGCGCACCGCTGACATTCTGCCGTTGGCCGAGCGTCTGTTGGCCAGGCACGTCAATAAAATGAAGCATTCGGCTGCCAGGTTGTCGCCCGAGGCTCAGGCGTGCCTGATCGGTTATCCGTGGCCAGGTAACGTGCGTGAACTGGATAACGCGATTCAGCGCGCGCTGATTTTGCAACAGGGCGGTCTGATCCAGCCGCAGGACTTTTGCCTGGCCGGGCCGGTGGCCTGCGCTCCGTTGCCTGTGTCGGTTGCGGCGCCGCTGCGGTCCATGGAGGCTGAGTCCGAGTCGGCCGGTGCGCTGGGGGATGACCTGCGTCGCCGTGAGTTCCAGATGATCATCGATACCCTGCGCGCCGAGCGTGGTCGGCGCAAAGAGGCGGCCGAGCGCCTGGGGATCAGCCCGCGAACCCTGCGCTACAAGCTGGCGCAGATGCGCGATGCCGGCATGGATGTGGAAGCCTATCTGTTCGCCACTTGACCGCTAGCCTGCGCCTGAGCCCTGTAGGAGCGAGCCTGCTCGCGATGGTCGTTAACGATAACGCGGGGTTTCAGGATAAACACGTCGTTCTTGGGTCCATCGCGAGCGAGCTCGCTCCTACAGAAGATTGCGAGCTGATGAAGGCGTTTTGTTCAGCGTGGCCACGGAGCTGGCACCCTTGTTGCTAACACCTCATTACCCGCCGAGTGAGTGTCAAAAAATTGCGGGTCGTCAAAGAGAGAGACCATGAGCCAAGGTATTGAATTCAATCGGTTGATGCTGGATATGCGCGCCATGCAAATGGATGCCATGTCTGCGCCGAAATCGACTGCCGTCCCTGAAGTGGCGGGCAGCAGCTTTTCCGACATGCTCGGCCAGGCCGTCAATAAAGTGAACGACACCCAACAGGCTTCCACTCAGTTGGCCAGCGCCTTCGAAATCGGCAAAAGCGGCGTCGACCTGACAGACGTGATGATTTCCTCTCAGAAGGCCAGTGTGTCATTCCAGGCGTTGACCCAGGTGCGCAACAAGCTGGTTCAGGCCTACCAAGACATCATGCAGATGCCGGTTTAAAGGACGAGATTGAGTCATGGCAGAAGCAGTCGCCGATAATGTTCCGGCCAAGGCCACTCCAATAGACGGCAAACCGCCGCTGTTCGGGTTGTCCTTCCTGGAAAACCTCTCCGAGATGACCATGTTGCGTCAGGTGGGCCTGTTGGTCGGTCTGGCGGCGAGCGTGGCGATTGGTTTTGCCGTGGTGCTGTGGTCTCAACAGCCGGACTACCGGCCTCTGTACGGCAGCCTTGCCGGCATGGACGCCAAGCAGGTCATGGATACCCTGGCCTCCGCCGATATTCCGTACACCGTCGAACCCAATTCCGGTGCCTTGCTGGTCAAGGCCGAGGACCTGTCCCGTGCGCGGCTCAAACTCGCAGGCGCTGGTGTCACTCCCAGCGACGGCAACATCGGTTTTGAAATCCTCGACAAGGAACAGGGGCTGGGCACCAGCCAGTTCATGGAAGCGACCCGCTATCGTCGCGGCCTCGAAGGCGAGCTGGCCCGCACCATTTCCAGCCTGAACAACGTCAAGGGCGCCCGCGTGCACCTGGCGATCCCGAAGAGTTCGGTGTTCGTGCGCGACGAGCGCAAGCCGAGCGCTTCGGTACTGGTTGAACTCTATTCCGGTCGCTCCCTCGAGCCAGGCCAGGTCGTGGCGATCATCAACCTGGTGGCGACCAGCGTTCCCGAACTCAGCAAGTCGCAGATCACCGTCGTCGACCAGAAGGGCAACCTGCTCTCGGATCAGGCGGAAAACTCCGAACTGACCATGGCCGGCAAGCAGTTCGACTACAGCCGTCGCATGGAAAGCATGCTCACCCAGCGCGTGCACAACATCCTGCAACCGGTGCTTGGCAATGATCGTTACAAAGCCGAAGTGTCCGCCGATGTGGACTTCAGTGCGGTCGAGTCGACTTCCGAGCAGTTCAATCCGGATCAACCGGCGTTGCGCAGCGAACAGTCGGTCAACGAACAACGTACCGCCAGCAATGGTCCGCAAGGCGTGCCGGGTGCCTTGAGCAACCAGCCGCCATCGCCGGCCTCCGCGCCGCAAACCACCGGTGGCGCGACTGCATCGGCCGGCATGGTGCAGCCAGGGCAGCCTCTGATCGACGCCAACGGCCAGCAAATCATGGACCCGGCCACCGGCCAGCCGATGCTGGCGCCGTACCCCGCAGACAAGCGTCAGCAATCGACCAGGAACTTCGAACTCGACCGTTCCATCAGCCACACCAAACAGCAGCAGGGTCGGTTGAATCGCCTGTCGGTGTCGGTGGTGGTCGACGATCAGGTCAAGATCAACCCGGCCAACGGCGAAACCAGCCGTGCGCCGTGGACCGCCGATGAATTGGCGCGCTTCACCCGTCTGGTGCAGGACGCCGTCGGTTTCGACGCCAGCCGTGGCGACAGCGTCAGTGTGATCAACATGCCATTCTCCGCCGAGCGCGGCGAAGTGATTGCCGATATTCCGTTCTACTCCCAGCCGTGGTTCTGGGACATCGTCAAGCAAGTGCTGGGTGTGCTGTTCATTCTGGTGCTGGTGTTCGGTGTCCTGCGTCCGGTGCTCAACAACATCACCGGTGGCGGTAAAGGCAAGCAGCTGGCCGGTATCGGCAGCGACGTCGAGTTGGGTGGCATGGGCGGTCTGGATGGCGAACTGGCCAACGACCGTGTCAGCCTTGGTGGTCCGACCAGCATTCTGCTGCCGAGCCCGAGCGAAGGTTATGACGCTCAGTTGAACGCAATCAAGAGTCTGGTGGCCGAAGACCCGGGTCGTGTGGCCCAGGTCGTGAAAGAGTGGATTAACGCAGATGAGTGATAACCGAGCCGTTGCCGCCAAACTGTCCAAGGTCGACAAAGCCGCAATCCTGTTGCTGTCCCTGGGCTCCACCGATGCGGCCCAGGTGCTGCGCCACATGGGCCCCAAAGAGGTTCAGCGCGTGGGCGTGGCCATGGCCCAGATGGGTAATGTGCACCGCGAGCAGGTCGAGCAGGTGATGAGCGAGTTCGTCGATATCGTCGGCGACCAGACCAGCCTGGGCGTCGGCTCCGACGACTATGTGCGCAAAATGCTCACCCAGGCCCTGGGCGAAGACAAGGCCAACGGCCTGATCGACCGCATCCTGCTGGGTGGCAACACCAGCGGCCTCGACAGCCTGAAGTGGATGGAGCCGCGCGCCGTCGCCGACGTGATCCGTTATGAGCACCCGCAGATCCAGGCAATCGTGGTGGCCTACCTCGATCCGGACCAGGCCGGTGAAGTGCTCGGCAACTTCGACCACAAGGTGCGACTGGACATCATCCTGCGCGTGTCCTCGCTGAACACCGTGCAACCGGCGGCCCTGAAAGAACTCAACCAGATTCTCGAGAAGCAGTTCTCCGGCAACTCGAATGCCTCGCGCACCACCCTGGGTGGCATCAAGCGGGCGGCGGACATCATGAACTTCCTCGACAGCTCGATCGAAGGCCAGCTCATGGATTCGATCCGCGAAGTCGACGAAGACCTGTCCGGTCAGATCGAGGACCTCATGTTCGTGTTCAACAACCTGGCCGATGTCGACGACCGCGGCATCCAGGCGCTGCTCCGCGAGGTGTCCTCCGATGTGCTGGTGCTGGCCCTCAAGGGGTCGGACGAAGGCGTCAAGGAGAAGATCTTCAAGAACATGTCCAAACGTGCCGCCGAACTGCTGCGCGACGACCTGGAAGCCAAGGGCCCGGTGCGCGTCAGCGACGTGGAAACCGCGCAGAAGGAAATCCTCACCATCGCCCGCCGTATGGCCGAAGCCGGAGAAATCGTTCTCGGCGGCAAGGGCGGCGAGGAAATGATCTAACACCATGGTCAAGAATGATGATGCACCCACTGACCTGATCCGGGCCAGGGATGTCAGTGGCTTCGACACTTGGGCGCTGCCCAGTTTCGACCCGCCTGCACCCGAGCCGGAGCCTGAACCGGAACCCGAGCCGCCGGAAATGGAGGAAGTGCCGCTGGAGGAAGTCCAGCCACTGACCCTCGAAGAACTCGAAAGCATTCGCCAGGAAGCCTACAACGAAGGTTTCGCGGTGGGTGAGAAGGAAGGTTTCCACAGCACCACGCTCAAGGTCCGCCAGGAAGCCGAAGTGGCCCTGACCGCCAAGATCGCGGCGCTGGAGCAATTGATGGGCCATCTGTTCGAGCCTATCGCCGAACAGGACACCCAGATCGAAAAGTCCCTGGTCGACCTCGTGCAGCACATCACCAGGCAGGTGATCCAGCGCGAACTGGCCATCGACTCGACGCAGATCGAACACGTCATGCGCGAAGCGCTCAAGCTCCTGCCGTTGGGCGTGGGCAATGTGCGGCTGTACATCAACCCGCAGGATTTCGAACAGGTCAAAGCCCTGCGCGAACGCCATGAAGAAACCTGGCGAATCGTCGAAGACGAGTCGTTGTTGCCTGGCGGTTGCCGGGTCGAGACAGAACACAGCCGTATCGATGCCACGGTGGAAACCCGCGTCGCACGGGTGATGGACAAGCTGTTTGATCAGTTGCACGAGCAGGCCTTGCACCCGGCTGCACCGGACCTGAGCCTGGAACTGCCGATCGAAGGCAAGCCTGCGGTCGCTCCGGCTCCGGATGTCCCCGATGCGCCTTGAACGCACCAGTTTCGCCAAGCGCCTGGGCAGCTACGCCGAGGCCACGGGACTGGAGGGCGCACCGATCCTCGAAGGCCGCCTGCTGCGCATGGTCGGCCTGACCCTCGAAGCCGAAGGCCTGCGTGCCGCCATGGGCAGCCGCTGCATGGTCATCAATGACGACAGCTATCACCCGGTGCAGGTGGAAGCGGAGGTCATGGGCTTCTCTGGCAGCAAAGTCTTTCTGATGCCGGTCGGCAGTGTCGCCGGCATCGCACCCGGCGCCCGAGTGGTGCCCCTGGCCGATACCGGTCGCCTGCCCATGGGCATGAGCATGCTCGGAAGGGTGCTCGACGGTGCCGGTCGTGCACTGGACGGCAAGGGCGGGATGAAGGCAGAAGACTGGGTGCCGATGGACGGCCCGACCATCAACCCGCTCAAGCGCGAGCCCATCAGCGAGCCGCTGGACGTGGGCATCCGTTGCATCAACGGCATGTTGACGGTCGGCCGCGGCCAGCGACTCGGCCTGTTTGCCGGTACCGGTGTCGGTAAATCGGTGTTGCTGGGGATGATGACGCGCTTTACCGAGGCCGACATTATCGTCGTCGGTCTGATCGGTGAGCGGGGCCGTGAAGTCAAGGAATTCATCGAGCATATCCTGGGTGAAGAAGGACTCAAGCGTTCCGTGGTCGTGGCATCCCCGGCTGACGATGCGCCGCTGATGCGACTGCGCGCCGCCATGTACTGCACGCGCATCGCCGAATATTTCCGCGACAAGGGCAAGAATGTCCTGTTGCTCATGGATTCCCTGACCCGTTTTGCCCAGGCGCAGCGGGAAATCGCCCTGGCCATCGGCGAACCACCGGCGACCAAGGGCTATCCGCCATCGGTGTTCGCCAAACTGCCGAAGCTGGTGGAGCGCGCCGGTAACGCGGAGAAGGGCGGCGGTTCGATCACCGCGTTCTACACTGTGCTGTCCGAGGGCGATGACCAGCAGGACCCGATTGCCGACTCGGCACGGGGTGTACTCGACGGACACATCGTGCTCTCCCGGCGCCTGGCCGAGGAAGGGCACTATCCGGCCATCGATATCGAAGCGTCCATCAGCCGGGTCATGCCGGCGGTGGTGTCGCCGGAGCACATGACCCGTGCACAATACTTCAAGCAATTGTGGTCGCGTTATCAGCAGAGTCGTGACCTGATCAGCGTCGGCGCCTATGTCGCCGGCGGTGATCGCGAGACCGACCTGGCGATTTCCCTGCAACCGCAACTGGTCAAATACCTGCGTCAGGGCCTCAACGACAGCATCAGCCTGGGTGAAAGCGAAGCGTATCTCGCCTCGATCTTCGCGCCCGCGGCGGGCGGATAAGCGGTCATGGCCCAGAGTCGGGCAGGCAGGCTGGCGCCGGTGGTGGAAATGGCCGAAAAGGCCGAGAAAACCGCGGTCCAGCGCCTGGGGCACTTTCAAGGGCAGGTTCGCCTGGCGGAAAGCAAGCTCGCCGACCTCGAAGCCTTCCGTCTCGACTATCAGGAACAATGGATCGTACGCGGCAGCGGCGGCGTCTCGGGCCAATGGTTGCTGGGTTATCAGGGCTTCCTGGCGCAACTGGGCACGGCCATCGACCAGCAGCGGCAAAGCCTGGCCTGGCATCAGAACAACCTGAACAAGGCCCGGGAAACCTGGCAGCAGGCATTTGCCCGGGTCGAAGGCCTGCGCAAGCTGGTTCAGCGCTATGCCGATGAGGCGCGGGCGCTCGAAGACCGGCGCGAACAGAAATTGCTGGATGAACTGTCCCAGCGCTTGCCACGGCAGGATCAGTATTGAATCGGGTGGACCGCGTTATCGTTCATCGCGGGCAAGCCACGCTCCCACAGGATTCGCGCCGCTTCCAGCCTTGCCCCAACCTCTACCAACTGCTAAACCTTGTACAAGCAGGTTTACAAATGACAAGGAAGCCATGACATGCCAGTTGTTACAGAAGTCTCACCCGATGGGCAAAAGCTGACGATATCGGTCAAGGGTCGTTTCGATTTCGCCAAGCATCAGGAATTTCGTCAGTCCTACGAAGATAAACAGCTATCGGCGGTTGTGGTCGACCTGAAAGACGCCACTTACCTCGACAGCTCGGCCTTGGGCATGCTGCTTTTGCTGCGCGATCACGCCGGTGGCGATGATTCCGACATCCGCGTGGTCAACAGCAGTACCGACGTGCGCAAAATCCTCGCCATTTCCAACTTCGACAAACTGTTCGACATCAGTTGATTGCCATGCAGCCACTGGAGCCGCTGACGATCCTGATTGCCGAGGACAGCGCCGCCGATCGCCTGCTGTTGGCGAGCATCCTGCGCCGCCAGGGGCACCAAGTGCTGACGGCGGCCAACGGCGCCGAAGCGGTCGACGCGTTTCGCGAGCAACAGCCGCACCTGGTGTTGATGGATGCGATGATGCCGGTCATGGACGGCTTCGAGGCGGCCCGGCAGATCAAGGCCCTGGCCGGGGAAACCCTGGTGCCGATCATCTTCCTCACGTCCTTGTCCGAAAGCGAGGCGCTGGCCCGTTGTCTGGAGGTCGGCGGCGACGACTTTCTGGCGAAGCCTTATAACCAGGTGATTCTCGCGGCCAAGATCAAGGCGATGGATCGCTTGCGGCGCTTGCAGGACACCGTTCTGCAGCAGCGTGACCAGATCGCCAGGCACCACGACTACCTGCTCAACGAACAGCGCGTGGCCAAGGCGGTTTTCGACAAGGTGGCGCACGCTGGCTGCCTGAACGCCGCGCCGAATATCCGTTATCTGCAATCGCCCTATGCGCTGTTCAATGGCGACCTGTTGCTGGCCGCGTTCACCCCGGCCGGCGACATGCACGTAATGTTGGGTGACTTCACCGGCCACGGTCTGCCGGCGGCCGTGGGTGCCATGCCACTGGCCGAAGTCTTCTACGGGATGACCGCCAAGGGCTATGGCCTGGCGGAAACCCTGCGCGAAATGAATGCCAAGCTCAAGCGCATCCTGCCGGTGGACATGTTCTGCTGTGCCACGATGCTGTGCCTGAGTTTTCAGCGTCGTTCGGTGGAGGTCTGGAACGGTGGAATGCCCGACGGTTACCTGCATCGCATTGCCAGTGGCGAGCGTACGCCTCTGCCGGCGCGGCACCTGCCTTTGGGGGTGCTGAGCCCGGAATCCTTCGATGAGCGCACCGAAGTGTTTCCCATGGCGCGCGGGGATCGGGTGTTCCTCTTGTCCGATGGGGTGATCGACACCTGCGGCGCCAATGAACAGTTGTTTGGCGTGCAGCGATTGCAGCAGGTGTTCGCCGCCAATCGTCAGCCGGATGTGCTGTTCGAAGAGATCGAGCAGGCGCTGCGCGATTTCGGTGGTGAGGCACGCGACGATGTCAGCATGGTCGAAATCAGCCTGCTGGAGCCGGAACAAATCACGCCGCCGGCGTTGGTCTACTCCGACAGCGGCCAGTCGTGCCCGCTGGACTGGTCGGTAAGCTTCGAGTTCCGCGCCGCCACGCTCAAGCGATTCAATCCCTTGCCCTATCTGCTGCAGTTGCTGCTTGAGGTGCATGGCCTGCGAGCTCAGAGCGGTGCGCTCTACAGTGTATTGGCGGAGCTTTATTCCAACGCGCTGGAGCACGGCGTGCTGGGGCTGGATTCGAGCCTCAAGCGCAATGCCTCGGGTTTTGCGCGATATTATCAAGAGCGCAATGCCCGGCTCGGCGAGCTGCAGGAAGGCTATGTGCGGGTCCATTTGCAGGTGGCGCCGACAGACGACGGCGGTTGCCTGACGATTCAGGTCGAAGACAGCGGCGAGGGGTTCGATGTCGAGCGGGTGATGGAAAGGCCATTGGACGCCATCCGCCTGTCGGGACGCGGGATCAGTCTGATCCGCCAGTTGGGGCGTAATGCCCGCTGGACCGACAATGGTCGAAGTGCACGCGTGGAGTTTATCTGGGAGGCTCTGGCATAATCCGCGCATTCTTGATCAAGGAGTGAGCAAGTGGACGACGACACACATGTGGATCGCAGCGTGCTGAGTGCATTGCGGGAAGTGATGGAAGAGGGTTATCCGGATCTGCTGGATATCTTTCTTGCGGACTCCGAAGAGCGCCTGAAAGTCTTGAGAGCGACTGACAGTGCCGCACGGCTCGTTGAAACCGCCCATAGTTTCAAGGGCAGCAGCAGCAATATGGGCGCCCTCAAGCTGACCGAACTCTGCCATCAACTTGAACAGCGGGCCAACGATTTGCCATGGGCCGCCATTCAGCAACTGGTCCGCGAAATCGACGGCGAATTCGCCGGTATCCGCCCTCTGTACGAAGCTGAGCGACAGCGTTGTCCGGCGAAAATCTGAGCAAGCGCTGCTTTTGGTCTCTGTCGAGTGAAACTGGCTCGACCTTTGCAGATATCTAACCCAACTGTACTTACGAGCCCTGTGCAGCGGAGACCGTTTCATGCCCGTTACCCCCAATATTCTGCTTCAGGCCTCCAGGCAGGCCAAGACTCAGGCTGCCTCCGCCAATCCCCCGGCAGTGGCCGCAGAGCCTGGGGACAAGGCCGCAAGCTTTGCCCATGTCTACGCCAATCAGGCCCCAAACAAGGCCAGTGCACTGGCGGATGCTCCGATCAAGCCTGATCGTGACAAGACCTCCGGTGTCGGCGCAAAGAAAGACGCTGGCGACGACAAGTCTGCCGCCGGGGAGCCGGTGGTTGCCGATGGCGGCAAATCCTTGCCTGCCGACCCATCGGTGCAAGCTGGCGACAAGGCCGCCGGCGATGATGCGGCAGAGGTCGACCCGGCTCAGGTCGTCGATGCCGCGCCGGTTGATCCGGCGCTTGATCCTGCGGTGCTGCAAGCCATGCAGCCAGTGGTGCCAGCGCCAGTAACACCGGCGCCAGCAGCGCCTGCCGTAGCCGATGCGGTGCAGCCAGCGGTTGAAGCGCCGGTTGCTGCGGCGATCACGGCTACAAGCGTTCCGGCGCCGACCAGCGCTGACGGCGACTTCGATCCCGAGGCCGATCCACTCGACGCCCTGCCGGCGTTACGCCTGGCGATGGAGCAGAGCGGTCACGTGTCGGCTTCCAGTCAGGCGCAGCCAAAGGCCGCACCGACACAGGCGCAAGCCCAGGCTGACGGTGAGCTGACGTCGGCGCAAAGCTTTGCCGCCGGCATGTCGACCATGCTGGATGTCCAGGCCGACAAGGACAGTGCAGGCAAGGGTGACGACAAGGCTTTCAGCGGCTTGATCGACGGCGGTCTGAAAGATCTCAAGTCTGCCGGCAGCGACACCCGTGTCGATGATTTCGCCAACCGTCTGGCAGCGCTGACACAGGCGGCCACACCGAAGACAGCCAATGCCTTGCCGGTGAACCAGCCGATCGCCATGCACCAGAACGGCTGGACCGAAGAGGTGGTGAACCGGGTCATGTACCTGTCCAGTGCCAACCTCAAGGCCGCGGACATCCAGTTGCAGCCCGCTGAACTGGGGCGTCTGGACATTAGGGTGAACATGGTTCCCGATCAGCAGACCCAGGTCACGTTCATGAGTGCGCATCCGGGCGTCCGTGAGGCGCTGGACAGCCAGGTCCATCGCTTGCGCGACATGTTTGCGCAGCAGGGCATGGGGCAGGTCGATGTCAACGTTTCGGACCAGTCCCGTGGTTCGCAACAAGGGCAGGAACATGCCCGGCAAAGCCAGGCCGGACGGGCCAGTGCTAGCGGCGGCCGTATCGATTCAATGGATGACGACCTGACCGCGGGCGTCGCTGAAGTGGCTGCCACTACCACCAGCGTGATCGGCTCCAGCGCAGTCGATTATTACGCCTGATCCCGGCAGACATATAACCCTGTGGGAGCGGGCTTGCCCGCGAAGGCGTCGGCACAGTCAGCATCAATGTTGAATGTTCCGTCCTCTTCGCGGGCAAGCCCGCTCCCACAGGGGGTTGCAGTGTTCTTCAAATCGCGCCCCTCCCCACCCATGCCTCTCCCGACACTTCTGGCATAACACTTGCTCTTGCCTTGCCGTGCGACTGTGAAAACCCGAATAGTGACGGATTATTGGCATGGCGAAGAGCGACGCAGCAGTAAAAGACCCCGCATCCAAAGGCAAACTCAAGCTGATCATCCTGATCGTGGTGGCCCTGCTGCTGGCGATCGGTGTGTCCGTGGGCGCGACCTGGTACTTCATGCACAGCGCTCAGAGCAAGCCTGCCGCCGTAGCGGAAACCGCTCCCATCGGCAAACAGCCGGCGATTTTCGAGCCGATGGCGCCGGCATTCGTGGCCAACTTCAACCAGAACGGCCGCCAGCGCTACATGCAGGTGAGCATCACCATGCTCGCGCGCAACCCGGCGGATCTGGAGGCGCTCAAGGTCCACATGCCGGTGATCCGCAACAACCTGGTGATGCTGTTCTCCGGGCAGGACTTTGCGACCCTCGCGTCGCCGGTCGGCCAGGAAATGCTACGGCAGAAGGCCACCGCCAGCGTCCAGGAAGTGGCGCAGAAAGAGCTCGGCAAAGTGGTGGTCGAACAGTTGCTTTTCACTAATTTCGTACTGCAGTAGGAACACGACATGGCCGTGCAGGACCTGCTGTCCCAGGATGAGATCGATGCGCTGCTGCATGGCGTCGACGATGGTCTGGTACAGACCGAAAATGCTGCCGAACCCGGCAGCGTAAAAAGCTACGACCTGACCAGCCAGGATCGCATCGTCCGTGGACGCATGCCGACCCTGGAAATGATCAACGAGCGTTTCGCCCGTTATACCCGCATCAGCATGTTCAACATGCTGCGTCGTTCGGCAGACGTGGCGGTCGGCGGCGTGCAGGTGATGAAGTTTGGCGAATACGTGCACTCGCTGTACGTACCGACCAGTCTCAACCTGGTCAAGATCAAACCGCTGCGCGGCACCGCGCTGTTCATCCTCGACGCCAAACTGGTGTTCAAACTGGTGGACAACTTCTTCGGTGGCGACGGCCGGCACGCCAAGATCGAAGGGCGTGAATTCACCCCGACCGAACTGCGTGTGGTGCGCATGGTGCTGGAGCAGGCGTTCGTCGATCTGAAGGAAGCCTGGCAGGCGATCATGGAAGTCAACTTCGAGTACATCAACTCCGAAGTGAACCCGGCCATGGCCAACATCGTCGGCCCGAGCGAAGCCATTGTGGTGTCGACCTTCCACATCGAACTCGATGGCGGCGGCGGCGACCTGCACGTGACCATGCCGTATTCGATGATCGAGCCGGTGCGCGAGATGCTCGACGCCGGCTTCCAGTCGGACCTCGACGACCAGGACGAGCGCTGGGTCAACGCCCTGCGCCAGGACGTGCTGGACGTCGACGTGCCGATCGGTGCGACGGTGGCCCGTCGTCAACTGCGCCTGCGCGACATTCTGCACATGCAGCCGGGGGATGTGATCCCGGTCGACATGCCGGAAGAAATGATCATGCGCGCCAACGGCGTGCCGGCCTTCAAGGTCAAGATGGGTTCGCACAAGGGCAACCTGGCGTTGCAAGTGATCGAGCCGATCGAGCGCCGTTGACCGGCGCTCCTACTCATTCGTGATTAACCGAATTCTGAACTTTTGCTCGCCGAGGACACTGACAATATGAACACGCAAGACGACCAGGCCCTGGCCGATGAGTGGGCCGCAGCCCTGGAAGAAACCGGTGATGCCGGTCAGGCCGACATCGACGCATTGCTTGCCGCCGATTCCGGCAATTCGGCGTCCAACCGGCTGCCAATGGAAGAGTTCGGCAGCGTGCCGAAAAACAACGATCCGGTGAGCCTCGAAGGCCCGAACCTGGACGTGATCCTCGATATCCCGGTGTCGATTTCCATGGAAGTGGGCAGCACCGACATCAACATCCGCAACCTGCTGCAACTGAACCAGGGCTCGGTGATCGAACTGGATCGCCTGGCCGGCGAGCCGCTGGACGTGCTGGTCAACGGCACGCTCATCGCCCATGGCGAAGTGGTGGTGGTCAACGAGAAGTTCGGCATCCGCCTGACGGACGTGATCAGCCCAAGCGAACGCATCAAGAAGCTGCGCTGAGTGAAAAAGTTTCTCGGAGCTGTGGTCGGGGGCGCGCTGGCCATGTCGTTCAGCGTGCTGGCGGCCGAACCGGTTGCAACGGCGACCACGGCTGCCGCGCCGGTGGTGAGCAGCGGGGTGGGTGGCCAGCTGACGCAACTGGTGTTCGGCCTGCTGCTGGTGCTCGGGCTGATCTTTCTCCTCGCCTGGTTGCTGCGTCGGGTCCAGCAGGCCGGTCCGGCCGGCAAGGGGCAGGTGATCGAGATTGTCGGCTCCCGCGCGCTGGGGCCTCGCGACCGCCTGATGCTGGTGCAGGTCGGCAACGAGCAGATTCTGCTTGGCCTGAGCCCTGGCAGCATCACTGCGCTGCACGTCCTCAAGGAGCCGGTGCAGGTGCCGAGCACCGAGAAGTCGACGCCGGAGTTTGCGCAGCGCCTGCTGGAAATGCTGGGTAAAGATCAGAAGGATAAGAAGTAATGGGTGCGCTACGCATCGTCTTGACGCTGGCCCTGATGCTGGCCGCGCCGCTGGCATTCGCCGCCGATCCGCTGTCGATCCCGGCCATCACCCTGGGCACCAACGCGCAGGGTGCGCAGGAATACTCGGTCAGCCTGCAAATCCTGCTGATCATGACCGCGCTGAGTTTTATCCCGGCGTTTGTCATGCTGATGACCAGCTTCACCCGGATCATCATTGTCTTCTCGATCCTGCGCCAGGCCCTGGGCCTGCAGCAGACGCCGTCGAACCAGATCCTCACCGGCATGGCGCTGTTCCTGACCCTGTTCATCATGGCGCCGGTGTTCGACCGGGTGAACCAGGACGCCTTGCAACCGTATCTGGCAGAAAAACTGACGGCCCAGGATGCGGTCGCCAAGGCGCAGGTGCCGATCAAGGATTTCATGCTCGCCCAGACCCGCACCAGCGACCTGGAGCTGTTCATGCGCCTGTCCAGGCGCACTGACATCGCGACACCGGATCAGGCGCCGCTGACCATCCTGGTGCCGGCCTTCGTGACCTCCGAGCTGAAAACGGCGTTCCAGATCGGCTTCATGATCTTCATTCCGTTCCTGATCATCGACCTGGTCGTGGCCAGTGTGCTGATGGCCATGGGTATGATGATGCTCTCGCCGCTGATCATTTCCCTGCCGTTCAAGATCATGTTGTTCGTGCTGGTGGATGGCTGGGCGCTGATCATCGGCACCCTGGCCAGCAGCTTTGGCGGTGTCTCGCCATGACGCCGGAAGTTGCGGTCGACATCTTTCGTGACGCGCTGTGGCTGACCACGTTGATGGTGGCCGTGCTGGTGATTCCAAGTTTGCTGGTGGGGCTGTTGGTGGCCATGTTCCAGGCGGCCACCCAGATCAACGAACAGACCCTCAGTTTCCTGCCGCGTCTGTTGGTGATGCTGGTGACGCTGATCGTCGCCGGCCCGTGGCTGGTGCAGACCTTCATGGAATACATCCAGCAGTTGTACGGCAGTATTCCGCAGGTCATCGGCTAAGCCATGTCATCGCTGCTGCAGTTGACGGATACCCAGATCAGCACTTGGGTCGCGACGTTCATGTTGCCGCTGTTTCGCATCGGCAGCTTGCTGATGGTCATGCCGGTGTTCGGCACCGCCCTGGTACCCAAGCGCATCCGACTGTATTTCGCCCTTGCCATCACCGTGGTCATCGCGCCGGGGCTGCCACCGATGCCGCCAGTGAACGCGCTGGATTTGAGCGGGCTGCTGCTGATTGCCGAGCAGATCCTGGTCGGCGCGATACTGGGCTTCTCGCTGCAGTTGTTTTTCCAGGCTTTCGTGGTGGCGGGGCAGATTGTCGCGATCCAGATGGGCATGGGCTTTGCCTCGATGGTTGACCCTACCAACGGTGTGTCGGTGGCGGTGATCGGGCAGTTCTTCACCATGCTGGTGACACTGATGTTCCTGGCCATGAACGGCCATCTGGTGGTGTTCGAGGTGCTCACCGAAAGCTTCACTACGCTGCCAGTCGGCAGCGGCTTGATGGTCAATCATTTCTGGGAACTGGCCGGCAAACTCGGCTGGGTGCTCGGCGCGGCGCTGTTGCTGGTGCTGCCGGCGATCACCGCGCTGCTGGTGGTCAACATCGCGTTTGGCGTGATGACCCGCGCCGCGCCGCAGTTGAACATCTTCTCCATCGGCTTCCCGCTGACCCTGGTGCTCGGGCTGTTTATCGTCTGGGTCGGGCTGGCGGACATCGTTAATCAGTATCAACCGCTGGCCACGGAGGCCCTGCAGTTTTTACGCGAACTGGCAAAGGCGCGCTGAGTCATGGCTGAGAGCGAAAGCGGTCAGGACAAAACAGAAGACCCCACGGAGAAAAAGAAAAAGGACGCCCGTGAAAAGGGCGAGATTGCCCGCTCCAAGGAGCTCAATACCCTGGCGATCATGCTCGCCGGTGCCGGTGCGCTGCTGGTCTTCGGTGGGGCGCTTGCCCAGGAGATGATGGAGCTGATGCGCCTGAACTTTTCCCTGTCGCGTGACGTGGTGCTGGATCAGCGTGCGATGGGAACCTATCTGCTGCACTCGGGACAGATTGCCTTGCTGGCGATTCAGCCGGTGATGATCACCTTGCTCTTGGCGGCGTTGATCGGGCCGATCTCCCTGGGAGGCTGGCTGTTCTCCGCCGGCACCATGGCGCCGAAATTCAGCCGCATGAACCCTGGTGCCGGCCTCAAGCGTATGTTCTCGGGCAAGGCTGTGGCCGAGCTGCTCAAGGCGCTGGCGAAGTTCTTCATCGTCCTGTTCGTGGCCCTTGTGGTGTTGTCGGCGGATATCGACGATCTGTTGCGTATCGCTCATGAGCCACTGGACCGGGCAATCACCCACAGCCTGCAAGTGGTTGGCTGGAGCACGCTGTGGATGGCCTGCGGGCTGGTTATTATCGCCGCCGTGGATGTGCCGATACAGCTGTGGGAAAGCATCAAGAAACTGAAGATGACCAAGCAGGAAGTGCGCGACGAGCACAAGGATCAGGAAGGGCGGCCGGAGGTCAAGCAGCGGATTCGACAGCTGCAGCGTGAGATGTCCCAGCGGCGAATGATGGCCGCCATTCCCGAGGCCGACGTGGTCATCACCAACCCGACCCACTACGCCGTGGCGCTCAAATACGATCCGGATAAGGGCAATGCGCCGGTGTTGCTGGCCAAGGGCAGTGACTTCCTGGCCCTGAAGATCCGCGAGATCGCCGCGGCCAACGAGATCCTGTTGCTGGAGTCACCGGCGCTGGCGCGCTCGATTTATTACTCCACCGAGCTGGAGCAGGAAATCCCCGGCGGGCTTTATCTGGCGGTTGCGCAGGTACTGGCCTACGTCTATCAGATTCGACAGTACCGGGCGGGCAAGGGCAAGCGGCCTGACCCGCTCAAGGACGACCTGCCGATTCCGCCGGATTTGCGCCGCGATTCCTGATTTTAGAATCAAAAGATCGCAGCCTTCGGCAGCTCCTACAGGTTCATACCGATCTCCTGTAGGAGCTGCCGAAGGCTGCGATCTTTTGTACCTGCGAAAACCTCTATTCCAGGCCTTTGCAAAAGTTGGAAAGCTTCTTGCCGTAGCCGCCCTGTGCCTGATCGCAGCCTTCGGCAGCTCCTACAGGTTCACGCCGATCCCCTGTAGGAGCTGCCGAAGGCTGCGATCTTTTTTACCCGCGAAAACCTCTATTCCAGGCCTTTGCAAAAGTTGGAAAGCTTCTTGCAGTAGCCGCCCTGCGCCTGCTTCAGGCGTCAAAAGTTTGCTTTAAAGGAACGGGGAAAACCGGTGGATCGCTCTCAGTTAATCAACAGTGCCCGCAGCAACATTGCCGACCTCAGTCGAGGCAATCTGGGCGTGCCGCTGTTGCTGCTGGTCATGCTGGCGATGATGATGTTGCCGGTGCCGCCGTTCCTGCTCGACGTGTTTTTCACCTTCAACATTGCCCTGTCCATCGTCGTGCTGCTGGTGTGCGTCTATGCCTTGCGCCCGTTGGATTTCGCGGTGTTCCCGACCATCCTGCTGGTGGCGACGCTGTTGCGCCTGGCATTGAACGTGGCCTCCACGCGGGTGGTGATGCTCCACGGCCAGGACGGTCACGCCGCCGCCGGCAAGGTGATCCAGGCGTTCGGCGAGGTGGTGATCGGCGGCAACTACGTGGTCGGTATCGTGGTCTTCGCGATCCTGATGATCATCAACTTCGTCGTGGTGACCAAGGGTGCGGGTCGGATTTCCGAGGTGAGCGCGCGTTTCACCCTCGATGCGATGCCCGGCAAGCAAATGGCGATCGACGCCGACCTCAACGCCGGCCTGATCGATCAGGCCCAGGCCAAGGCCCGCCGCTCGGAAGTCGCCCAGGAAGCCGAGTTCTACGGTTCCATGGACGGTGCCAGCAAGTTCGTCCGTGGTGACGCGATTGCCGGCCTGTTGATCCTGTTCATCAACCTGATCGGCGGCATGGCGGTCGGTATCTTCCAGCACAATATGACGTTTGCCGATGCCGGCAAGGTTTACGCACTGCTGACCATCGGTGACGGTTTGGTGGCGCAATTGCCATCACTGTTGTTATCGACAGCGGCCGCGATCATGGTGACCCGTGCTTCCGGTTCTGAAGACATGGGCAAGCAAATCAATCGCCAGATGTTCGCCTCGCCTAAAGCCTTGGCCGTTTCGGCCGGCCTGATGGCGGTCATGGGCCTGGTGCCCGGCATGCCGCATTTTTCCTTCCTGACCATGGCGGCACTGGCGGCCGGTGGCGCGTACCTGTTCTGGAGAAAGCAGAACGTCGCCAAGGTTCAGGCCCTGCAAGAGGTCAAGCGCCAGCAGGAACTGCTGCCGTCGCCGGCCCGCGCCCAGGAAACCAAGGAGCTTGGCTGGGACGATGTGACGCCCATCGACATGATCGGCCTGGAAGTGGGCTATCGCCTGATTCCGCTGGTGGACCGCAACCAGGGCGGCCAGTTGCTGGCGCGGATCAAGGGTGTGCGCAAGAAGCTGTCCCAGGATCTGGGCTTCCTGATGCCGACCGTGCATATCCGCGACAACCTCGACCTGGCGCCGAGTGCCTATCGCCTGACCCTGATGGGGGTGATCCTGGCGGAGGCGGAGATTTACCCGGATCGCGAACTGGCGATCAACCCGGGGCAGGTCTACGGCACGCTCAACGGCATTACCGCCAAAGATCCGGCTTTCGGCCTGGAGGCGGTCTGGATCGAAATCAGCCAGCGTGCCCAGGCGCAGTCCCTTGGTTACACGGTGGTCGATGCCAGTACAGTGGTGGCCACCCACTTGAACCAGATACTCTACAAGCATTCCAGTGAACTGATCGGTCACGAAGAAGTGCAGCAACTCATGCAATTGCTGGCCAAAAGCTCGCCCAAACTGGCGGAAGAGCTGGTGCCGGGCGTGGTTTCGCTGTCGCAGCTGCTCAAGGTGCTGCAAGCGCTGTTGGCCGAGCAAGTGCCCGTTCGCGATATCCGCAGCATTGCCGAGGCCATCGCCAACAATGCCGCCAAGAGTCAAGATACCGCCGCGCTGGTGGCTGCCGTGCGGGTTGGCGTATCCCGTGCAATCGTGCAAAGCATTGTAGGCACTGAGTCGGAGCTGCCAGTTATCACGCTGGAGCCAAGGTTGGAACAGATATTGCTCAATAGTCTGCAAAAGGCAGGACAAGGCTCGGAAGAGGGCGTTCTGCTGGAGCCAAGCATGGCTGAGAAACTGCAACGCTCGCTGATTGACGCGGCGCAGCGCCAGGAGATGCAAGGTCAGCCGGTGATTCTGCTGGTGGCCGGTCCGGTTCGCGCGATGCTCTCGCGATTCGGCCGGCTCGCAGTCCCGGGTTTGCACGTGTTGGCTTACCAGGAAATCCCTGACAACAAGCAAGTGACCATCGTTGCGACAGTAGGGCCCAACGGCTGAGGTAGTGGTTTATGCAAGTTAAGCGTTTTTTCGCCGCCGATATGCGTCAGGCCATGAAGCTGGTTCGCGATGAGCTGGGCGCTGATGCAGCCATTATCGGCAACCGCCGGATTGCCGGGGGCGTCGAGCTGACGGCTGCGCTGGATTACAAACTGTCGGCGCTGGCACCGCGTGTTCCGAACATGGAGCTCGAGGACGAGCTGCGCAAGACTCAGTCGCGGATTGTCACCGCCCAGGCCGAATTGAGCCTGCGCAGCGATGGCGAGAGCGACAATGCGACCAACCGCCAGTTGTTCGCCGGCCTGCCGTTGACCGCCGCCGAGCCGCTGATCGAACCGACGTACGACGAACCCCGTCGCCCCGCACCGGTTGCCGCGCCTGCGTCCGGTGGCGTGGACCCGCGTGCGTTCGACTCGATGCGCTTCGAACTCAACAGCCTGCGCGAACTCATGGAAGTGCAACTCGGGTCCCTGGCCTGGAACCAGCTGCAAGGCAGCCGTCCGGACCAGGCCAACCTCTGGCGTCGCCTGCAGCGCATTGGCCTGTCCGGCCCGCTGTCGCGCGACCTGCTGGCACTGATCACCGAAATCCAGGAGCCTCGTCAGGCCTGGCGCATGTTGCTGGCGCACCTGGCGCGCATGATCGTTACCCCCGACGTGGAGCCGCTGGAAGAGGGCGGGGTCATCGCCATGGTCGGCCCTGCCGGCATGGGCAAGACCACCACCCTGGCCAAGCTGGCTGCCCGTTACGTGCTCAAGTACGGCGCGCAGAACATTGCGCTGGTGAGCATGGACAGCTTCCGCATCGGTGCCCAGGAACAACTCAAGACCCTGGGACGCATTCTCAATGTGCCGGTGACCCACGTCGATCCGGGCCAGTCCCTGGTGCAGGCGCTGGATCCATTGCTGCGCAAGCGCGTGGTGCTGATCGATACCGCCGGCCTGCAGGCCAGCGACCCGGCCCTGCGCATGCAGCTTGAAAGCCTGGCCGGTCGTGGCATCCGCTCAAAAAATTATCTGGTCCTGGCAACCACCAGCCAGAAACAGGTTCTAACCGCCGCTTATCACAGTTACAAGCGTTGCGGGCTCGCCGGCTGCATCCTGACTAAACTGGATGAAACGGCAAGCCTGGGCGAGGTGTTGAGCCTGGCCATCAGTCATGAGCTGCCAGTGGCGTACCTGACCGATGGCCCGCGGATTCCGGATGACCTCCATCTGCCGCGCCGTCATCAGTTGGTCAGTCGCGCCGTCAGCGTGCAAATGCAGGAAGAACCCAGCGAAGAAGCCATGGCTGACATGTTCGCTGACATCTACCACAGTCCGACCAAGCAGGTTGGCTGAGGTAATAATGAATCGTTTTTGTACCTACATCGATGGTCTGCCATGCATTGTTCCGTTTGTGAACGCGCAGCCAGTAATGTGGCCTCCGTCTATGCAAGACAAGGTAAAGAAATAACATGGGCAGCATGCATCCCGTACAGGTGATCGCGGTGACCGGCGGCAAAGGTGGCGTCGGGAAAACTAACGTGTCAGTGAACTTGTCCCTGGCTTTGGCTGAGCTTGGCCGGCGCGTCATGCTGCTGGACGCCGACCTGGGGCTGGCGAACGTCGACGTTCTGCTGGGGCTGACACCCAAACGTACCCTGGCCGACGTGATCGAAGGCCGCTGCGAACTGCGCGATGTACTGCTGCAGGGGCCAGGCGGCATCCGTATCGTTCCGGCCGCATCCGGCACACAGAGCATGGTGCATCTGAGCCCTGCGCAACACGCAGGCCTGATCCAGGCCTTCAGTGATATCGGCGACAACCTCGACGTATTGGTGATCGACACCGCTGCGGGCATTGGTGAGTCGGTCGTCAGCTTCGTTCGTGCAGCCCAGGAAGTGCTGCTGGTGGTGTGCGACGAGCCGACCTCGATTACCGATGCCTACGCCTTGATCAAGTTGCTCAATCGCGACTACGGCATGAATCGCTTCCGCGTCCTGGCCAACATGGCCCAGAGCCCGCAGGAAGGGCGCAACCTGTTCGCCAAGTTGACCAAGGTCACGGATCGCTTCCTCGACGTCGCCCTACAATACGTCGGCGCGGTGCCTTACGACGAAAGCGTGCGCAAGGCCGTGCAGAAGCAGCGCGCCGTCTACGAGGCCTTTCCGCGTTCCAAGTGTTCGCTGGCGTTCAAGGCCATCGCGCAGAAGGTCGATACCTGGCCGCTGCCGGCCAACCCGCGCGGGCACCTGGAGTTTTTCGTCGAGCGTCTCGTGCAGCAGACAGCAGGACCTGTGCTATGACAGCCAGCGGTTACAACCTCTACAAAAAATCGGCTCGTGATGCGCAGTACGAGCTGATCGAGCGTTACGCGCCGCTGGTTAAACGCATTGCTTACCACTTGCTGGCGCGTTTGCCGGCCAGTGTCCAGGTCGAAGACCTGATCCAGGCCGGGATGATCGGCCTGCTTGAGGTATCGACCAAATATGACGCCAGCAAAGGCGCCAGTTTCGAGACGTACGCGGGCATTCGAATCCGCGGCGCCATGCTCGATGAAGTGCGCAAGGGGGACTGGGCGCCACGCTCGGTTCACCGCAATACGCGCATGGTCAGCGATGCCATTCGCTCGATTGAAGCGAAAACCGGCCGTGACGCTAAAGATCACGAAGTTGCGGCCGAACTCCAATTGAGTCTCGACGATTACTACGGAATTTTGAACGACACCCTGGGCAGCCGGTTATTCAGTTTCGACGATCTGTTGCAGGACGGCGAACACGAAGGGCTGCACGAGGATGGCGCGAGTGCTCATACCGAGCCGTCACGCGATCTGGAAGATGAACGCTTCCAGGCTGCGCTGGCGGATGCGATTGCCAATTTGCCGGAGCGTGAGCGACTGGTGTTGGCGCTGTACTACGACGAAGAGTTGAACCTCAAGGAAATCGGTGAGGTCCTGGGAGTCAGCGAATCTCGGGTCAGCCAGTTACACAGCCAGTGCGCGGCCCGCTTGCGGGGGCGTTTGGGGGAGTGGCGAGCGCGCTGAAGGCAGTGTGGGGACACTGCGAAAGAGGCTGGTGTGGTGTTGAACTGCGCCGGTCCCGATCTGTTGTGCTCCAGACAGTCATTGAGTGCTTTGCCGGATTGATTGAAATGGCGCGTCCAGGTGCTGGGCGCGTTTAAGACTGCTTGGAGGTCGAATTGGACAAGAACATGAAAATCCTCATCGTTGATGACTTCTCAACGATGCGGCGGATCATCAAGAACCTGCTGCGTGACCTTGGGTTCACCAACACCGTCGAGGCCGACGATGGCACTACCGCCATTCCGGTGCTCAACAGCGGAAGCATCGACTTTCTGGTAACGGACTGGAACATGCCGGGCATGACCGGTATCGATCTGCTGCGCCACGTGCGTGCCGATGAAAAGCTCAAGCACCTGCCGGTACTGATGGTGACCGCTGAAGCCAAGCGTGAGCAGATCATCGAAGCGGCCCAGGCCGGCGTTAACGGCTATGTGGTCAAACCCTTCACGGCCCAGGCGTTGAAAGAAAAAATCGAGAAGATTTTCGAACGCATTGGTTGATGACTGCGCCACGGGGGAGCTATGGGCAATAACGAAACTTCATTGGGCGATTTTGAATCGACCCTGAAAAAACACGCCGTCGAATTGGTCGAGAGCCTTGAAAAAGGCAAGTTCGGCGACGCGGTGCAATTGATCCATGAGCTCAACCAGACCCGTGACCGCGGCCTGTATCAGGAAGTGGGAAAGCTCACTCGCGAACTGCATAGCGCGATCGTCAATTTCCAGATTGACCCGCACATGCCGCAAGCCGAAGAAGTGTCGCAGATCACCGACGCCACTGAACGTCTGGGCTATGTGGTCAAGCTGACCGAGGCCGCGGCCAACCGCACCATGGATCTGGTGGAGAATGCCACGCCGCTGGTCAACAGCCTGGCGGATGAAGCCCAGGCCTTGAGCACGGACTGGGGACGCTTCATGCGTCGCGAAGTCGGCGCTGAAGAGTTTCGTGAACTGGCCCGGCGGGTCGACGGTTTCCTGGTGCGCAGCGGCACGGACAATCGCGCGGTGTCGGGCAACCTGAACGACATCCTGCTCGCCCAGGATTACCAGGACCTCACGGGGCAAGTGATCAAGCGTGTGACCCAGTTGGTCACCGAAGTTGAAAGCAACCTGCTCAAGCTCGTGCTGATGGCCAGTCAGGTGGACCGCTTTGCGGGCATCGAACATGACCGTGAAGCGATGCTTGCTGAAAAAGATCCACAAAAACATCTCTCTCAGGGTGAAGGTCCGCAGATTCATGCCGATAAAAGAGAAGACGTTGTGTCCGGTCAGGACGATGTGGACGATTTGCTATCCAGCCTGGGATTTTAGAGTTTCAGGTTTTTTGGGTTTTTAGACCTTTAGGAGCACCCCCCTGATGAGCTTCGGCGCCGATGAAGAGATCCTTCAGGATTTCCTGGTTGAGGCCGGCGAGATTCTAGAGCAACTGTCCGAGCAACTGGTCGAGCTGGAAAGCCGTCCGGATGATGCGGATTTGCTCAATGCAATTTTTCGCGGTTTTCACACTGTAAAAGGGGGCGCCGGCTTCCTCCAGCTCAACGAGTTGGTGGAGTGCTGCCACATCGCCGAGAACGTGTTCGACATCCTGCGCAAGGGTGAGCGTCGCGTCGATTCGGAACTGATGGACGTGGTTCTCGAAGCGCTGGACGCGGTGAACAGCATGTTCAGCGAAGTCCGCGAGCGCAGCCCGATCACGGCTGCGACACCTGAGCTGCTGGCGGCGCTGGCTCGTCTGGCCGAGCCGCAATCGGCTGACGAAGTAGTTGCTGCGCCTGTTGCCGCCGTGGTCGAAGCGCCGGTGGCGGAAGCCGATTCAGGCGATATTACCGATAACGAATTCGAGCAATTGCTGGACTCGCTCAATGCCGTCAAGGCACAGGCCGAGGCGCCGGCGGTTGCCCACGCACCTGCAAGCGCGGCACCTGCAAGCACTGCGGCCGCCAGCGACGAAATCACTGATGCCGAGTTCGAGTCGTTGCTCGATCAGTTGCACGGTAAAGGCCAGTTTGCCGTCGATGCGATTGCGCAGGCTCCGGCTGCGCCAGAAGCACCGAAAGCGCCGGGTGACAGTTCCGATATTACTGACGACGAATTTGAAGCACTGCTCGACCAGTTGCATGGCAAGGGCAACTTTGCTGTCGAGGCACTGGAGTCGGCCATTGCGTCGGTGCCTGCACCTGCTGCCCCAAGCGCGGCGGCGGCTGGCAGCGATCTGATTTCCGATCACGAGTTCGAAGCGCTGCTCGACGAATTGCACGGCAAAGGCAAGTTCAGCGAAGTCGGCACCGCGACAGCGGCCAACGGTTCGAACGCTGCGGTTGCGGCACCGGCAGCCAAGGCGGCGCCGAAACCTGTGGCCAAGGCCCCCGAGCCAAAAGCCGAAGCCCCGGCCGCCGCTGCACCGGCTGCTGCCCGCGCCCCGGCCGCGCCACCGGCGGAAAAACCGGCGAGCGAAGCCGAGACCACCGTACGGGTCGATACCGCGCGTCTGGACGAGATCATGAACATGGTCGGCGAGCTGGTGCTGGTGCGTAACCGCCTGGTCCGCCTGGGACTCAACAGTGGCGACGAAGCCATGTCCAAGGCCGTGTCGAACCTCGACGTGGTCACCGCCGACCTGCAAACCGCGGTCATGAAGACCCGGATGCAACCGATCAAGAAAGTCTTCGGACGCTTCCCGCGCCTGGTTCGCGACCTGGCTCGCCAGCTCAAGAAAGAGATCAACCTGGAACTGGTCGGCGAAGAAACCGACCTCGACAAGAACCTCGTCGAGGCCCTGGCCGACCCGCTGGTCCACTTGGTGCGCAACGCGGTCGACCATGGCATCGAGTCGCCGGAAGAGCGCGAAGCCTCGGGCAAGGCCCGTGGCGGCAAGGTGATCCTGGCGGCCGAACAGGAAGGCGATCACATCCTGCTGTCGATTTCCGATGACGGTAAAGGCATGGACCCGAATGTCCTGCGTTCCATCGCGGTGAAACGCGGCGTGATGGACAAGGACGCGGCCGATCGACTGAGCGACACCGAGTGCTACAACCTGATCTTCGCCCCGGGTTTCTCGACCAAGACCGAGATCTCCGATGTGTCGGGTCGCGGCGTGGGCATGGACGTGGTGAAAACCAAGATTTCCCAGCTCAACGGTTCGATCAACATCTACTCGACCAAGGGCCAGGGATCGAAGATCGTCATCAAGGTGCCGCTGACCCTGGCGATCATGCCGACGCTGATGGTCATGCTCGGCAACCAGGCGTTCGCGTTCCCGCTGGTGAACGTCAACGAAATTTTCCACCTCGACCTGTCGACCACCAACGTCGTGGACGGCCAGGAAGTGGTGATCGTGCGGGACAAGGCGCTGCCATTGTTCTACCTCAAACGCTGGCTGGTCAGCTCCGCCGCTCACGAAGAGCAGCGCGAGGGCCATGTGGTGATCCTTTCGGTGGGCACGCAGCGGATCGGCTTTGTCGTCGATCAACTGGTGGGCCAGGAAGAAGTGGTCATCAAGCCATTGGGCAAAATGCTCCAGGGAACGCCGGGCATGTCCGGCGCCACCATCACCGGTGACGGCCGCATCGCGCTGATTCTCGATGTTCCGAGCATGCTCAAGCGTTACGCCACCCGGCGTATTTGATTCTGGTGGAGCGGGGCGCCTGGCCTCGCTCCATCTAATGGAGTGTTTATGGCAGTCAAAGTCCTGGTGGTGGACGATTCGGGGTTTTTCCGCCGCCGCGTCTCGGAAATTCTTTCAGCGGATTCGAATATCCATGTCGTCGGCACGGCGACCAACGGCAAAGAGGCGATCGATCAGGCGCTGGCCCTCAAGCCCGACGTGATCACCATGGATTACGAGATGCCGATGATGGACGGCATCACGGCCGTGCGGCACATCATGCAACGCTGTCCGACCCCGGTCCTGATGTTCTCCTCGCTGACCCATGAAGGCGCCAGGGTCACCCTCGATGCGCTGGATGCCGGTGCGGTGGACTTCCTGCCGAAGAATTTCGAAGACATCTCGCGCAACCCCGAGAAGGTCAAGCAACTGCTGTGCGAGAAGATTCTCAGCATCTCGCGCAGTAATCGTCGTGTCAGTCACTACAGCGCTCCGGCGCCTGTCGCTGCACCAGCGCCGACGCCTGCGCCTTCCAGCGTGGGCAGTTTTGCCAGCAGCGCGCCCGCGCGTCCGGCACCGGCACCGATCCCGGTGCGTACGCATGCCCCCGCTGCGTCGTCGCCCGCGCCAAAACGCAAGGCCTACAAACTGGTGGCCATCGGCACGTCCACCGGCGGCCCTGTTGCCCTGCAACGGGTGTTGACCCAATTGCCGGCCAATTTCCCGGCCCCGATCGTGCTGGTTCAACACATGCCGGCCGCCTTCACCAAGGCCTTCGCCGAGCGCCTGGACAAGCTCTGCCGCATCAGCGTCAAGGAAGCCGAGGATGGCGACATCCTGCGTCCAGGCCTGGCGCTGCTGGCGCCGGGTGGCAAGCAGATGATGATCGACGGTCGCGGCGCGGTGAAAATCCTCCCGGGTGACGAGCGCCTCAACTACAAGCCGTGCGTGGACATCACCTTCGGTTCGGCAGCCAAGTCCTACGGTGACAAAGTTCTGGCGGTCGTCCTGACGGGCATGGGCGCCGATGGCCGTGAAGGCGCGCGCCTGCTCAAGCAGGGCGGCAGTTCGATCTGGGCGCAGGACGAAGCCAGTTGCGTGATCTACGGCATGCCGATGGCCATCGTCAAAGCTGAACTCGCCGACGCGGTGTACAGCCTCGACGACATCGGCAAGCACCTGGTCGAGGCGTGCATCTGATGGATGTTCTAAGCCTGATCGGCATCATCATGGCTTTTGTCGCCATCATCGGCGGCAATTACCTTGAAGGCGGTCACTTGGGCGCCCTGGCCAACGGCCCGGCAGCGTTGATCGTGCTTGGCGGCACCATCGGCGCGGCGCTGCTGCAATCACCGATGAGCGCCTTCAAGCGCGCCATGCAGATCCTCGCCTGGATCCTGTTCCCGCCTCGCGTCGACCTGGCCGGTGGCATCGACCGCGTGGTGAACTGGAGCCTGACCGCCCGCAAGGAAGGCTTGCTGGGTCTTGAAGGTATCGCCGACGCCGAGCCTGACAATTACGCCCGCAAAGGCCTGCAACTGCTGGTCGACGGCGCCGAGCCGGAAGCGATCCGCAGCATTCTGGAAGTGGATTTCTACACCCAGGAAAGCCGCGATATCGAAGCGGCCAAGGTCTTCGAAAGCATGGGCGGTTATGCGCCGACCATCGGCATCATCGGTGCGGTGATGGGCCTGATTCACGTCATGGGCAACCTGGGTGATCCGTCGCAACTGGGTAACGGCATCGCCGTGGCCTTCGTCGCCACCATCTACGGCGTGGCCAGTGCCAACCTGGTGCTGCTGCCGATTGCCGCCAAACTCAAAGCCATCGCGCTGCGCCAGTCGCGTTATCGCGAAATGTTGCTGGAAGGACTGCTGTCGATCGCCGAAGGTGAAAACCCTCGCTCCATTGAGTTGAAGCTTCAGGGCTTCATGGATTAAGGGACTAGGCTCATGGCACGTCGCCGCCAACATGAAGAGCATGTAAACCATGAACGTTGGCTGGTTTCCTATGCCGACTTCATCACTTTGCTGTTCGCCTTTTTCGTGGTGATGTACTCCATCTCGTCGATCAACGAAGGCAAGTACAAGGTCATTTCCGAAGCCCTGATCGGGGTCTTCACCGATTCCGATCGCGCGCTCAAGCCGATCCCCATCGGTGACGAGCGGCCGAAGACCGTGACCCCGGCCAAGCCGCTGGTCAAGGACAGTGATCAGGTCGATGCCGGTGTCTCCGGCGCCAGCGATCCGCTCAAAAGCATCGCCGACGACATCAGCGCGGCGTTCGGTGACCTGATCAGCTCCAACCAGATGACCGTGCGCGGCAATGAGTTGTGGGTCGAGATCGAGCTCAATTCCAGCCTGCTGTTCGGCAGCGGCGATGCCATGCCCAGCGACATCGCGTTCAGCATCATCGACAAGGTCGCGGCGATCCTGAAGCCGTTCGACAACCCGATCCATGTCGAAGGTTTCACCGACGATCAACCGATCCGCACTGCGCAGTACCCGACCAACTGGGAGCTGTCCTCGGCCCGCTCGGCCAGCATCGTGCGCATGCTGGCGATGCAAGGGGTGAATCCCGGTCGCCTGGCGTCGGTGGGCTACGGCGAATTTCAGCCGGTGGCCAACAACGCCACCGCCGAAGGCCGCGCACGCAACCGTCGCGTGGTGCTGGTGGTGTCGCGCAACCTCGATGTTCGCCGCAGCCTGACCGGTACCGGAACCGCCCATGCGCAACCGGATGCCGCATTGAAGCGTGCTGGCACACAAACTGCACCGACCCCGGTCAAGTCGCCGGTACGAGAGAACGCCGTCAATTCTCCGTCACCCGCATTAACACGTTGAGCTATTTCTCGGTCGATCCGTGCGGCCGGGAGGAACAATCCGAATGAGAGTCTGGGCAGTCGCCAATCAAAAGGGTGGTGTCGGTAAAACCACTTCCTCCATCGCTTTAGCCGGGTTGCTGGCCGAGGCGGGCAAGCGCGTGGTCGTGGTCGATCTTGACCCCCACGGCTCCATGACCAGCTACTTCGGCTACGATCCCGACAGCCTGGAACACAGCAACTACGATCTGTTCCTGCACAAAGGCAACGTGCCGCAAGGCCTGCCGGGTCAACTGTTGCTGTCGACCAGCGACGAACGCATTTCCCTGTTGCCGTCCAGCACCGCGCTGGCCACCCTCGAGCGCCAGTCGCCAGGGCAGAGTGGTTTGGGCCTGGTGATTGCCAAGAGCCTGGCGCAACTGTGGCAGGATTTCGATTACGCCGTGATCGACAGCCCGCCCTTGCTCGGCGTGCTGATGGTCAATGCCTTGGCGGCAAGCCAGCAACTGGTGATCCCGGTGCAGACCGAACACCTGGCGGTCAAGGGCCTCGAGCGCATGGTCAACACCCTGGCGATGATCAACCGCTCGCGCAAACAGGCATTGCCATTCACCATCGTGCCGACCCTGTTTGACCGCCGCACGCAGGCGTCCCTCGGCACCTTGCGCGTGCTGCGCGACAAATTCCCCGACGAAATCTGGCAAGGCTACATCCCGGTGGACACGCGCCTGCGCGATGCCAGCCGTGCCGGGCTGACGCCTTCGCAGTTCGACGGCAAGAGTCGTGGCGTTCTCGCTTACCGTGCGTTGCTCAAGCATCTGCTGGCGGCGCAACTTGTTGCGCAGGTGGCGTGACATGACCTCGATCCCTGTAGGAGCGAGCCTGCTCGCGATGGTCGTCAACGATGACGCGGGAAACCTGGCACCCCGTGGCGCTCTCAGGTTCATCGCGAGCAAGCTCGCTCCTACAGGTGAGCGCTCATGAATCGACTGGTAAAGACAACATCGCGTCCACAACTGGCGTTGCAGTCGTATCTGGATAACTTGCTGCAAGACGCAACCGAGGAGATGGCCGAGGTTGTCGAAGCGCTGAGCGTCGTCGAAGAGCAAGGCGTGCTGGACGAGTTCCAGGCTGCCGTGCTCGAAGAACAGGCCCGGGATGCGCAGCAAGTCGCGCTGGCAGCCACTGCGGTGACTGCGCCTTTGGCCAGGACTTCCGTCGTCGTGATCGAAGCACCGGAGCCCGTTCTGGCACCGATATCGACCATTGCGCCGCTGTTGCAAACCCTGGTGGCGCCGATCGAAGAGACCGATGTGCTGGAGACTCCTGTTATCGAGGAGCCTCAGGTACTTGTGCCGCCCGTCGTCGAAGTGCATCGGCCACCGAGCAATACGCCGCCACCGGTGGACACCGAGGGTCGTCCGTCCTGGGCCGCCGAGCCTTTCGAATGCCTGTTGTTCGATGTCGCTGGCTTGACCCTGGCGGTGCCGCTGGTGTGCCTGGGATCGATCTACTCCCTGGCCGGTCACGAGCTGACGCCGTTGTTCGGCCAGCCGGAATGGTTCCTGGGCATCCTGCCGAGCCAGGCCGGCAACCTCAAGGTGCTCGATACCGCGCGTTGGGTCATGCCCGACCGATACCGCGACGATTTCAAGCAGGGCCTGCAATACGTGATTTCGGTCCAGGGCTATGAATGGGGCCTGGCGGTGCATCAGGTCAGCCGCTCGTTGCGTCTGGACCCGAATGAAATCAAATGGAGAAGTCACCGGGGTCAGCGGCCATGGCTCGCCGGCACGGTGATTGAACACATGTGCGCCTTGCTCGACGTCGCCTCGTTGGCCGAGTTGATCGCCAGTGGCGGGGCAAAGCACATGTCCGGCAGCAAGCCGAACCACAAACCGACAAACATCAAATAAACAACAGGCGACGTCACTCGATGGCGTTGCACGGAACACACACCGCCAGGGCGGTTTCTTGAGGGGTCAGGGTATGAATGACAAGGCAACGGCGGCAAAAGGTTCCGAAGATCCGATCCTGCAATGGGTCACCTTCAAGCTGGACAACGAGACCTACGGCATCAACGTGATGCGCGTCCAGGAAGTCCTGCGCTACACCGAAATCGCCCCGGTCCCGGGTGCCCCGAGCTACGTGCTGGGCATCATCAACCTGCGCGGCAACGTCGTCACCGTGATCGACACCCGTCAGCGCTTCGGCCTGATGAATGCCGAGATCAGCGACAACACCCGTATCGTCATCATCGAAGCCGACAAGCAGGTTGTCGGGATCATGGTCGACAGCGTGGCCGAAGTGGTTTACCTGCGTCAGTCGGAAATCGAAACCGCGCCGAACGTGGGTAACGAAGAGTCCGCCAAGTTCATTCAAGGCGTGTGCAACAAGAACAACGAATTGCTCATCCTGGTCGAGCTGGACAAGATGATGAGCGAAGAAGAATGGTCGGAACTGGAGAGTATCTGATTGATTCTCGAGGTTGCGGTCATTGTCCTGTTCCTGTTCTGGGCAGGCACGCTGGCAATGTTCCTGGCGTACATTCGCGCCCAGAAGCAGATCGCCGCGCAACAGGCCCAGGGTGATGCGCTGCGCGACCAGCGCATCAAGGACCTGGGCAAGCGCGTTGACAACTACCAGAACGGCAACGTGCGCATGGGCGAAGACCTGCATGAACTGCGAGCGATCGTTGCGCCGTTGCCGGACAAACTCGCTCAGCTGGAACAGCGCGACCCGACCAGCCTGTCGTTTGCCCAGGCAGCACGATTGGTCGGGATGGGCGCTAGCGTCGACGAACTCACCCAGTCCTGCGGCTTGACCCAGGCTGAGGCGGAGTTGATGAGCAAAGTGCACAAGAACTGATTCTTGCGATTGGCCTGAGATCCCCTTCGCGGGCAAGCCCGCTCCCACACTGGATCAATGTCGTACACAAAATTTGTGTTCACAGAAGACCGAATGTGGGAGCGGGCTTGCTCGCGAAGGCGTCCTCGAATGCGCAGCAATCTTCCCCGCGCTCCGACTCTCTATCCTCAGACAGGGATTACGCTGTCGTAGTCTCCTGCCTATAACATTCTCAGATCCCACCGTCTTGTGATCGCATCCAGCGATCAGTAGTTTGATCTGCTCAAACATACACACTGCCAGGAAGGCTTATGATCGACATTTTGCGTGGTACACCGCTGTGGGTTTATGCGGTGTTTTTTATTCTGAGTTACTACGGCGTCATCGCCTGTTTCAGGAGCCACGTATCGAAAAGGTCATTGCAGATATCACCCGTGATATTCGTGGCTTTGTCCCTCGCATCGCTCAATCCCTCCCAGGAAATTGCAATCCAGCATTCAGTCTATGCATTGGGATTGCTTGCGGGGTGGTTGCTGGCACTGCGTTTTTTCTCGTACAACAATGTGCAGTGCGAGGGGCAACATCTGGTTCTACCCGGTACGATCAAGGTACTGATTGTGTATTGGGGCTTTTTTGCCTGGCGTTATTACGAAGGTTACCAGGCGGCCATGTACCCGGAACTGGCCAATGAAATGTCGGCGGTTGCAGGGGCGGCGCTGGGGGCAGGGTTCATCAATGGTTTGATTGTTGGTCGCAGTTTCAAGCTATTGCGTTTCGTAGGTGCCGGCTTGTCAGCGAAGGCGGCTAAATGATCGGTGCAATATTCAAGTTCGCATTCGCCGGCAAGCCGGCTCCATAACGGGTTCGTAAGCTCAATAATCATCCCCGCGTTCGGTGACGTCCTTCTCGACCATCAACGCATCCGGACCCATCCCCACCGGAAATTTCCCCTTCAAACTCCACGCAAACGCAATAATCTCGGCAATCGTCAGATACAGCTCCTGCGGAATGCTGTCCCCCAGTTCCATGCGCGCCAGCAGCCTCACCAACTCGGCATTTTCGTAGATCGGCACTTCGCAGTCGCGGGCGATCCGCAGGATTTCTTCCGCCAGTTCTTCGTCGCCCTTGGCGGTGAGGGTGGGGGCTTGGGTGCCGTCGTACTTGAGGGCGATGGCCTGGCGTGGGGCGTTGGGGTTTTTCATGCGGTTTCGTCGACCCAGCGTTGTTCGAGGCGGGTTTGGGGGCCTTGGGGTGGTCTGCCGAGGTGGCAGTCCAGGTCGCCGACGTTCAGGCCGGCGGACAGCAGGCGATCACGCAGCCCGGCCAGATTGCTTTCGATCAGGCTGGCGGTGTACGGCCGTTCGGCCCAGAGCTGGCCGCAGAGGCTGCCCTTGATCAGTTGCGCCTGGATTTGCAGGGGGCCCAATGGCTCCATGGCGAAGGCCAGTTCGACTCGCCACAGCTGTTGCTTGGGTTCGCGTTCTTCGCGACGCTCCTTTGGCTGTTCTTTCTCGGGGGAGTCCTCGCGCTGGAACTTGACCTGCAAAGGCACGATGTCCTGCAGGTTGCGCATCGGGATTTCCAGCTGCCAGGTGCTCATCAGCCGTCCGTCGGCGGTGACGCCGGTCTGTTCCAGGCTCGACAGCTGATGGCTTTGCAGGCGTGAAACCGCAGCGGCGGCCAGGCGTAGCAAGTGTTCGAGGTCGTCTTCACCCTCGGCGCTTTGCAGCAGACGTTCGGGTAGCGGGAAACCGCCCGGCGACGGTTTGGCACTGACTTGGCCAAGCATACCCAGGGCATTGCGAACAAAATTCGGCATGGCCTGGGCCAGGGTGTTGGCGGCGATGGTCGCGCCGAAGTTGGTGTGGGCGGGCAAGCCCTGGCTCAACTGCGCAACCAGTTTGAGCAGGTCGCCTTTCATGTCCGGCGCGAGTGTCGGGTTTTGCCCGTTCAGCAGTTTGCTTTCGAGGAACGCACCACTGCTGGCCAGCGCCAGGGCCAGGCCCTTGGGGGTGCTCAGTTGCTGGACATCCGGCAGGCCGGAGAGCAATCGGGCAGCGGCGCTGCGCAGTTCGGTGGAGGTCTGGTCCGAGGGTGGAAGGTTCTGCAGGAGTTTGAGCAAGCCATCCAGCGAGCCTTGGCGGCTTTGCTGGTCGACCAGTTGCCGGGTGACCGCCAGTTGTTCCTGGCGGCTGCTCAGTGGTACGAATTTCAATGTCTGGCTGTCTTGCACCTGCGCGCTCAACAAGGTGCCGATGCGCAAGGGCTGCGGACTGTCGATGCTCAGGGTGCTGCCGCTCAACGCGGTGTTGAGCAGGCTCACCATCGAGCGAAACACCATGGGCTGGCCGGGGACCTGCGGCAGCACTTGCGAGGTCAGCACCTTGCCCTGCAGCAGGGTGCCAACGGGCAGTTGCGCGGTGTCGAGGCGGGTGAGGGTGGCGACGCTGGAGGCGATGGCCTGTTGCACCGTCACGGCCAGGTTGCCGGCCGAGGGCTGGGTCACGACCAGCGTGGTGCCCTGGGCCAGCGGTTGATTGCCGGTGGTCTGGACCGTGGTCTGGCGGCCGCTGTCGAGGGTGACCTTGAGCAGCATCTGGAAAGTCTGGTCCGCCTGCTTGAGCGACAACACTTCGGCCTGGGCGGTTTGACCGACGCTGATCAGCCCCTCCACCGGCGTCAGCAACTTGAGCAACTCACCGCTGAGCACCTGCGGGCGTGAGGTGGCCGGGAGGGTCTGCGGTAGCGGGAGGATGTTCATTTCGCCTGTCATACGCGGTCACAACCTGAGGAAAATGCACTCTTTAGAGTAGGGCCTGGCATGTATAATGCCGCGCCGTTGTATCCAAAAATGGCGAAAACTTTGCAATTGTTTGACGCAGCTCTCTAGAACAAGACGTCATTGCATCTATGCTGCATCTCTTTAACGGCCGCGCCCGTGCCGACTTGAACCGTATAAGGCCCGTGAACCCTTGACCAGTCCTGTCCTGCAAACCGTTGCCCTTGCCTGTGAGCGAGACCTTCGGCTGCTCTTCGAAAATCTCGATTTGAGACTGGCCAGTGGCGAAATGATTCAAATCAGTGGCCCCAACGGCAGTGGCAAGACCAGCCTGTTGCGCCTGCTCTCGGGGCTGATGCAGCCGACCGCCGGTCAAGTGCTGCTCAACGGCCAGCCGCTGAGCGAGCAACGGGGCGAACTGGCGCGCAACCTGCTGTGGATCGGCCACGCGGCCGGGATCAAGGATTTGCTGACACCGGAAGAGAATCTGAGCTGGCTGTGTGCCTTGCATCAGCCGGCGACCCATGAGGCGATCTGGCAGGCGCTGGCCGCGGTCGGGCTGCGCGGATTCGAGGATGTGCCTTGTCACACCCTGTCTGCCGGTCAACGGCGCCGCGTCGCGCTGGCGCGTCTGTATCTGGATAGCCCGCCGCTGTGGATCCTCGATGAACCCTTTACCGCCCTCGACAAACAGGGCGTGGCGCAACTCGAAGAGCACCTGGCCGGCCACTGCGAACGCGGCGGCATGGTGGTGTTGACCACTCATCACACGCTGAGCCGGATGCCGGCCGGTTATCGCGACATCGATCTGGGGAGATGGGCCGTATGAGTGTGTTCGGCCTGTTGGTCGCCCGCGAGGCGCGTCTGCTGTTCCGTCGCCCGGCGGAGCTGGCCAATCCGCTGGTGTTCTTTGCGATCGTCGTTTCGCTGTTCCCTCTGGCGGTCGGACCCGAGTCTCAATTGTTGCAAACCTTGTCTCCGGGGCTGGTCTGGGTGGCGGCACTTTTATCGGTTCTGCTCTCGCTGGACGGGCTTTTCCGCAGTGATTTCGAAGACGGATCGCTTGAGCAGTGGGTCCTTTCGCCGCACCCCCTGGCTCTTCTGGTTTTGGCCAAAGTACTGGCACACTGGGCTTTTTCCGGCCTGGCACTGGTTTTGCTGGCACCCTTGCTGGCGCTGATGCTCGGTTTGCCTGCCGCCTGTCTGCCGGTGTTGCTGCTTTCGTTGCTGCTCGGTACACCGGTACTGAGCCTGCTCGGTGCAGTGGGTGCGGCGCTGACGGTCGGTTTGAAGCGCGGTGGCCTGTTGCTGGCCCTGCTGATTCTGCCGTTGTACATCCCGGTGTTGATCCTTGGCAGTGGCGCCTTGCAGGCAGCCTTGCAAGGGATGCCGGCGACCGGTTATCTCCTGTGGCTTGGCAGCCTGACCGCCCTGGCGATAACCCTGACACCTTTTGCAATAGCCGCTGGCCTGAAGATCAGCGTCGGCGAATAATGAGGTCTGGTTAAAAAACAACCAGTAAAGACCCTCGCTCTTCACAGTAAAGAGCAACCGTGATGGAAACAGTATGAACTGGACGTGGTTTCACAAGCTCGGCTCGCCCAAATGGTTTTACGGCATCAGCGGCAAATTGCTGCCCTGGCTGAGCGTCGCGGCGTTGCTGCTGATCAGCGTTGGCGTGGTCTGGGGCCTGGCCTTCGCGCCGCCGGACTACCAGCAGGGCAACAGCTTCCGCATCATCTATATCCACGTTCCGGCCGCCATGCTGGCGCAGTCCATCTACGTGATGCTGGCGGTGTGCGGCATCGTCGGGCTGGTGTGGAAGATGAAACTGGCCGACGTCGCCCTGCAATGCGCGGCGCCCATCGGCGCCTGGATGACGGCGGTTGCGCTGGTCACCGGGGCGATCTGGGGTAAACCGACCTGGGGCTCGTGGTGGGTCTGGGATGCACGCCTGACGTCCATGCTTATCCTGCTGTTCCTGTACTTCGGTCTCATTGCGCTGGGCAACGCGATCAGCAATCGTGACAGCGCGGCCAAGGCCTGTGCGGTGCTGGCGATTGTCGGCGTGATCAACATCCCGATCATCAAGTACTCGGTGGAGTGGTGGAACACCCTGCACCAGGGCGCGACCTTCACCCTCACCGAAAAACCGGCAATGCCAGCCGAAATGTGGCTGCCATTGCTGCTGACGGCGTTGGGTTTCTACTGTTTCTTCGGCGCGGTCCTGCTGCTGCGCATGCGCCTTGAAGTGCTCAAGCGCGAAGCCCGGGCCAGTTGGGTCAAGGCCGAAGTGGAAAACAGCCTGGAGGTCGCTCGATGAGTTTTGCTTCATTCGGCGACTTCATCGCCATGGGTCATCATGGCCTGTATGTCTGGTCAGCCTATGGCATCTGCCTGGCGGTGTTGGCCCTCAACGTGGCGGCGCCGATCCTGGCCCGCAAGCGGTATCTGCAACAAGAGGCGCGTCGTCTGCGCCGGGAGAACGGCAAGTGAATCCGCTGCGCAAAAAGCGTCTTATCATCATTCTCGCGATCCTGGTCGGGGTCGGCGCTGCCGTCGGCCTGGCCCTGAGCGCCCTGCAGCAGAACATCAACCTGTTTTACACACCGACCCAGATCGCCAACGGCGAAGCCCCGCATGACACGCGCATCCGCGCCGGTGGCATGGTCGAGAAGGGCTCGCTGGAGCGTTCCAGCGATTCCCTGGATGTGAAATTCGTCGTCACCGACTTTAATAAATCCGTGACCATCACCTATCGCGGCATCCTTCCGGACCTGTTCCGCGAAGGGCAGGGCATCGTCGCCCTGGGCAAGCTCAATGCCGATGGCGTGGTGGTGGCCGATGAAGTGCTGGCCAAGCACGACGAGAAGTACATGCCGCCGGAAGTGACCAAGGCGTTGAAAGACAGCGGTCAATCGGCTCCAACGCCCGCGAAGGAGGGTTGATCCATGACATCCGGCATCTTTATTCCCGAGCTGGGTCATCTGGCGATGATCCTGGCCCTGTGCTTCGCCCTGGCCCAGGCCGTGGTCCCGCTGCTCGGTGCCTGGCGCGGTGACCGGCTGTGGATGAGCCTGGCCCAGCCGGCCGCCTGGGGGCAGTTCAGCTTTCTGCTGTTTGCCTTCGGTTGCCTGACCTACGCCTTCATGGTCGATGATTTCTCCGTGGCCTATGTGGCCAACAACTCCAACAGCGCCTTGCCGTGGTACTACAAGTTCAGTGCGGTGTGGGGTGCCCACGAGGGTTCCCTGCTGTTGTGGGCCTTGATTCTCGGTGGCTGGACCTTCGCGGTGTCGGTGTTCTCCCGGCAGTTGCCACAGGTCATGCTGGCCCGCGTGCTGGCGGTGATGGGCATGATCAGCACCGGTTTCCTGCTGTTCCTGATCATGACCTCCAACCCGTTCAAGCGCATCCTGCCGCAAATGCCCAGCGACGGTGCCGACCTCAACCCGCTGCTGCAAGACATCGGCCTGATCGTGCACCCGCCGATGCTGTACATGGGCTACGTCGGTTTCTCGGTGGCCTTCGCCTTCGCCATCGCCGCGCTGATGGGCGGTCGCCTGGATGCCGCGTGGGCGCGCTGGTCGCGTCCGTGGACCATCGTGGCCTGGGCGTTCCTCGGCATCGGCATCACCCTCGGTTCGTGGTGGGCGTACTACGAACTCGGCTGGGGTGGCTGGTGGTTCTGGGATCCGGTGGAAAACGCTTCGTTCATGCCTTGGCTGGTGGGCACTGCATTGATTCACTCGTTGGCGGTCACGGAGAAACGTGGGGTGTTCAAGAGCTGGACGGTGTTGCTGGCCATCGCTGCGTTCTCGTTGAGCCTGCTGGGTACTTTCCTCGTGCGCTCCGGTGTGCTGACTTCGGTACACGCCTTTGCCTCCGATCCGGAACGCGGCGTGTTCATCCTGATTTTCCTGCTGTTCGTGGTCGGCGGTTCATTGACGCTGTTCGCCCTGCGCGCGCCGGTGGTCAAGAGCCAGGTTGGCTTCAACCTGTGGTCCCGGGAAACCCTGTTGCTGGGCAACAACCTGGTGCTGGTGGTGGCCGCCTCGATGATCCTGCTGGGCACCTTGTACCCACTGATTCTCGATGCCATGACCGGCGCCAAGCTGTCGGTCGGCCCGCCGTACTTCAACGCGCTGTTCATTCCGTTGATGGCGTTGTTGATGGTGGTGATGGCGGTCGGCGTGATCGTGCGCTGGAAAGACACCCCGGTAAAATGGCTGCTGAGCATGCTGACGCCGGTATTGCTCGGCAGTGCGGCCATGGCCGTGGTGGCTGGCGTAGCCTACGGCGACTTCAACTGGGCAGTGCTCGCGACCTTCATGCTCGCCGCCTGGGTGCTGTTGGCCGGTGCGCGTGACATTGTCGACAAGACCCGCCACAAAGGCCTGATCAAAGGCCTGCCAACCCTGACCCGCAGCTACTGGGGCATGCAGATCGCTCACCTCGGTATTGCCGTGTGTGCGCTGGGTGTCGTGCTGTCGAGCCAGAACAGTGCCGAGCGTGACCTGCGCCTGGCGCCGGGCGAGTCCATGGACCTGGCCGGTTATCACTTCATCTTCGAAGGCGCCAAGCACTTCGAAGGCCCGAACTTCACGTCCGACAAGGGCACCGTCCGGGTGATCCGCAACGGCAAGGAAGTCAGCGTGCTGCACCCGGAAAAACGCCTGTACACCGTGCAGAACTCGGTGATGACCGAAGCGGGCATCGACGCCGGATTCACCCGCGACCTCTATGTCGCCCTCGGTGAACCGCTGGGTAACGGCGCCTGGGCTGTGCGCGTACACGTCAAACCCTTCGTGCGCTGGATCTGGTTCGGTGGTTTGCTGACAGGCGCAGGTGGCTTGCTGGCGGCGCTGGATCGGCGTTATCGGGTCAAGGTCAAAAGCCGCGTGCGCGAAGCACTGGGTATGTCGGGAGCCACTGCATGAAGCGTTGGTTGATGTTGTTGCCACTGGCGATTTTTCTGGTGGTTGCCGTGTTTCTCTACCGTGGGTTGTATCTGGATCCGGCCGAGCTGCCTTCGGCCATGATCGGCAAGCCGTTCCCGGAGTTTTCCCTGCCAGCGGTGCAGGGCGACAAGACCCTCACCCGCGCCGACATTCTGGGCAAGCCGGCACTGGTCAACGTCTGGGGCACCTGGTGCATTTCCTGCCGGGTCGAGCACCCGGTGCTGAACAAACTGGCCCAGCAGGGCGTGGTGATCTATGGCATCAACTACAAGGACGTCAACGCCGATGCCTTGAAGTGGCTGACGGACTTCCACAACCCGTATGTACTGGACATCCGTGACGACCAAGGCTCGCTGGGCCTGAATCTCGGTGTGTACGGAGCGCCGGAGACCTTCTTCATCGACGCCAGGGGCATTATCCGTGACAAGTTCGTCGGCGTGATCGACGAGCAGGTCTGGCGCGAAAAACTGGCGGGCAAGTACCAGGCGCTGGTCGACGAGGCCAAGCCATGAAGCGCTGGATTGCTGCCGCTGTCCTGGGCTTGAGCATGGCCGGTGTGGCCCACGCGGCCATCGACACCTATGAGTTTGCCAAGGAAGGTGACCGCGAGCGTTTTCGTGAACTGACCAAGGAGCTGCGTTGCCCCAAGTGCCAGAATCAGGACATTGCCGATTCCAACGCACCGATTGCCGCCGACCTGCGCAAAGAGATTTTCCGCATGCTCGGCGAGGGCAAGGACAACCAGCAGATCATCGACTTCATGGTCGACCGCTACGGTGACTTCGTCCGCTACAAACCTGCGTTGAACGCCAAGACTGCCTTGCTCTGGTTCGGCCCTGCCGGCCTGCTGCTGGGGGGTGTCGTGATCATCGCGGTGATCGTCCGCCGTCGTCGCGTGCAACGCGCCGGCACCCCGGACTCGCTGTCTGCCGAGGAGCGTTCGCGCCTCGACCACCTGTTGGATAAAACCAAGAATGATTGATTTCTGGCTCGCTGCAGGTCTGCTGCTTCTGGTTGCCCTGAGTTTTCTGTTGATCCCGGTTTTGCGCAGCCGTCGTGCCCAGCGTGAAGAGGATCGTACCGCCTTGAACGTCGCGCTTTATCAGGAGCGCGTGGCTGAGTTGCAGACTCAGCAGGAAGAGGGCGTGCTCGATGCGGCGCAAATGGACGCCGGTCGCGCCGAAGCCGCCCGTGAGTTGCTGGCGGACACCGAAGGTGTCGACGCGCCGCGGGTGTCGCGACTGGGCAAACCCCTGCCGTTGCTGGCCGCCGTTCTGGTGCCGGTGCTGGGCCTGGGGCTGTACATGCATTACGGCGCCAGCGACAAGGTCGAACTGACCCGCGAATTCTCCCAGGCACCCAAGTCGATGGAAGAAATGACCCAGCGCCTGGAGCGTGTGGTCGCCGCTCAACCGGACTCCGCCGAAGGCATGTACTTCCTCGGCCGAACCTACATGGCTCAGGATCGCCCGGCGGACGCGGCGAAGATGTTCGAGCGCACGGTGAACCTGGCCGGTCGTCAGCCCGAATTGCTCGGTCAATGGGCCCAGGCCCAGTACTTCGCCGATGGCAAGAAGTGGTCGGACAAGGTCCAGGCCCTGACCGACGAAGCGCTCAAGGCCGATCCGAAAGAAGTCACCAGCCTCGGCCTGCTCGGCATTGCCGCGTTTGAAGGCGAGCGTTATCAGGACGCCATCGATTACTGGAATCGCCTGTTGGCGCAGTTACCGCCGGACGACCCGTCCCGGGAGGCGCTGCAAGGCGGGATCACCCGGGCCACGGAGAAACTGGTGGCCAGCGGTGGCAAGGTTGCGCAAGCACCGGCGGCCAAGAGCGCGGCGTTGCTCAAGGTCAGCGTCGATCTGGCGGCGGAGCTCAAAACCAAGGTCCAGCCGGGCGACAGCGTGTTCATCTTCGCCCGTGCGGTCTCCGGTCCGCCGGCCCCGCTGGCGGTCAAGCGCATGACCGTGGCCGACCTGCCGGTGACCGTCGAGCTGAGCGATGCCGACGCGATGATGCCGCAATTGAAACTGTCGAACTTCCCTGAAGTCCAACTGGTTGCGCGCATTTCCCGTGCCGGCAAACCAACCGCCGGCGAGTGGATCGGTCGCAGCCAGCCTTTGGCCAGCAGCACCACCGCGCCGCAAACACTGACCATCGACAGCCCGGACAAATAACAGGAAAACGCTACCATGACCGCCATCGCTCGTATTGCCCTGCTCAGCGTCGTTTTGGGGTTAAGCGCTTGTGCGGTCCAGCGACCACCGGAGCAAACGGCTCCACCGCCGATTCCGCGGTCGCAGCCCAGCCCCACGCCATCGACGTCGCCGGTACCGAGCAAGCCGTCTGTTCCGGTAAAACCCTCCAAGCCGCTGCCACGCACGTCCGCCAGCTTTGCGCCACCACCGGGGGGCAATAGCCATTGGGATCCGAAGCTTGGGGTTTATGTGCTTGATGATCAGCCCAATACCTTTTATCGCCAGCGTACCTATTACCGTTGGGATAACGGCTGGAGCCGGTCGATCAGTCCGAAGGGGCCGTGGGAGGAGACTGATATTCACGGTGTACCGGGTGGGCTTGGGCGGCAGTTCGGGCAGTGAGGCACTAAGGCGACTATCGGGTCGCTTTTTTGTGCCTGCCGAATGCGATTGCCGGGCTGATGCTGAACCCCTGTGGGAGCGGGCTTGGTCCGGGCGGCGATCCGACGAAGGCGGCCTGACAGCCGACCTGTCTTTTGTTGACTGTGTACATATCCGTTTTTTGGGTAACGGCGGCTTATGGTTTCGCCCTTACGGCGACTCCCTTTTTTACAAGCGCCTAAAAAAGGAAGCAAAAAACGCTCGCCCCGAACGTACGGCCCCTCGCTGAGGCTCGGGGTTCCTTCGCTCCGGCATTCATCCGGGGGCATTGCCCTCCGGTCGGCTTCGCTTCGACCTACATGCAATGAGTTCGACTGCGTCGAACGGCGCTGCGCGCCCATCCCCGGATGAACACCTGCGCTCAGCCTGCCGAGGGGGCGGGTGGATCAAGATCAAGAGCTGCAGGCGAGCTAACGCTCGGCCTGTTGAGTGGTGAAGAGCGTCTGTGTACGCCGGCCCCCTGTAGGAGCTGCCGCAGGCTGCGATCTTTTGATCTTGATCTTCCGCCCCTTCGACATGGTCAAAAATCAAAATCAAAAGATCGCAGGGTATGACTCAGTCGAACACCCTGAACCTATACCGTGATCGGGTGGAAAACCTGCTGGTGCAACGGATGCAGGTGATGGATCATTCGCCGGGCCAGCGGGGTTGATCGGGTGCAAGCGCAGTCAGGATGGTTTGCCGGTGCTCCAGCAAGTGTGGCGACAAATGAAGAGGGTGTTTTGATGGCGGGCAGGTTGATCTATCTCATCGGGCCTTCAGGTTCGGGCAAGGACAGCCTGCTGGATGCCGCGCGAACGCGGTTGGCCGAACGCGGCTGCCGTATCGTGCGCCGGGTCATTACCCGCTCGGCCGAAGCCGTGGGCGAGGCGGCGCTGGGTGTCAGCGCGCAGCAATTCGCCGATATGGAAGCCCAGGGCGCGTTTGCCCTGAGCTGGCACGCCAATGGGTTGTCCTATGGCATCCCGCGGGAAATCGACGATTGGCTGGCCGCCGGGCAGGACGTGCTGGTCAATGGCTCGCGGGGGCATTTGCAGAACACACGCCAGCGCTATCCAGACGTATTGGTGCTGTTGTTGACTGTGGATCAAGCGGTACTGCGCCATCGCTTGCTGGAGCGCGGGCGAGAATCGTTGATCGAGATCGATCAGCGCCTGGCGCGCAATGCCCGCTTCAGCGAGCAACTTCTGGCGGACGACCAGACCGTACACATGCTCGACAACTCCGGGCCAATTGAGCAAACGGTCGAGCGTTTGCTGGTCTGCATTGACGAGTGACACCGATTTACCTGACATTGCCGGGAACGGACGACGAGCAATTACCTTCGTATGCGGCCAATGCAGGCAATGGCGCAGCCTGTGATCTTTTGATCTTGATTGAGCTGCCTGTCAGGCTTTCGTGCCCAACAACCCGTGCACATACTCCACAAACGCCCGAGCCTTGGCGCTGGGCATTCTGCCTGTAGGGAACACCGCCCACAGGTCCTGGTTCGCCAATGCCCAGTCCTTCATCACTTCCCGGACCGAACCGTCGGCCAGTTCTGGCGCAAACATCCATTGCGAAGCCATGGTCAGTCCTTGATGGGCCAGCACGGCTTCACGCAGGCCTTCGGCGGCGTTGACACGGATCCGGCCACTGGCGATCACCGATTGCTTCTCACCGGCCTTGTTGAATTGCCAATTGGCGCCGTCACCGAGGGTGTAGACGATTGCCTGATGCTTGGACAGGTCGGCGGGGCAGGTGGGGTCGCCGTGTTTTTCGAAGTACGCTGGCGTACCCAGTACCATGCGCCGACATTCGGCGATCTTGCGCGCGGTAAGGCCCGAGTCGCTCAACGCGCCCATGCGCAGGGCGATATCGACGCCTTCTTCCACCAGATTGACGTTGCGATCGTCGAGCATCAGGTCGATGTTCAGCTCCGGGTGTTGCTCCAGGAAGGGGCCCAGGTGCGGAACGATGTGCAGCCGGCCGAAGGTGACCGGCGCGCAGATACGCAGGTTGCCACTCAGCCCACTGGCGGAACCGCGTGCGGCGTTGTCGGCCTCGTCGGCTTCTTCGATGGCACGCTTGGCACGCTCGAAAAAGGCCAGCCCTGCTTCGGTGGGCATCAGGCCGCGAGTCGAGCGCAGCAACAACCGCACCGCCAGACGCGATTCGAGTTGCGCGATGGTTTTCGACACGGCCGGCTGGCCGATGTTCAGGCGTCGTGCCGCGGCGGAAAACGAGCCGGTTTCCACCACGTAGACGAAGGTTTCCATTGCGCCGAGGCGGTCCATTGAGGGTCCTTGTGCAAAATCTTGAGGATGTCGCAAGTCAACGCTGTTAAGCCGTCGCCAACGATGCCTTCGGCGAAACACTCAGGAACCGCAACAACGCCAGCAGTGGAAACGCGCTGCCGACGATCACGATCCACAACCAGCCGCCCTGTTCGTACACTGCGCTGGCCACCGAAGAGCCAAAGGCGCCGCCGATGAAGATGCTGGTCATGTACAGCGCATTCAGGCGGCTGCGGCTTTTGCCGTCGAGCGCGTAGACCGCACGCTGGCCGAGGACCATGTTCATCTGCACGCAGAAGTCCAGCACCACGCCGGTCACGGCCAGGCCGATGACGCTGTAGGCCGGATGGATGAACGCCGGCATAAAGCTCAGGCTGGCGAACAGCAGGGCCAGCAACGATGCGATGCGGGTGTGGCCGGCATCGGCCAGGCGTCCGGCGATCGGGGCGGCGATGGCGCCGATGGCACCTACCAACGCGAAAATCGCGATCTCGCTTTGCGACAAGCCGTGATTGCGCGCCAATTCCAGTGGCACGGCGGTCCAGAACAGGCTGAACGTGGCAAACATGCAGCCCTGGTAAAACGCCCGCTGACGCAGCACCGGTTGCTTGCGCAGCAGCGTCCACAGCGAGCCCAGCAATTGGCCATAGGAGGCGCTGTGATCAGGTTCACGCTTGGGAATGGTCACGGCCAGCACGATGCTGATGGCCCCCATCAACACGGCGGCAATCACAAACATCGCGCGCCAGCCGAAGTGGTCGGCCACCACGCTGGACACCGGCCGGGCCAGCAGAATACCGAGCAGCAAACCGCCCATGATCCCGCCCACTACACGGCCACGGGTTTCTTCCGGCGCCAGGTGTGCGGCCAGTGGAATCAGGATCTGCACCGATACCGAGCTGAACCCCACCAACAGCGAAATCAGCAGGAACAGGTTCGGCTGATCGGTGAGCGCAGCACCCAGCAGGCTGGCAATCGCCACCAGGGTGGTGATGATCATCAACCGGCGGTTCTCCAGCAGATCCCCCAGCGGCACGAGGAAAAACAGCCCCAGCGCATAGCCGATCTGGGTCAGGGATACGATCAGGCTGGCCATGGTGTTGCTCAGGCCGATGTCCGGGGCGATCAGGCCGATGATCGGCTGGGCGTAGTAGATGTTGGCGACAATGGCGCCGCAGCAGAAGGCGAACAGCAGCACCATGCCTCGGGTCATTGTCGCGGTGCCGTGGGGCACTTGGGTCGCTGGGTTCATAACGGGTCTCGCTGTACGGAAAGGAATGCGCGCAGGCTATCGGGCAGGCTGAAACGGCGGAAGCGGGATTGGAGTGATAGCTATCATTCCATTGCGGAATGACTGACGGACGCGTGTGTCGTCCGCCTGATGGCGTTGCGTCAGAAGATCGAAGGTCAATGATACATTCACTTACATCTTGTTCGATAGCGTGCTTATGTTCTCTCTCCACGTCTCATGACCCGAGGGCCGCTCCATGAATGTGAAGTTTCGTCAGCTGATTCGCCGGGTTTCAGTCGTCACCTTGATCAGCGTATTCAGCGCTGGCCTGGCGCAGGCCGAAGATGCGCCGGGCACGCGCATCGGTGTACGCGGCGAAATCACCGGTGTCAGTCCGGACGTTGTGAAAGTCCACGCCAACAGCGGCGACAACCTGGTGATCAACCTGACCCAGGACACCAAGGTCCGCGCCGTGACCCTGGCCAACATCGAGGACATCAAGCCTGGCAGCTACATTGGCTCCGCAGCGATTCCCCAGGAGGATGGCACGCTCAAGGCCCTGGAGGTCCATGTGTTCCCGCCGGAACTGGCCGGCAGTGGCGACGGTCATCGGCCCTTCGATCTGGTCAAGGGCAGCAGCATGACCAACGGCAGCGTCGGCGACCTGGTGGTGAGCAATGGCCGGGTGCTGACCGTCAACTACAAGGGTGGCCAACAGAAGATCCTGGTGCCCGAAGACGTTCCCATCGTCAACCTGATGCCGGCCGATCGCAGCCTGTTGAAGGTGGGCGTGAAGATCGTGACTTTTGTCACGCAGGGCGCTGACGGCACGCTCACCGCTCAATCCATCTCGGCGGGCAAGGATGGCGTGACGCCGCCGATGTAGCCGACGCATGGCAACCGGCCATCTGAAGAAACGCCCGCACAGCCCCGGCGGCTAGAATCTACTGGGGGGATCACTTCAATGTGTCCTTACAAGCGGGAGTATCACGATGAAAATCGTATCTTCGCTGGCGTTAGTGGTAGCGGTCGGTTGGATCTCTGGGTGCTCGACAGTGCCTGACAGTCAGGTCACCAGCGTTCCCCTGAATGCTACATCCGATAATCCCGGGAACATTGCCCGGTTGATCATGATGCCCGGTGATAACGCAACAACGTTCTGGGTTGAGGTCAGCGGCGAGGGCATAGGCAGCACATTGCCGGGTCGGTTGACGGCCTACATCTATCCGGGAAGCTGTGGGAACCTGGGTTCGAAACCCGCCTATGACATGAATGACGGTCCAAATGCCCGGTTCTATTCGCAAGCGTCGAACCAGCGCTTCTGGAAAAGCGCGCCGGTCGCCGTCGAGACCCTTAGAGCCGGCGGCTACGCCCTGGTGGTGCGTCAAAGCCCGGTCGATGGTCACCAGGCTATTTTCTGCGGCAATTTGACCTAGAGGTGCACCCTTGTAGGAGCTGCCGCAGGCTGCGATCTTTTGATCTTGATGTTAAAAAAAAGGATCAAGATCAAAAGATCGCAGCCTGCGGCAGCTCCTACAGTCGTTCGGGGTGTTCACAAAAAAGGCGACCTGCACAGGTCGCCTTGTTCATTGCCGCTCAGCGATCACTTACCGCTGTAGATCTGGTCGAAAATCCCGCCATCGTTGAAGTGGGTCTTCTGCACGGTACGCCAGTCACCGAAGGTCTTCTCGACGGACAGGAAGTCCACTTTCGGGAAACGGTCGGTGTACTTGGCCAGCACGGCCGGGTCACGCGGGCGCAGGTAATTGGCGGCAGCGATCTCCTGGCCATCCGGCGACCACAGGTACTTCAGGTATTCCTCGGCGGCGGCGCGGGTGCCTTTCTTGTCGACGGTTTTGTCGACCACCGACACCGGTGGCTCGGCTTCGGCGGAAACGCTTGGGTAGATGACTTCGAACTGATCACGACCGAACTCGCGGGCGATCATTTCCGCTTCGTTCTCGAAGGTCACCAGCACGTCGCCGATCTGGTTGGTCATGAAGGTGGTGGTGGCGGCGCGGCCACCGGTATCGAGTACCGGCGCTTGCTTGAACAGCTTGCCGACGAAGTCTTTGGCCTTGTTCTCGTCACCGCCGTTTTTCAGCACGTAGCCCCAGGCCGAGAGGTAGGTGTAGCGACCGTTCCCCGAAGTCTTCGGGTTCGGCACGATGACTTGCACGCCATCCTTGAGCAGGTCCGGCCAGTCTTTCAGGGCTTTCGGGTTGCCTTTGCGCACGATGAACACGGTGGCCGAGGTGAACGGCGCGCTGTTGTTCGGCAGGCGCGTGACCCAGTTTTCCGGGACCAGTTTGCCGTTGTCCGCCAGGGCATTGATGTCGGTGGCCATGTTCATGGTGATGACATCCGCCGGCAGGCCGTCGATCACCGAGCGTGCCTGTTTGCTGGAGCCGCCGAAGGACATCTGCAGGGTGATGTTTTCGTTGTGCTCGGCTTGCCAGTGTTTCTGGAACGCAGTGTTGTAGTCCTTGTAGAAGTCGCGCATCACGTCGTAGGAAACGTTGAGCAGCGTCGGTGCCGCCTGGGCGATGTTGCCCAGGGCCAGGCCAGCGGCGAGAAGCGAGGCGCCAAAGAGTTTTTTCACTGCGAATTCCCTGTTCTATGTAGGAGCTGCCGCAGGCTGCGATCTTTTGATCTTGCTTTTAAAAAACGAAAAATCAAAAGATCGCAGCCTGCGGCAGCTCCTACAGGTTATTTGTTGGTTTTAAAGCACGCGACTATAGCCGGGGTCGTTTAGTCCTTTAAAGATTAAAAAGCTCTTTGCTTATTCCAGTTTCTTGAACAGTGCGTTGCCGCAACGGGAGCAGAATGCAGCGCCGTGTTCGTGGCTGTTTTTCTTGCACACCGGGCAATCGTGTTGAAGTTGATCGCCGCGCATGGCGTTGGCCAGTTCGGCGGTGAAAATCCCGGTCGGCACGGCGATGATCGAGTAACCGGTGATCATCACCAGCGACGATATCACCTGGCCCAGCGGCGTCTTCGGCACGATGTCGCCGAAGCCCACGGTGGTCAGGGTCACGATAGCCCAATAGATGCCTTTGGGAATGCTGGTGAAGCCATGTTCGGGGCCTTCGATCACATACATCAGCGTGCCGAATACCGTCACCAACGTACAGACGCTGACCAGGAACACCACGATTTTCTGCTTGCTGCCGCGTAGCGCCGACATCAGGTAGTTGGCTTGCTTGAGATAAGGGCTGAGCTTAAGCACACGGAAAATCCGCAGCATGCGGATGATCCGGATTATCAGCAGATACTGCGCATCGGCGTAATACAGCGCGAGGATGCCGGGCACGATGGCCAGCAGGTCCACCAGTCCGTAAAAGCTGAAGGCGTAGCGCAGGGGTTTGGGCGAACAGTACAGGCGCAGGATGTATTCGCCGAGGAAAATCACCGTGAAGCCCCACTCGATATAGGCGAGTACATCGGCGTAGTTGCGGTGAACGCTGTCGATGCTGTCGAGCATCACGATCACCAGGCTGGCGAGGATGATCAACAGCAGGATGCCGTCGAAGCGCCGACCCGCCTGGGTGTCGGTCTGGAAAATCATGACGTAAAGGTCTTCACGCCAGTGTTTGTTGCTGTCCATGGATAACGCCTGACTCGATGATCAGCGCAGCCTAGGTTGATTCTCCCCGGTAGCGCAAGGCGCGCTTTCGACCCTGGCTTTGCCGAGCACCTGAATAACCGTGCGGATCAGCCAGCAGGCAAGAATGAACGGCGCGGTCAGCGTGGGCAGGCCGAAGGCGGCGAACACCGGTGTCAGCAACAGCGCCAGGCCGATGCCGACCAGCGGCAGCCAAGGTTGGCGACGCTGCGAACTGAAAGCGAGGGCAGCGAGTACCGCGTTGTAGCCGCCGAGGCCCAGCAGTGCGGTGTAGAAGTCGTGCTGCAGCAGGCTCCAGCCCATGCCCGCACCAGACGCCAACAACGCCCAGCAGAAGGCGCGGCGATCAGCGATGAGCAAGCCGGCGGCAATCATCGCACCGGCCAGCGGATGACCGAGGAACATCACCTGACCGATGCCTTTGAAAGGGGCGGCGAGCATGTTCAGGGTGCTGACCTCGATCAAATGCGCCTCTGTCGAGGGCGCGGCGAAGCACAGCAGCACCCAGCTCAGCACCACGAATGGCGTGGTGTAGGCGGGGAGGTATTGGCTGAACCGGACGCGCTTGAGCCACTGTTGGGTGAACATCGCGCTCAGGCCACCGGCGGCCAGAATCAGTGGCGGCATCATCGCCGACCAGGGGAAGTACAGGCTCAGCAACAGACCGAGCAGAACGCCGTTGTAGCTGAACAATCCGGCCTGACGGTCAGCCTTGGCGTAGTTGCGACGTTGCGCGGTGAGCAACCCGGCGACACCGCCGAGCAAGGCGCCGCCCAGCAAGGCGGGCGCAGTGAACAGGATTGCCAGGAGGCACAGCAGGCCGCACAGCGGATTACGCTGGAGAAAGATCTGGCTGAAGCCGTTGAGCAAGGCTTCGGCCCAGTCGGGGCAGTGGGTGTTGAAGTGGTTGGCAGGCATGGCAGGTCTGAGAGTCAGTGAAACCGAGTTGCCTGCATCGCGAGCAAGCTCGCTCCCACACTGAATCTTTGTTCAGTCTTGGTTCTGTAAACGACACAAAACCAATGTGGGAGCGAGCTTGCTCGCGATGAGGCCGGTATGGGCGCTAGATCAATGTCTCGATACGCAGAGAGTTAGTCGATCCCGGCTGCCCAAAGGGCACACCGGCGGTGATCAATAAGGTGTCGCCACGCTGCGCCATGCCTTGGGCCTGGGCGATCTCCAGTGCTGTGGAGCAGACTTCATCGACCTGGCGCAGGCGATCGTTGACCACCGAGTGCACACCCCAGGCCACGCTCAGGCGACGGGCGGTCTGCAGGTTCGGCGTCAGGTTGAGGATCGGCACGGTCGGCCGCTCCCGCGCCGCACGCAGGCTCGACGCACCGGATTCGCTGTAATTGACCAGCACCGCCACTGGCAGCACGTTGCTGATACGGCGAATGGCGCAGCTGATCGCGTCGGAAACGGTGGCCTCGGCTTTCGGTCGGCTGACGTCCAGTTGGGTCTGGTAGTCCGGACCGTTTTCCACCTGGCGGATGATCTTGCTCATCATCTGCACGGCTTCGAGCGGGTATTCGCCGGACGCGGTTTCCGCCGACAGCATCACCGCGTCCGCACCTTCGGCCACTGCGTTGGCTACGTCTGTGACTTCGGCGCGGGTGGGCGCCGGCGAGAAGCGCATCGACTCCAGCATCTGCGTGGCCACCACCACCGGTTTGCCGAGCTGACGGCAGGTGCTGATGATGTTCTTCTGGATCTGCGGCACGCTTTCGGCCGGCACTTCCACGCCCAGGTCACCCCGGGCGACCATGATCGCATCGCTCAATTCGGCGATCTCGCGCAGTTGTTCGACAGCCGAGGGCTTCTCGATCTTGGCCATCAGGAAGGCTTTGTCGCCGATCAGGCTGCGGGCTTCGCGGATGTCGTCGGGGCGTTGCACGAACGACAGCGCGACCCAGTCAACGCCCAGCTCCAGACCGAAGGTCAGGTCGCGGCGATCCTTGGCGGTCAGCGGGCTCAGGTCGAGCACCGCTTGCGGCACGTTCACGCCTTTGCGGTCCGACAGTTCGCCGCCATTGAGCACGGTGGTGTCGATGGCGTCGGCGTATTTGGTCACGACCCGCAGGCGCAACTTGCCGTCGTCCAGCAACAGGTCCATGCCCGGCTCGAGCGCGGCGATGATTTCCGGGTGGGGCAGGTTGACCCGGCGCTCATCGCCCGGCGTGGCGTCGAGGTCCAGGCGCAGGGCCTGGCCACGTACCAGCTGCACCTTGCCTTCGGCGAACTTGCCGACCCGCAGTTTCGGGCCTTGCAGGTCCATCAGGATGCCCAATGGATAATTCAGTTGGCGCTCGACTTCACGAATCCACTGGAAACGCTGGGCGTGGTCGGCGTGATCGCCATGGCTGAAGTTCAGGCGGAAGATGTTGACCCCGGCCAGCACCAGCTCACGGATGTCGTCGATGCCGTCGATGGCCGGGCCGAGCGTGGCGAGGATTTTGACCTTTTTGTCAGGCGTCATGTTTAGTGCTCTCAAGGATCAGAATGGCGCGGAAGTCGTTGACGTTGGTTCGGGTCGGCTCGGTGACGATCAGGGCGTCGAGTGCCTCGAAATAGCCGTAGCCATTGTTGTTGTCCAACTCGTCGCTGGCGCTCAGGCCCTTTGCGGCGGCGCGGGCGTAGCTGTCCGGGGTCATGATTGCGCCGGCGTTGTCTTCCGAGCCGTCGATGCCGTCGGTGTCACCGGCCAGTGCGTAGACGCCGGGCAGGCCTTTGAGGCTGTCGGTCAGGCTCAGCAGGAACTCGGCGTTGCGCCCGCCACGGCCATTGCCGCGCACGGTGACGGTGGTTTCACCGCCCGAGAGAATCACGCAGGGCGCCGCCAGCGGCTGACCGTGCAGGACGATCTGGCGCGCGATGCCGGCGTGGACCTTCGCCACCTCGCGGGATTCGCCTTCGAGGTCGCCGAGGATCAGCGGGCTGAACCCGGCCTGACGGCATTTCACCGCCGCAGCTTCAAGGGATTGCTGCGGACGGGCGATCAATTGGAAATGACTGCGTGCCAGGCTCGGGTCGCCGGGTTTGACGGTTTCCGACTCGGGGCTTTGCAGCCAGGTGCGCACCGAGGCCGGAACCTCGATGGCGTAGCGTTTGAGGATCGCCAGGGCTTCGGTTGAGGTGCTCGGGTCGGCCACGGTAGGGCCGGAGGCGATGACCGTGGCGAGGTCGCCCGGTACATCGGAAATCGCATAGGTGTAGACAGTGGCCGGCCAGCAGGCTTTGCCCAGGCGGCCGCCCTTGATCGCCGAGAGGTGCTTGCGCACGCAGTTCATCTCGCCGATGGTCGCGCCGGACTTGAGCAGGGCTTTGTTGATCGACTGCTTGTCCGCCAGGGTGATGCCTTCGGCCGGCAGCGCCAGCAGGGCAGAGCCGCCGCCGGAGAGCAGGAAGATCACGCGGTCGGATTCGTTGAGGTCGCTGACCAGCTCCAGCACACGCTTGGCCACGGCCAGACCTGCAGCGTCCGGTACTGGATGTGCAGCTTCGACCACTTCGATTTTTTCGCAAGGTGCGCCGTGACCGTAACGGGTCACCACCAGGCCTGACACTTCGCCCTGCCAGCAACGCTCGACCACCTGGGCCATGGCGGCCGCGGCTTTGCCGGCGCCGATGACGATCACGCGACCGCTGCGGTCGGCAGGCAGATGGGCTTCGAGGACTTGTTGCGGATGCGCCGCGTCGATGGCTGTGGCAAACAGCTCGCGCAGCAATTGTTGCGGATCGACCGACATGGCGGGCTCCCGGAATTCTTGTTATTGGGATAAGACGACAGCAGGTGTTGCGACTCGGTCCTGTGGGAGCTGGCTTGCCAGCGATTCAGGCGCCGCGGTCATTCAGGAAAACCGCATCGATGCCATCGCGGGTAAGCCCGCTCCCTCAGGGGGCGAGCCAGAGGCGCAGATTATTTTTTGTCGCGAATCGAGAAGTTCGCCATGTGTTCCAGGCCCTTGATCAGCGCCGAGTGGTCCCAGTTGCTGCCGCCGATGGCCGCGCAGGTGCTGAACACTTGCTGGGTGTTGGCGGTGTTCGGCAGGTTGATGTTCAGCTCCTTGGCGCCTTGCAGGGCCAGGTTCAGGTCCTTCTGGTGCAGGCTGATGCGGAAGCCCGGATCGAAGGTGCCCTTGATCATGCGCTCGCCGTGCACTTCGAGGATCTTCGAGGAGGCGAAACCGCCCATCAGTGCTTCACGCACCTTGGCTGGATCGGCACCGTTTTTCGAAGCGAACAGCAGGGCTTCGGCCACCGCCTGGATGTTCAGGGCCACGATGATCTGGTTGGCCACCTTGGCGGTTTGACCGTCGCCGTTGCCACCGACCAGGGTGATGTTCTTGCCCATGGCCTGGAACAGCGGCAGGGCGCGTTCGAAGGCGTCGGCATCGCCGCCGACCATGATGCTCAGGGTCGCCGCCTTGGCGCCGACTTCACCACCGGAGACCGGGGCGTCGAGGTATTGCGCGCCTTTTTCGTTGATCTTCGCGGCGAAAGCCTTGGTGGCGGTCGGCGAGATCGAGCTCATGTCGATCACTACTTTGCCTTTGCCCACGCCGGCAGCGATACCGTCGGCACGGAACAGCACGTCGTCGACCTGCGGGGTATCCGGCACCATGACGATGATGAACTCGGCTTCCTGGGCGACTTCTTTCGGGTTCGCCAGAGCAACGGCGCCAGCGGCGACCAGGTCGGCAGGGGCGGCGTCGTGGTGCGCCGACAGGAACAGGCTGTGACCGGCTTTCTGCAGGTTCAACGCCATTGGGTGGCCCATGATGCCGGTGCCGATAAATCCGATTTTAGCCATGAGAAAATCCTCTTGTTTTTGTGTGCCCCCCTGTAGGAGCTGCCGAAGGCTGCGATCTTTTGATCTTGATCTTGAAAGGCAAGATCAAAAGATCGCAGCCTGCGGCAGCTCCTACACAGGGTTGCCCGTGTCTTGTTAGATTGCGTTGTGGGTTTTGAGCCAGCCCAGGCCTGCTTCGGTGGTGGTCAGCGGCTTGTATTCGCAACCGACCCAGCCCTGGTAACCGATGCGGTCCAGGTGTTCGAACAGGAAGCGGTAGTTGATTTCACCGGTGCCTGGTTCGTTGCGCCCCGGGTTGTCCGCGAGCTGCACATGGTTGATCTCGCCCAGGTGCGATTGCAGGGTGCGGGCCAGGTCGCCTTCCATGATTTGCATGTGGTAGATGTCGTATTGCAGGAACAGGTTGGCGCTGCCGACCTGCTCGCGAATCGACAGGGCTTGCGCCGTGTTGTTCAGATAGAAACCTGGAATGTCACGGGTGTTGATCGCTTCCATCACCAGCTTGATCCCTGCCGCTTGCAGCTTGTCGGCCGCGTACTTGAGGTTGGCGACGAAGGTTTTCTCCACGGTGGCATCGTCAAAGCCCTGCGGCCGGATACCGGCCAGGCAGTTGACCTGGGTATTGCCCAGCACTTGCGCGTAGGCGATGGCCAGATCGACACCGGCACGGAACTCTTCAACCCGGTCCGGCAGGCACGCGATACCGCGCTCGCCCTTGGCCCAGTCGCCGGCCGGCAGGTTGAACAGCACTTGGGTCAGGCCGTTGGCGTCGAGCTTGGCCTTGATTTCGGCGGAGCTGAAGTCGTACGGGAACAGGTACTCGACACCACTGAAGCCGGCTTTGGCGGCCGCTTCGAAACGGGCAAGAAAGTCCTGTTCGGTGAACAGCATGGACAGGTTGGCTGCGAAACGCGGCATGGTGGTCTCCCGTATATGTATGAGGTCCCTTGTGGGAGCGGTCAGCAGTTAGTCCAGCAGCGAAATCGCAGTCGGTGCGTCGTCGCCGACCAGCGCCAGGTCTTCGAATTCGTTGACGGCGTTGATCTCGGTGCCCATGGAAATGTTGGTCACGCGCTCCAGGATGATCTCGACGATCACCGGAACCTTGAACTCTTCGATCAGTTCCTGAGCCTTGCGCAGGGCAGGCTGGATCTGAGCCGGTTCGAACACACGCAGAGCCTTGCAGCCCAGGCCTTCGGCCACCGCGACGTGGTCCACACCGTAGCCGTTGAGTTCCGGTGCGTTCAGGTTGTCGAAGGACAGCTGTACGCAGTAGTCCATGTCGAAACCGCGCTGTGCCTGGCGGATCAGGCCCAGGTACGAGTTGTTCACCACGACGTGGATGTACGGCAACTTGAACTGCGCGCCCACCGCCAATTCCTCGATCATGAACTGGAAGTCATAGTCCCCCGACAGGGCCACGACTTTACGGTTCGGATCAGCCTTGACCACACCCAGCGCTGCCGGAATGGTCCAGCCCAGAGGGCCTGCCTGACCGCAGTTGATCCAGTGACGCGGCTTGTAGACGTGCAGGAACTGCGCGCCGGCAATCTGCGACAGACCGATGGTGCTGACGTAGCAGGTGTCCTTGCCGAACACCTGGTTCATCTCTTCGTAAACGCGCTGCGGCTTGACCGGCACGTTGTCGAAGTGAGTCTTGCGCTGCAGGCTGGCTTTACGCTGCTGGCAGTCTTGCAGCCAGGCGCTGCGGTTCTTCAGCTTGCCGGCGGCTTGCCATTCGCGAGCGACTTCGATGAACACGGTCAGCGCGGCAGCGGCGTCGGACACGATGCCCAGGTCCGGGGTGAACACGCGGCCGATCTGCGTGCCTTCGATGTCGACGTGGATGAACTTGCGGCCTTCGGTGTAGACGTCGACCGAACCGGTGTGACGGTTGGCCCAACGGTTACCGATGCCCAGCACCACGTCAGACTTGAGCATGGTCGCGTTGCCGTAGCGGTGCGAGGTCTGCAAGCCAACCATGCCTACCATCAGCGGGTGATCGTCGGGAATGGTGCCCCAGCCCATCAAGGTCGGGACAACCGGAATACCGGTCAGCTCGGCGAACTCCACCAGCAGATCGCTGGCGTCGGCATTGATGATGCCGCCACCGGCCACCAGCAATGGACGCTCGGCCTGATCCAGCAAGGCCAGGGCCTTCTCGACCTGAACCCGGCTGGCGGTCGGCTTGGCCAGCGGCAGTGGCTGGTAAGCGTCGATGTCGAATTCGATTTCCGCCATCTGTACGTCGAACGGCAGGTCGATCAGCACCGGGCCTGGACGGCCGGAGCGCATTTCATAGAAGGCTTTCTGGAACGCGTAAGGCACCTGGCCCGGTTCCAGAACGGTGGTCGCCCACTTGGTGACTGGCTTGACGATGCTGGTGATGTCGACAGCCTGGAAGTCTTCCTTGTGCATACGGGCGCGGGGTGCTTGCCCTGTGATGCAGAGGATTGGAATCGAGTCGGCCGAGGCGCTGTAGAGCCCGGTGACCATGTCGGTGCCGGCAGGGCCGGAAGTGCCAATGCACACGCCGATGTTGCCGGCCTTGGTACGGGTGTAGCCCTCGGCCATGTGCGAGGCGCCTTCAACGTGGCGAGCGAGTACGTGATCGATGCCGCCGACCTTTTGCAGGGCGGAGTACAGCGGGTTGATGGCGGCACCCGGGATGCCAAAAGCGGTATCGACCCCTTCACGGCGCATCACCAGAACGGCGGCTTCGATTGCTCTCATTTTGCTCATGGTTTTGTGCCTCTTTACGTTTTGTAATTGTATACAAGTGGCTTTGCGCAGAGTGTATTCACGGCGGACGGCGCAGGTCAATCCATTTTCTCAAGCGCTTGTTTCATTCGTCGGAAGCCAGTTCTACTGTGGCTTTTCGTCGCATGTGGCGCCTTTCGAGAATTATTGTATACAAAAAAATAATTCATTGTGTTCTATTTGTGGCATCGGGCTGCGGCACAAAAGCGCAGCCCCACGACTTTCCCTATAACAAAATGAGGACGGCACCATGAGCGCTTTAACCTTGAAAGTCGCAGTCAACCTGGTCAACGAGGCCATCAACGCAGGGCGTGCAATCGCCGCGGCACCCTTGACCATCGCGGTACTGGATGCCGGCGGGCATCTGATCACCCTGCAACGCGAAGACGGCGCGAGCCTGCTGCGCCCGCACGTCGCCATCGGCAAGGCCTGGGGCGCCATTGCGCTGGGCAAGGGCTCACGCCTGCTGGCGCTGGACGCCCAGCAACGCCCGGCGTTTATCGCCGCGTTGAACAGCCTGGGGCAGGGCAGTGTCGTGCCGGCACCGGGTGGTGTGCTGGTGCGGGATCAGGACGGGAATGTGCTGGGGGCGGTGGGGATCAGCGGCGATCTTTCGGATGTTGACGAGCAGTGCGCGATCAATGCCATCGAGGCGTTGGGGTTGGTGGCGGATGCGGGGGTGGCTGCTTGATCTTCGCTGACTGATCTACCGCTTTCGCGAGCAAGCCCGCTCCCACACTGGATCTACGGTGTTGCAAATCCCCTGTGGGAGCGGGCTTGCTCGCGAAAGCGATCTCCCAGACACATCCAGCTAAAGCTCTACCCCATTGGTCCGTGGCCCTGAACTAGCCTTTTCATGACTTCAACATGAGAGAGGGCAAGGAATGCCTGAGCTGTCAGCATCACACCGCCTGCGCATCGGCCGCTACGCCGAGCAAAATCGCATCTATCTACTGACTGCCAATACCTTGAAACGAGAACCTGTTTTCAGGGATTACACCCTTGGCAGACTGGTTGTTCACCAATTCAGGCAAGCACAGGATGACGGCTTTGCCGACACACTGGCCTGGGTGGTCATGCCGGATCATTTTCATTGGCTGATTCAGTTGCAAAAGGGGACGTTGGCGCAATTGATGTGTCAGGCGAAATCCCTGAGCACTCGTGCGGTCAATTCGGCGCTCAGTAGAACAGGCAGCCTTTGGCAGCAAGGCTTTCATGATCATGCACTGCGGAAAGAGGAAGACCTGGTAAAGCTGGCTCGATATGTCGTAGCTAACCCATTGCGGGCAGGACTGGTCGGGAAGCTGGGTGACTATCCATTGTGGGATGCGATCTGGGTTTGATCTAAAACCGGGTTGCCGCCATTCGCGAGCAAGCCCGCTCCCACATTGGATCCATGGTGTTGCAAATTCCCTGTGGGAGTGGGCTTGCTCGCGAATAGCCTTGATGCGGTCTACCGCTCCGGCTCACACCCCTTGAGCACCAACCGGATAATCGTCTGCGCCGCCGCTTCGTAATCTTCTTCATCCAGCTTCGCCTTGCCGGTGATGGCGGTGATCTGCCAGTCGAAGTCGGCGTAGGTCTGGGTGGCGGCCCAGATGCTGAACATCAGGTGGTTGGGGTCGATGGGGGCGATTTGTCCGCGGTCGATCCAGGTCTGGATGCACTCGATGTTGTGTTTGGCCTGGCCATTGAGCTGTTCGACCAGGTCGGTGCTCAGGTGGGGTGCGCCGTGCATGATTTCGCTGGCGAACACCTTGGAGGCGAAAGGCAGGTCGCGGGAGATGCGGATTTTCGAGCGAATGTAGCCGCTGAGCACTTCACCGGGTTCGCCGTCCGGATTGAACGGCGTCGAAGCCTGCAGGATCGGCTCGATGATGCTTTCCAGGACCTCGCGGTAGAGGTTTTCCTTGGATTTGAAGTAGTAGTAGACGTTGGGCTTGGGCAATCCCGCCTTGGCTGCGATGTCGCTGGTTTTGGTCGCAGCGAAGCCTTTGTCGGCGAATTCCTCACTGGCGGCACGCAGGATCAGTTGTTTGTTGCGCTCGCGGATAGTGCTCATAAACCCGGTGATTCCTTGCCTGTTCTGGCGGTTGCGCATGGTATCACCGGCCTCGCGCGGCGCTCAAGAATGCACCGCAGCCCGTGATGCCGCGCTATGCTGCTGCGCATTCATTGCAGAAGGAAACAAGATTCATGGCAGGAAGCAGTTTGCTGGTACTGATCGACGACATCGCGGCCGTGCTGGATGACGTCTCATTGATGACCCAAATGGCCGCCAAGAAAACGGCCGGCGTACTCGGTGACGACCTGGCACTCAATGCCCAGCAAGTCAGCGGCGTGCGGGCCGAGCGGGAAATCCCGGTGGTCTGGGCGGTCGCCAAGGGGTCGTTCATCAATAAATTGATCCTGGTGCCGTCGGCGTTGGCGATCAGTGCGTTCATTCCGTGGCTGGTCACGCCGTTGTTGATGGTCGGCGGCGCTTATCTGTGCTTCGAAGGCTTTGAAAAACTTGCCCACAAGTTCCTGCACAGCAAGGCTGAAGACGCCGTCGCGCATGCGCAGCTGGTCGAGGCGGTGGCCGATCCTGCCACTGACCTGGTGGCGTTCGAGAAGGACAAGATCAAAGGCGCGATCCGCACCGACTTCATTCTTTCGGCGGAAATCATCGCCATTACCTTGGGCACCGTGGCCGGTGCGCCATTGACTCAGCAAATCATCGTGCTTTCAGGCATTGCCATTGTCATGACGGTCGGTGTGTACGGACTGGTGGCGGGTATCGTCAAGCTCGACGACCTTGGCCTGTGGTTGACCCAAAAACCCGGGCAGATGGCGAAAAGCATCGGCGGCGGGATTCTGCGTGCGGCACCGTACATGATGAAGAGCCTGTCGGTGATCGGCACCGCGGCGATGTTCCTGGTCGGCGGCGGGATTCTCACGCACGGTGTGCCGGTGGTGCATCACTGGATCGAAAGTGTTGGCGCAGCGGCAGGCAGTGGCGGATTTATCGTGCCGGTGTTGCTCAATGGCGTGGCGGGGATTGTGGCGGGGGCGGTGGTGTTGGCTGGGGTTATGGCTGTCGGCAAGATCTGGAAAGCCCTGAAAGGCTGAAGACAACGCTAAACAAATGTGGGAGCGGGCTTGCTCGCGAATAGGGTGTGTCAGTCACCAAAAAGGTTGTCTGACACACCCTATTCGCGAGCAAGCCCGCTCCCACAGTGTTTTTCGGCTGCCGAAATTACTCGGCAATCTGCAACTTGCGCGCTTCGGTATACACGTAACGCACTTTCTCGTACTCGAATGGCGAGTTCAGCTGGCCATAACGGAAGGTGGTCTGGTTGCGCTTGTCGATGCCGCGCAGGACCCAGACTTCCGGGTGGTTGGAGCTGACCTCGGCCACGTTGAGGAAGTTGATCGCATTCTCGGCCGTGTAATCCACTACCAGGCCGCCGGTATCACGCAGGTTCGACGGACCGAGGATCGGCAGGACGAAGTAAGCGCCGCCCGGCACGCCGTAGAAGCCCAGGGTCTGGCCGAAGTCCTCGCTCTGGCGCGGCAGGCCCATGGCGGTAGCCGGGTCCCACAGGCCGGCGATGCCGAGGGTGGTGTTGAGCAGCAGTCGCCCGGTGGTTTCCAGTGAGCGCTGGCCCTTGAGTTGCAGCAGGCTGTTCAACAGGTTCGGCACATCGCCGAGGTTGTTGAAGAAGTTGCTGACGCCGGTGCGCAGGAAGCTCGGGGTGACGTAGCGGTAACCATTGACCACTGGCAGGAATACCCATTGGTCGAAGCGGTAGTTGAAGTGGTAGACGCGCCGGTTCCACTCTTCCAGCGGATCGTAGACGGCCAGTGCGCTGAGCGTCGAACGCTCGAATTCGCGCTGGTCCAGCCCCGGGTTGAACTTGAGTTTGCTCAACGGTTCCTTGAAGCCGTCACTGTCGACGACCACGGGAGCGTTGGCCTTGCTGTTGTCGGCTTGCGCGACGCCTGCACAGAGTAACGCTGCGAAAAGCAGGAGGTATTTAGCCACGGAAGAACTCCAGCATGGCGTCGCTGTTGACGCGGTAGTTAATGTTGCCGCAGTGGCCCCCGTGCGGGTAAACGGTCAGGCGATCACCGAAGGTCTTGCGCAGGAAGCCCAGGTCTCCAGGACCGAGGATCACGTCGTCGGCGTTGTGCATGACGGCGATTTTCGGGCTTTCGTGCAGATAGTCCTTCAGCGCGTACAGGCTCACTTGATCAATCAATTGCAGCAGGCTGCCGCCGTCAGTTCGGGCGCGCCACATCGGGATCACTTGTTCGGTGATGTAGCAGTCGAAGTCGCATTGCAGCGCACGCTTGAGGAATGGCGTGAGGCTGGTGCCTTCGGTGATCGGGAACTTGGGCGGGGTGATCAGGCCGCGACGGTTGATCAGGTCCGAGGTAAAGGCAATGTCGGCCGCCGAGAAGCGGAACGAGGTGCCGATCAACATGGCCATCTGTTCGTTGGTCAGGTGCTGCTTGGACTGCTGGAAGTCGTAGAGCAGGGCATCGTTGAGGTCGATGTAGCCCTTCTGCTGGAAGTAGCGGGTCAGTTTGTTCAGAACCAGTTCATAGAACGTGGTGCTGTTGTTGATGCCCTTGACCTCGGTCTGGACCAGCTTGTCGAGGTTGGTGATCGAGGTGTAGAGGTTGACTGGCGGGTTGAGCAGCAGGACTTTCTTGAAGTTGAAGCTGCGGCGGGTTTCGTCCAGGTGCGCGACGAAAGCGGCATCCAGTGCCCCCAGGCTATACCCGGTCAGGTAGTAATCGGTGACGGGCACTTTCGGGTTCTGTGCCCGCACGGCCTGCATCACCCGGTACAGATCTTCGGCGTCTTCCTTGGAAACGCCCGGTGTGGCGAAGCGCGAGGCGGCACTGATGAAGTCATAGCTGGTGGGCGATGACAACTGCACCACGTGGTAGCCGGCTTTGTAATAGAGCTTCTTCAGGTATTCGTTCAGGCTGCTGTCATAGCGCGCACCGGTGCCGGCGATCAGGAAAATCAGCGGCGCGGCGTGATCCTGCGTGGCAATGCGGTAGTCGAGTTTCTTGACTGCCCAGAAATTGTCCGGTAATTCGAACGCCCGTTCCGGACGCAAGGTGACGCTGCGCACGGTCTGATCGATGTCATCGTCCAGGGGGAGTTCCGGACGCAGGTCCGGCGGCGTGGTCGCAATGGTCGCCTCGAACGGGTTGGTCAGGGGGTAGCCATAACTGGCGGCGTCAACGTCGACCGCCAGTGCGGACGCACTCAATATAAGGCCGCCAAACAGGGCGGCGAAGCGCAAGGAGCGGAGCATGACTAAATCCCTTAGAAGAAGGTGTCAAATGAAATTCGCAGGCTATGACCACCGGATACGCGCCAAAGTGCCAAGCCTCGGCACCAAACAGGCCTGATTTCGAAGTTATAGTAGCTGGACGATACACTTTGCAGCGATTGAATGCCCAGTTAACAGTTGTTATAGCTTGCGAAAGGTTCAAGGGCGATTAAGCTGGCCGCCGTTTTTCGCCAATTGGAGTGTTTCATGTCTCGCCGCCTGCCCGTGATCCTGTTGCTTGTTTTGCTGCCTGTGTGGCTGGCCGCCAGTTATGGCGCGCGTTATGGCTTCATGGAGGATGCGCAATGGGTCGGCATTTGCGTGGATGAGGCAAGCCGTTGGGAATGCCAGGTGCGTTCGAACCTGGGCCTGATGATTCACTTCGGGGTTCTGGGCTGGGCTGCGCTGGGCACGGCGATCATCGGCTTTATCGTGCCGGGGCGGGCAGGCTGGTGGCTGGCGGTGCTGGCGCTGGTGTTCGGCTTCCCGGCGCTGGCGTTGTACAACACCACGCTGGCGGTGTTTGCGGTGGTGATTGCGGGGTTGCGGTTGGTCAGGGCTTCCCGCAGCGCCTGATAGTCCGCTATCGCGAGCAAGCTCGCTCCCACAGTGGATCTTCAGTGAACACAAAGTCCGTGTGCGATAAAGATCAATTGTGGGAGCGAGCTTGCTCGCGATGAGGCCAGTCGGGTCAATGCGAAATCAAGCTGTGCGAACCCGCAAGCAACGCCACAACGCAACAACCATCAACACACTCACCAGCGCCCAGCCCCAGGCCTGCTGGTTCAGTAAACCTTCGCGAAACAGTTGCGGTGCGATGCCGGCGCCAATGATGAAAGTCAGTAGGGCGATTTCCCGGCGCGGCGCGCTCACCGGGCGGCACAGGTAGACCAGCGCCGGTACGATGAACGCCACGCTGGGGAAGCTGCGATAACGCGGGTCAAATACCAGTTCCAGCATCATCACGGCCGCCGCGAAACCTGCCGTTGCAACCAGCCAGCCAGCACGGCGCTCCAGTAAATCGAAAGCCCGCCCGCGCCACCCGTCACGCGGACTCAGCGTCAGTGCTGCATGGGCCAGCACCAGCAGATTCAGTACGGTCAGCAACCCGACCCACAGCCATTCACTGGTGAAGCGAGTGGTGACACGTGCCAGGTCGCCCCAGGCGCCAATCGAGCAAGCGGCCAATGCGCCGAGCAGTGGTAGCACCAGCGCCGCGCGCGTCGTGCGAACCCGGCCGCCAAGCAGCAGGGTGCCGATAAAGATCAGGCCGCCCACCGCCAGCCATTGCGACCAGTACGGGACGTTTGTCACTGGCCCGGCCAGCACACCCTTGTCCTGGCGATCGGCATCGAACAGTCCCCAGTAGCCGCCGACCGCGCCTTCACTGGCGCGTTTCCATGGCTGGTCGAAGGCTTCGATCAGGTTGTAATGCCAGCCTTGCTGCTCGGCCATGGCGACAAAACCACGAATGAATTTGGCTTCATTGACCCGGCTCGGCAGGGCGGTTTCGCGCTGGCGGCCTTCGCTGGGCCAGCCGGTTTCGCCGATCAGTATGTCCTTGGGCGCGAATTTGTTGCCGAACACCTGACGCACTTCCGCCACATGTTGCAGGGCGGCGTCGATGTTCGATGGATCGTCCTCCCAGTACGGCAGCAAATGGATGGTCAGAAAGTCCACGGCAGGGGCAATTTCAGGGTGCTTGAGCCAGAACTCCCAGACGTCGGCATAGGTGACGGGCTGTTTGACCTGGCTCTTGACCTTGTTGATCAGCCTCGCCAATTGCGCACCGGTGACTTCCTTGCGCAGCAGGGTTTCGTTGCCTACGATCACTGCGCTGACCACATCCGGGTTGGCGTTGGCCGAAGCGATCAGCAGGTCGACTTCTTTTTCAGTGTCCACCGGGTTGCTGTTGACCCAGGCGCCGATCATCAACTTCAAACCGTGCTTGCGTGCAAGGTCCGGCAGGGCTTCAAGGCCGGTCATGGAATAGGTGCGGATGCATTCGAAGCTTTTTGACAGCAGTGCGAGGTCGGCATCCATACGTTCGGGGCGCAAGTTGAATGGCACGTCGAACGGCGATTGGTCCTTGTCGAACGGCGTATAGGACGCGCATTGCAGCTTGTGCGTGGCGCTGGCCGCGTCCGGCAGGATCACCGGTTTGCCAAGGCCGTACCAGAAGCCGCCAAGGGCAAACAGCCCGAGCAGGCAAGCGAATAGATAAGCAGCAAAAGGAAAGCGGGATGTCGCGGACATGGTCAGGCCGTGTGGGAGCAAAGCGGCGCATGTTACCTGCATTTACCGCGCGCTTGGTGGCCTGCATGATTTTGACATGCAAAGTTCGGGCGGTTTGGCAGGTGCGTTTGTCGTGGTCAGGATTAATGGCTTTCTGATGTCGTTTCTCGATGCCTTGAGGTCGCTGGCAGAGCAGGTCGCGATGAGCGTCAGGTTGATTATCGAGGCGTCAGTACTCCGCTGATGTCGGGACGAGTTTGCTGTGAGGCGTGATGGGGGCGCTGTGCACCATAACAATACGTTTAAGCGACTCGGCATCCGTCGAGCGCAGCACTTTCGGGGAAGTAACGATGAAGATGCGACGACTCTTGGGCGCAGGTGCCGCTTTGGTGCTGGCGATCAGCTCTACCGTGGCCAGTGCCGCCGGGAAGGAAGTGACCATCGGTTACGTCGATGGCTGGTCGGACAGCGTTGCCACGACCAACGTGGCGGCCGAAGTGATCAGGCAGAAACTCGGTTATGACGTGAAGCTGCAAGCCGTTGCCACCGGGATCATGTGGCAGGGCGTGGCGACCGGTAAGCTCGACGCCATGCTGTCGGCCTGGCTGCCGGTGACTCACGGCGAATACTGGACGAAGAACAAGGATCAGGTCGTCGATTACGGCCCGAACTTCAAGGATGCAAAAATCGGATTGATCGTGCCGGAGTACGTCAAAGCCAAGTCGATCGAGGACCTGAAAACCGACGACACCTTCAAGAATCGCATCGTCGGCATCGACGCCGGTTCAGGCGTGATGCTCAAGACCGACCAGGCCATCAAGGACTACGACCTGACCGGTTATCAACTCAAGGCCAGTTCCGGCGCCGGCATGATTGCCGAGCTGACCCGTGCCGAGAAGAAAAACGAATCCATCGCCGTCACCGGCTGGGTACCGCACTGGATGTTCGCCAAGTGGAAACTGCGCTTCCTCGAAGATCCGAAAGGCGTGTATGGCGCGGCAGAAACCGTGAACAACATCGGCAGCAAAGGGCTTGAGGCCAAGGCACCGGAAGTGGCCAAGTTCCTGAAGAACTTCCAGTGGGAGTCCAAGGATGAAATCGGCCAGGTGATGCTGGCGATTCAGGACGGTGCCAAACCTGAAGCCGCAGCGAAGGACTGGGTCGCCAAACATCCTGAGCGCGTGGCTGACTGGACCAAGTAACAGGCACCTCGCTTTAAATTGTGGGAGATTCTATGGTTGAGGGGAAGCCCTCAACCGGCTTTGGGTTGATATTCGCTCTGTCCTTTCAGCAGGGCGAATACGACCCGAGCAAGCTTGCGAGCCAGTATCACCAGCGCCTGAGTGGT